>NZ_CAWQAF010000002.1:0-159782 GCF_963892745.1 Yersinia sp. Marseille-Q3913 | reverse complement strand
TCATAAAAAACTGCACCTTACTTTGTTGAGTGTCCAACATTTGGGGTGCAGTTCAATCACTGCGGCTTTTTACTGCGCGGATATAGGGGGCAGAGTTGCGCTAAATTACCAATCAATACCTTGCTGAGCTTTAATTCCGGCATCAAAAGCGTGTTTTACCGGGCGTAACTCACTCACGGTATCAGCCATCTCCAGTAAATCACGATGGCAACCACGGCCAGTAATAATCACTGTTTGATGGGCAGGGCGCTGTTGAAGGGCATTAACCACCTCATCCAGTGGCAGATAGTCATAAGCGACCATATAAGTCAGCTCATCCAGCACCACTAAATCTAATGCCGGATCAGCCAACATACGCAAAGCGTGCTGCCAAACGCCCTGACAGGCGGCGGTATCTGTTTCTCTGTTCTGGGTATTCCAGGTAAAGCCAGTCGCCATCACCTGAAACTCAACCCCATGTTGCTGCAACAAATTTTTCTCCCCGTTCGGCCATTCGCCCTTTATGAACTGAATGACGCCCGCGGTTAACCCATGACCGACCGCCCGGGTGACGGTACCAAAAGCGGCGGTAGTTTTGCCTTTGCCGTTACCGGTAAAAACAATCATGATGCCGCGGATCTCCTGTGCGGCGGCAACCCGAGATTCAACCTTTTCTTTTATTTTTTGTTGGCGCTGCTGGTGGCGTTCTTCAGACATTAAAGGTTCCTTTTACTCTGCGGGGCCGGGTTTACGGCCAGGTTGTGCATCAAAGCTGATTCCGGTTTTTCTCCGGCTATCATCGCCCATCAGGTAAAGATACAGCGGCATAATATCAGCCGGTGTTTTTAGTTTGTTCGCATCTTCATCAGGAAAGGCGGTGGCCCGCATTTGAGTTTTGGTGCCCCCTGGATTGATACAATTAACCCGTAGATGACTCTGCTTATACTCTTCTGCCAGCACCTGCATCATGCCTTCAGTGGCAAATTTGGATACGGCATAGGCTCCCCAGCCAGCACGACCCTGACGACCGACGCTTGAACTGGTGAAAACCAGCGAGGCACTGGGAGATTTCAGCAACAAAGGTAGCAGTGCTTGAGTAAGCATAAAAGTCGCATTGACATTCACTTGCATCACATCTTGCCAAACGGCGATGTTCTGCTCAGACATCGGGGCGATATCACCCAACAAGCCCGCATTGTGTAAGACGCCATCCAAATGGGGGATCTGTTGGCTTAAGGTATTGGCTAACTGTTGGCAATCTTGCGCGGTTGTGTGCAGCAGATCCAATGTCATTACCAATGCAGGTAAGCCATTGGCAGCCGCAATCTGTTGTTGTACGGCAATTAATTTGCTTTCGGTGCGGCCAACTAAAATCAAGCGGGCACCAAAACGCGCATAGGTCAACGCGGCTTCACGACCAATGCCATCACCTGCGCCCGTTACTAAAATAGAGTGATTGTCGAGCAGGTTATCTTTAGGCTGATAATGCATAATTATTCCTCTTACTGGCGGCGGGTATTTTACCCAAGCAGGCCGCGATATCTCTTACATTCTTATATTTAAGCGAAACCAATGCAATTTTTCATTTGCGCAAGACGGCGGCGCAGTGGTTCGCTAGAATGCAAGTATCTCTCTAATAGCAGATGAATAAAGGCGGTATTTGTGGAGTTGATTTCTCTGTACGGACTGTTTCTGGCAAAAGTGGTCACCATAGTGGTTGCGATTGGTGCGGTAGTTTTACTGGTTGTCAGCCAGGGAATGAGGAAACAAGGGCAACGGGGAGAGCTGAACCTGGTTGATCTGGGTGAGCAATATAAGGAAATGCAGCGCGAAATGCGACTGGCGCGCATGAGCCATGGGGAGCAAAAAACCTGGATTAAAGAGTTTAAAAAGCAACAAAAAGCAGATCAAAAGCTGAAAAAGCAACGCGCAAAAGCAGGTGCCGTGGCTGCAATAAAACCCTGTTTGTATGTGATTGATTTTAAAGGCAGCATTGATGCACATGAAGTCACTTCTTTACGTGAAGAGATTTCGGCAGTACTGGCGGTGGCTACCGCTCAGGATGAAGTGCTGCTGCGACTGGAAAGCCCTGGTGGTGTGGTACATGGCTATGGTCTGGCGGCGTCACAGCTCGAACGTCTGCGTCACAAAGGTATTCGCCTGACGGTTGCGGTAGATAAAGTGGCGGCCAGTGGTGGTTATATGATGGCCTGTGTGGCTGATCGTATCATCAGTGCACCTTTCGCCATTATCGGCTCGATTGGCGTTGTGGCACAAATTCCGAACTTCCACCGCTTGCTCAAAAAGAATGATATTGATGTCGAGCTGCATACTGCCGGTGAGTTTAAGCGAACCCTAACGCTGTTTGGTGAAAATACTGAGCAAGGGCGTGAGAAATTCCGCGAAGATCTGAATGAAACTCATCTGTTATTCAAGCAGTTCGTCCAGCAGCAACGTCCATCGTTGGATATCGATGCTGTCGCGACCGGTGAACATTGGTTTGGTACCCAAGCTAAAGAGAAAGGGTTGGTTGATGCCATTGGCACCAGCGATGATTTACTGATTGCTGAAATGGATAACCATGAGGTTATTGGTGTACGTTATGCTCGTCGTAAACGTCTGATGGATCGTTTTACCGGCAGTGCAGCAGAAAGTGCTGATCGTCTGCTACTACGTTGGTGGCAACGTGGTGAGAAACCCCTGCTATAAACCGACGTAACGTCTTGATAGCCAATAAAACAGGGGGCTTAGCCCCCTCAGGCTGCGAACAAACCGGGTGGCAGGATCTGTTCTCTCCCCAACCAGCACTTTGTCAATAACCTATCAATCAACCAAATGATATTTGGCTGACAAGACGTGAGCCAAGTGTTTGAACATATTAAATACCGCCGTTGTTTTCGCCGTTGGCAGGCCATCTGCATCAAGGAAGAACTCTCCGCGAAAGACCAATACCGGGCCTTTTTGCTCAACCTCAGTTGCCTGCATACCCTGCATATAATCTTCATGCTGACGAATAATCTCATTGGCTTCTGCCAATAATTTATTACGCTCAATCGGTACTGTGTTTCCGAGCATCATATCTCCTCACGACTATTATATTTCCTCATTACAAGGCAATTTCTCTCACTATTGTACTGCGGGTTAGCATTTGTTCGCAAACAGGCTAAGGTTTATTCGAGCCTTTCGCCGTTTTACCCTCTCTATTGGATAAATAGAGATTACTGGCTAATTAGGTTGCGTAGCGCTTTTTATCAGGTACAGTGTGGGATTTTATACTATTAGGTGGAAGGTTTTGTTGACGCCATAAGACAGAATTCACTGCGGTAGCACTGGGCGCCGGCAAAAAATTTAAGAGCTCACCCGCTAAGATTCGGAACGCTATTTTGTTGCCCGATCAAAAAAACAGGTTGATCTCCTGAAAAAGTACCGCAATATAAAAAAGAGATACAGAATGCCGCGGTACGGCAAGATAAAAACCTTCTTTTAGAAGAAATAATTTAGGTAAAGGTAATTATGGGTAAAGCTCTAGTAATAGTTGAGTCCCCGGCAAAAGCCAAAACTATTAATAAATATTTAGGGAATAACTACGTGGTTAAGTCCAGTGTCGGTCACATTCGTGATTTGCCGACCAGTGGCTCAGCCAGTAAGAAGAGCGCGAACTCAACCGAAGATAAAGCCAAGAAAGCCGCTGACAAACCCAAAACCAAAGTAAAGAAAGATGAAAAGGTTGCCTTGGTCAATCGCATGGGTGTCGACCCTTACCATGGCTGGAAAGCGCAGTATGAAATTTTGCCCGGCAAAGAGAAAGTGGTTGCCGAGCTGAAAGCATTAGCTGAAAACGCTGACCACATCTATCTCGCAACCGACCTTGACCGCGAAGGAGAGGCTATTGCCTGGCATTTGCGGGAGGTGATTGGTGGTGACGATAAGCGTTTTAGCCGTGTGGTATTTAACGAAATCACTAAAAACGCGATCCAGCAGGCGTTTAATCAACCCGGTGAATTGAATATCGACCGAGTTAATGCCCAACAAGCCCGCCGTTTTATGGACCGGGTTGTGGGGTATATGGTTTCACCACTGTTGTGGAAAAAGATTGCCCGTGGCTTGTCCGCAGGGCGCGTACAGTCTGTTGCCGTGCGTTTGGTGGTGGAGCGCGAGCGTGATATCAAAGCATTCGTTCCTGAAGAGTACTGGGAACTGCATGCTGACTTGCTGGCAAAAGGTGAAGTTCCGATCCAAATGGAAGTCACCCATGCTCACAATAAGCCGTTTAAGCCGGTCAATCGTGAGCAGACTCATGCTGCACTGAATTTGCTGGAAAACGCCCGTTATAAGGTGCTGGATCGTGAAGATAAACCGACCAGCAGCAAGCCAGGCGCACCCTTTATCACCTCCACCTTGCAACAGGCTGCCAGTACCCGCCTGAGCTTTGGGGTGAAGAAAACCATGATGATGGCGCAACGTTTGTATGAAGCGGGGCATATCACCTATATGCGTACTGACTCCACCAATTTGAGTCAGGATGCATTGACCATGGTGCGCGACTATATCGGCGATAATTTCGGCGATAAATATTTGCCACCTGCACCAAATCAATACAGCAGCAAAGAGAATTCGCAAGAAGCGCATGAAGCCATTCGTCCATCGGATGTGAATGTGCTGGCTGAGCAGCTAAAAGATATGGAAACCGACGCCCAGAAGCTGTATCAGCTGATTTGGCGTCAGTTTGTGGCTTGCCAGATGACACCGGCCAAGTATGACTCCACCACGTTAACCGTGCAGGCGGGTGATTTCCAACTGCGCGCCAAAGGCCGTACTTTGCGCTTTGATGGTTGGACCAAGGTGATGCCAGCACTGCGTAAAGGCGATGAAGACAGAACCTTGCCAGTGATTGAAGTCGGCAGTGAGCTGGATTTACAGAAACTGATCCCAAGCCAGCACTTCACCAAGCCACCGGCGCGTTACAGTGAAGCCTCTCTGGTGAAAGAGCTGGAAAAACGCGGGATTGGCCGTCCATCCACCTATGCGTCGATTATTTCGACCATTCAGGATCGTGGTTATGTGCGGGTAGAAAACCGCCGCTTCTATGCTGAGAAAATGGGCGAAATCGTCACTGATCGGCTGGAAGAGAATTTCCGTGAGTTGATGAATTACGATTTCACCGCGCGCATGGAAAGTGGTCTCGATCAGGTAGCCAACAATCAGGCTGAGTGGAAAGCGGTGCTGGATGGCTTCTTCGCAGAATTTAGCGAACAGCTTGAAAAAGCCGAGAAAGATCCTGAAGAGGGCGGTATGCGCCCGAACCAGATGGTCATGACCAGTATCGACTGCCCAACTTGTGGTCGCCAGATGGGGATCCGTACTGCCAGCACCGGGGTGTTCCTGGGCTGCTCTGGCTACGCATTGCCGCCGAAAGAGCGCTGCAAAACCACCATTAATCTGGTGCCGGAAGCGGAGATTCTGAACATTCTGGAGGGTGATGATGCGGAGACTAACGCATTGCGCGCCCGTCGTCGCTGCCAGAAATGCGGCACGGCAATGGACAGCTATCTTATCGATAACCAGCGTAAATTACACGTCTGTGGTAATAACCCCGCGTGTGATGGTTATGAGATAGAGCAGGGCGAATTCCGCATTAAAGGGTATGAAGGCCCGATTGTTGAGTGCGAGAAGTGTGGTTCTGAAATGCACCTGAAAATGGGGCGTTTTGGTAAGTACATGGGTTGTACCAATGACGAGTGTAAAAATACCCGTAAAATCTTGCGCAGTGGTGAGGTTGCACCACCGAAGGAAGATCCGGTTCCGCTGCCAGAGCTGCCTTGTGAGAAGTCAGATGCCTATTTCGTGTTGCGAGATGGCGCGGCTGGCGTGTTCCTGGCGGCCAATACGTTCCCTAAATCGCGCGAAACCCGTGCGCCATTGGTAGAAGAGCTGGTGCGCTTCAAAGATCGTTTACCTGAAAAATTACGTTATTTGGCTGATGCGCCAGTCACGGATAAAGAGGGTAACAAAACCATGGTGCGCTTTAGTCGTAAGACCAAGCAGCAGTATGTTTCATCCGAAAAAGAGGGCAAAGCCACTGGTTGGTCTGCTTTCTATATTGATGGCAAATGGGTGGAAGCAAAAAAATAAATGCCTGAGTCTCTCGAAGGCTTTTATGCAGAAAAATGCTTCCATATGAAATACTCTCTGCCACAACTGAAAACCAGCCTTTATGGCTGGTTTTTTATTGGGCTAATCTACCCAAGTACTTTATAGTCTTAGTTAATCCGTCGGCGTTGTCCATCTTTGGCTGCCATCTGCATGATCCAAAAAAACTATTTTTATGCTGATGTCGTCCCTTGATAACTCAGGGTATATACAAGCATGGATGAAATGATATAGTAATTTGGTTATATAAAACATTTTCTTATCACCTATAGTTATTATAAGGTCAATACTGACCAGCTTGGCATTAGGCAGTTATGGGTTTCAGTTAATAACTTCGCGGCATACCGGGTGATTCCGATATACCAAACTGTGGGCTTCTCACAGTGTTTAACCTAGGATGGTATAGCTATGAAATTGCAGCAGCTCCGTTATATTGTTGAGGTGGTTAATCATAACCTTAACGTATCGTCCACCGCCGAAGGTCTGTACACCTCGCAACCGGGGATCAGTAAACAGGTTAGAATGCTGGAGGATGAGCTGGGTATCCAGATTTTTGCCCGTAGTGGTAAACATCTGACGCAGGTGACCCCCGCAGGGCTGGAAATTATTCGCATCGCCCGCGAAGTATTGTCAAAAGTGGATGCTATTAAAGCGGTTGCCGGTGAACACACCTATCCAGATAAAGGCTCTTTGTATGTCGCGACCACCCATACTCAGGCGCGCTATGCATTGCCAAATGTGATTAAAGGCTTTATCGAGCGCTATCCGCGTGTGTCGCTACATATGCATCAGGGGTCGCCGACCCAAATCGCCGAGGCCGTCTCCAAGGGCAGTGCAGATTTCGCCATTGCCACCGAAGCGCTACATTTATATGACGATCTGATTATGTTGCCGTGCTATCACTGGAATCGCGCGGTAGTGGTGAAGCCTGATCATCCACTGGCAGGCAAAACCCACGTCAGTATTGAAGAGCTGGCCGCCTATCCCATCGTGACTTACACCTTTGGTTTTACGGGTCGTTCAGAGCTGGACACCGCGTTCAACCGCGCCGGCTTGACACCGCGCATCGTCTTTACCGCGACCGATGCTGATGTGATTAAAACTTACGTGCGTTTAGGGCTGGGAGTGGGGGTGATTGCCAGTATGGCGGTTGATCCGATTCAAGACCCTGATCTGGTCACGGTCGATGCCCGTGATATCTTTACCTACAGCACCACCAAGATTGGTTTTCGTCGCAGTACTTTCTTGCGCAGTTATATGTACGATTTTATTCTGCGCTTTGCACCGCACCTCACCCGTGATGTGGTGGATAAAGCCGTTGCTCTGCGCTCCAATGAAGATATCGAGGCAATGTTCAAGGACATTAAGTTGCCGACCAAGTGATATCTATCTAGCTAAATAAAGCCCCGATACAGGGGCTTTGAGGTTGATGACAAACCTATTTTGTCACTCCGAAACTGGCGGGGCGACTGCACCGATGGGCGCTCCGACGGCTCACTCCGTTACGACCCATTCGGCACATTTCCCCGCTTATCAACTTTGTCAGCAGTCTGAAAGCCCCAATACAGGGTTTTTATCCTTTTCTAGCGTTTCTTATTTGCTTGAGCGAGTACCGAGCCTGCCAGAGTTTTAGTCTGTTCGTTATATTCAGGACTTGCCAGAACTTGTGATGCAATATCTTCCATATGCGCACCTGTCTGGTTACTGGTGCTAGTTTGCGAGAGTGCTGATCCCGCCAGGCTCTTTTCAATAGCGGAAGCATTAGGATCTTTTAGGGTTTTTGCCGCTTGTGACGCTACTGCGGCCGAAGTTTTTTTTGTATTAGTCATATCATTATCTCGTATTATATATAGGGTGTATTCCATATAGCATTTTAATAACTTAAGAGAGACTATATGTTGACTTAACTCTATTTAAAAACCAGTAACAGGGTCAAGTTAAATACCTCTCAAAACCTTTTAATATCTTAGTTTAAAGTGCATTTTTCTCTGCATTTAGTCTTTATATATAAATGGGGTTTCTGTTGCTCTATTTATAATTTCACAATGTTATTTTCAATAACAGAAGTAATAAGGATGAATTTAAAAGTAAAGAAAGTTGCTGAGTGACATATTTATATAGGAACAGCAGTCTCTTTATGTTAAGCAATCAAGGAGAGGGTATGAGTCCTATTGATAATTACAGTGTAACATCTTACTCAGCATCATATTCAAATATAGATTTTCATAAAGATATTAAGGCGTCGGAAAAAAATGATCTCATGGCTAATAAAACCAAGATCTATATTGATGGTGTTATTTTATCAGACCATGATAATAGCAGTGAAGTATTAAATCAGTTGGTTAATAAAGGCTGGCTAAATTCGGCAAATTCTTGTGGTGAAAGTGAAGAAAGAGTCAATTTATTGAATTTAATCAGTAAATTCTCAATGACGAGATTCATGCTTAAACATCACGATAACGATAATAAGTATCCTTTCTTAGAGCATGATAGCCAGATCTCAATGGAGTTCAAATACTCCAGTGACTCAGAGCTTGAAATGCGTTATTCGGTTAATTGTGGCGATGGGGAAAGTGATCTCTTTACATTGAATTGTCAGATTATTTTAGGAGAAAATTTCGATTTAAGTGGAAAGGGAATATGTGTTGATTTTGTGTTTGAAAAGGATTGTCCTGATGATTTAAAGAAAGACCTGGACTGTAAAGCTCTATGGCAAAGGATTATTGATTGGCTTGTAAATCTATTCCCTCAGCGTTCACACACTACCAATAATACTTACAAAATAAATAATAACATCATGATAAATACCCATAGTTGTCTTTCTAGGACAGAAAACGTTTCGCCAGATTATTTTGACGAGTCTGCTGATGACAATCATAGCTTAGCGAAAAATTTCGAAAGGAAAAAGACAGAACAAAAGCGTGATAGTTTGATTCCTAACATGTCACTATTGGTTAGTGAGTCAGTTAAACTTAATAATTCAGATCTTAAAGTTGAGTGCGAAAGGAAAAATGAAAACCTTGGTCATGACATTAGTTCAGTAATTAAAGGTATTACTGTTGATCTTAATGGGCTAATCGAAGATATTGATGGGGAACTAGAATGGATTGAAATTAACAAAATATTAAAAGAAACAGATGAAATGTTTGAGAAAGATGACGAGAGAGATAAAAAGAGTATTGAAAATATAAATGAAACCCATTTTGCATATCTAATTAAAAATTTCATGGAAGAAGAAAAAATAGAGTTTCTTGTAAACGCAGATGCAGATGAAGTGTGTTTTGCAAAATTTGATGAATATATTAAGAGGCATAGTAATATGATAACTAACACAAATCACGAATCTTCAACTGTTCATGAATCTTCAACTGTTCATGAATCTTCAACTGATCAGGAGCCTGAATGGGACGATTTTGATTTGTCTCCGCTTTCTCAACAATAGTGTAAATTTAAAAAAGCCATACAAATTGGCCCGACCATCGTTTCCACCTATCGCTACAAACGAGCGCCATTGTTGCCAAAATGTTAATGTTTCTTTGTGTTATATTTAATCTAGACCACATAATTTTAAGGGAATATACCCCCTGAGATGAATGCGGAGTCAGAACACTTATAAGAAACAATGGAGGCACTATGTCGTTGGATCTGCGAAAAACGAGTATGGCCAGGTTGGTTGCCCTGAAGAATGAATATCACTACTACAGCCTGCCGCAACTGGCGGCAGTGCTGGGGGATATCGACCGCTTACCTAAGTCACTGAAAGTGCTGTTGGAAAATCTGCTGCGCCATCTGGATGGTGAGCAGGTTAAGGAGGAGGATCTTAAAGCCATAGTCGCCTGGCAACAGAGCGGCCATGCTGATCGAGAGATTGCTTACCGGCCCGCCCGCGTATTGATGCAGGACTTTACCGGCGTGCCGGCGGTAGTGGATCTGGCGGCGATGCGTGAAGCGGTCGCGCGGTTGGGGGGCGATGTGGCGCAGGTTAACCCCTTGTCACCGGTGGATTTAGTCATTGACCACTCAGTGACTGTCGATGAATTTGGTGATAAAGCGGCGTTTGGCGAAAACGTCCGCTTAGAGATGGAACGTAACCATGAGCGCTATATCTTCCTGCGCTGGGGGCAGAAAGCCTTTAGCCGCTTTAGGGTTGTGCCGCCGGGCACCGGTATTTGCCATCAGGTTAACCTGGAGTATCTGGGGCAAACGGTTTGGCACGAACAGCAGGGCGATAAGCGGGTCGCCTATCCCGATACGCTGGTGGGGACTGACTCCCACACCACCATGATCAATGGTTTAGGGATCCTCGGCTGGGGTGTCGGCGGGATTGAGGCGGAGGCGGCGATGTTGGGCCAACCGGTCTCGATGCTGATCCCCGATGTTGTCGGCTTCAAAATGACCGGCAAAATGCGTGAAGGGATCACCGCCACGGATCTGGTGCTGACGGTCACACAAATGTTGAGAAAACATGGCGTGGTGGGTAAGTTTGTCGAGTTTTACGGCGATGGTCTGGCGGATTTACCCCTCGCCGATCGCGCCACTATTGCCAATATGTCGCCGGAGTTTGGTGCCACCTGCGGTTTCTTCCCGGTTGATGATGTGACGCTGGGCTATATGCGCCTAAGTGGGCGCAGTGATGAACAAATTGCCTTGGTAGAAGCCTACAGTAAAGCGCAAGGCTTATGGCGCAATCCCGGTGATGAACCCATGTTTACCAGCCAGTTATCTCTGGAGTTAAGCACGGTAGAAGCCAGTCTGGCTGGGCCGAAGCGCCCTCAGGATCGTGTGGCGCTGCCAAAAGTCCCCCTGGCATTTAAGGCTTTTGAAGAGCTGGAGTTCAATAGCAAAAAAGATAAAGTTAACCAGGTCTCCTTCACCCTTGCGGGCAAAACCCACAACCTGGAGCAGGGGGCGGTGGTGATTGCGGCCATTACCTCATGCACCAACACCTCCAATCCTAGTGTATTGATGGCGGCGGGATTATTAGCCAGGAAAGCGGCAGAGAGGGGGCTGAAAACCAAACCTTGGGTGAAAACCTCGCTGGCCCCCGGTTCTAAAGTGGTGACGGAGTATCTTAATTCTGCGGGGCTAACCCCTTATCTGGATAATTTGGGTTTCAATCTGGTGGGTTATGGCTGCACCACCTGCATAGGTAACTCTGGCCCATTGCCGGAACCAATAGAAAAAGCCATCAAAGTAGGGGATTTAACCGTCGGTGCGGTGCTCTCGGGTAACCGTAACTTCGAAGGGCGCATCCACCCCTTGGTGAAGACTAACTGGCTCGCCTCGCCACCGCTGGTCGTCGCCTATGCGCTGGCGGGAAATATGAATGTTAATCTGACTCAGGACCCGCTGGGTAACGATCCCGAAGGTAATCCGGTCTATCTGAAGGATATCTGGCCGAGCGGGCTTGAGATAGCCAAAGCCGTTGAAGAGGTCAAAACCGAGATGTTCCGCAAGGAGTATGCCGCTGTATTTGATGGCGACCAGGATTGGCAGGCGATTCAAGTCGATAGCACGCCAACTTACCACTGGCAAAATGACTCCACTTATATCCGCTTACCCCCTTTCTTTACTGATATGAAAGCCTTGCCGGAGCCGGTTCAGGATATCCATCATGCCCGCATTTTAGCGATTTTGGCCGATTCAGTGACCACCGACCACATTTCACCTGCCGGTAATATCAAGCTGGACAGCCCTGCGGGTCGCTATTTGCGCGATCGCGGAGTTGAAATCAATGAATTCAACTCCTACGGTTCGCGCCGGGGTAACCATGAGGTGATGATGCGCGGCACATTCGCCAATATCCGTATTCGCAATGAGATGGTGCCGGGGATTGAAGGGGGGGTGACCCGACATATTCCGTCGCAAAATGAGATGGCTATCTATGATGCTGCTATGCGCTACCAGCAGGAGAGTGTCCCACTGGCGGTGATTGCGGGCAAGGAGTATGGCTCCGGTTCCAGTCGCGACTGGGCAGCCAAAGGGCCGCGATTATTGGGGGTGAGGGTGGTGATTGCCGAATCATTTGAACGTATTCACCGCTCTAATTTAATCGGGATGGGTATTTTGCCGCTTGAGTTCCCAGCGGGGGTAAACCGTAAAACTCTGGGGTTGACGGGGGACGAATCCATTAGTGTCAGTGGTTTACAGAGTCTCTCCCCTGGGCAAATCGTGCCGGTGGCGATAAGCTATGGCGATGGACGACAGCAAATCGTCAATACCCACTGCCGTATCGATACAGGTAATGAATTGGTTTACTTCGAGAATGGCGGCATTTTGCATTACGTGATCCGCAAAATGCTGTAGTTTTAGTGACACTGTCACTATCCAGTTAACACAGTAAAAAGGGTGATTGAGAAATCACCTTCAGACTGCTGACAAACCCCGATGACGCGATCTGAAACGGAGAGGACGGGTAGAAGAGTAAAGCGTCCGCGCCAGGGATGGCGCGGTTCGAGCCTCCAGGGACGGATTTACGGCGTCTTTACGATCTAGCTGTTCTCTCCGCAACTGGCACTTTGTCAATAACCTCAGGGTGATTGAGAAATCACCCTTACTCTTCCAAATTGCGCCCGGTTATTTGGTCAATAAATGACCCATTTTGGCGGCTTTGGTGGCCATATACTGCTCATTTTTCGGATTGCGACCCACAATCAACGGCACGCGTTCGACGATATTTATCCCCGCCTCAGAAAGAATTTCAACTTTCTGCGGATTGTTCGTCAGTAAGCGCACAGCCTTGACGCCCAATAATTTATACATATCTGAACACAGGGTGAAATCACGTTCATCAGTGGCAAAACCGAGTTGGTGGTTGGCTTCAACGGTATCAGCCCCCAAATCCTGCAAGGCATAAGCGCGGATTTTATTTAGCAAACCAATATTGCGCCCCTCCTGACGGTGATAGATCAGTACGCCACGGCCCTCTTCGGCAATATGTGCCAGTGCCGCTTCTAGCTGAAAACCACAATCACAACGCAGGCTAAACAGTGCATCACCGGTCAGGCACTCAGAGTGAACACGGGAGAGCACCGGCTTATCGCCGCTGATATCACCAAATATTAAGGCCAGATGGTCATGGCCCGTGGCCAACTCTTCAAAACCAACCATTAAAAAGTCACCCCATGGGGTGGGTAATTTGGCTTCTGCTACACGTTTTAGCTGCATCTTACTGTTCATATTATTGACTTCAGACCCTTAGGGAAGTTGTTGCTATCCTACTGTGGATACCCGCTCTAATCAGCGATCTACCTTATACCTGTTCGTATTAGGGATAGGATTAAATAAAAAGTTTCGCTGCGAATAATATTAGCTATATTGCCATAACTTCCGACGGACTGCTGTTCAAGAAAACAGCAATAAGCCAAGAGGAGACGTCAGGTGGGAGCTTATTTCGATAATCAGAAAAATTTGTTTATATTATCAACGGTTAGCGGGGCTTATACTCTATCGCTATAGCATCGTTGCAAATTGTGCTATCACCATGAGTGATAGGATGTGGACAGGCCAGAAAGGATCTCAGATGTGGAATATAGCAAAACGCATTACTATCGGAACAGTTATCTTGCTGCTGCCAACTTTGATTATCTGGTTTTCCGGTTGGCAGTGGCAGCCCGGCGGTAATGAAAGCGGGCTGAAGGGGCTGTTCTGGGTCACTGAAACCGTGACTGCGCCATGGGGGATCCTGACCAGCGCATTGCTCTGTGGCTGGTTTTTGTGGTGCTTGCGCTTTCGGATTAAGCCCGCCATCGGCTTGTTGGTGATACTGGCCGGCGTCATTATTGTCGGTCAGGGGGTGAAATCATTGATTAAAGAGCAGGTGCAAGCGCCTCGACCATTTGTGGTATGGCTGGAAGCTGAGCATCATATTGAAGACCGCTATTTCTATTCGTTACCCCGCGCTGAGCGCAGTGCGCTGGTCAAACAACAACTGGAGAATCAATCCGTTATTCCGTCATGGTTAAGCCGTCACTGGCAGTTTGAAACCGGTTTTGCTTTCCCGTCTGGTCATACGGTTTTTGCTGCCAGTTGGGCACTGTTAGCCGTTGGCTTGCTATGGTCACGGCGACATTATAAAACAGTCGTCATACTGATGCTATGGGCGCAAGCGGTCATGATGAGTCGTTTGGCGTTAGGGATGCACTGGCCACGTGATTTGGTGGCAGCGACGTTGATCAGTGGACTATTGGTCGCCATTGTCTGTGGTTTGGTGCAACGCTGGTTCGGTTCGCTCACCATTGCACCACCAGAACAGCATGAAATCGAACAACGAGAACATAAGGAAGAGTAAGCCGCTAGCGGCCATTCGCCATCTGGCTGCTTAAAATAGTATCGATTGGCCGCTTAATCGGCGCTTTATCTTGGGGCAGGGTTCTTTGCTGAGTAAGGAAGTGCTAATTTATCAAGTAACGACGCCACATTTTTGGCATAATTCATCAGGTTGATTCGGCCTTTAGGAAAAAACGTGAAATATTTGCTGATTTTTTTGTTAGTGCTGGTGATTTTCGTGATTTCAGTCACGTTAGGGGCGAATAACGATCAGGTTGTGACCTTTAACTATTTATTGGCTCAGGGCGAATACCGGGTATCTACGTTATTGGCAACGCTTTTTGCGGCGGGTTTAGTGCTGGGATGGGTTATTTGTGGGCTTTTTTATCTGCGAGTCCGCATATTACTGGGTCGTGCAGAGCGGAAAATTAAGCGCCTTGAATCACAGCAAGAGCCGCCGATGGCATCCAGTGCGACTATGCCCACCGCTGCTGTCAGCAAGGAATAATTTTCTATGTTAGAAATGCTGTTTCTGCTGTTGCCCGTCGCGGCCGCTTATGGCTGGTATATGGGGCGCAGAAGCGCTCAGCAGGATAAGCAGCAGGATGCAAACCGCTTGTCACGTGAATATGTGGCAGGGGTTAACTTCCTTCTCTCCAATCAGCAGGACAAAGCGGTTGACCTGTTTCTTGAGATGTTGAAAGAGGACAGTTCAACGGTTGAAGCACATCTGACGCTCGGCAATCTATTTCGTTCACGTGGCGAGGTTGACCGTGCTATCCGCATCCATCAGGCATTGATGGAGAGCGCCTCCCTGACATTTGAACAACGGCTGCTGGCTATTCAGCAACTCGGTCGCGATTATATGGCGGCGGGTTTTTATGATCGTGCCGAAGATATGTTCAACCAATTGGTTGAGGAGCAAGATTTTCGGCTTGGGGCATTGCAGCAGTTATTAGTTATCCATCAGGCCACCAGTGATTGGAACAACGCCATTGAAGTGGCGGAAAAACTGGTCAAAATGGGCAAAGATAATCAGCGTTTGGAAATTGCCCATTTTTATTGTGAACTAGCACTGCAAGCGATGGGCATTGATGATTTGGATAAGGCGATGGGGTTGCTGAAAAAAGCCGCCTCCGCTGACAAACAGTGCGCTCGGGTCTCCATCATGCAAGGCCGGGTACATATCGCCAGAGGCGAGTATGCCAAAGGGGTTGAAGCGCTAGAACGGGTGTTGGAACAAGATAAAGAGGTGGTCAGCGAGGCATTGCCGATGCTGAGTGATTGCTACCAACACTTACAGCAACCCCAAGCCTGGGCTAATTTTCTTAAGCGCTGCGTAGAAGATAATACCGGTGCGACGGCTGAATTGATGCTGGCAGAAATTTTGGAGCAGCACGAAGGCCGTGATGTGGCGCAAACTTATATTAACCGTCAATTACAACGCCATCCGACCATGCGTGTTTTCTATCGTTTGATGGATTATCACTTGGCTGATGCAGAGGAGGGGCGAGCAAAAGAGAGTTTGCTGCTGCTACGGGATATGGTCGGCGAACAGATCCGGACCAAACCTCGTTACCGCTGCCATAAGTGTGGTTTTACTGCTCACTCACTTTACTGGCACTGCCCGTCATGCCGTGCCTGGGCTTCGATTAAGCCTATCCGTGGGCTGGATGGCCAATGATACCCGTCATCTTTCAAGTTGCAGGTGTGTTGGCGGCGCTCGCTTACCCGAATCACTGACTGATGTCAGCTCATCGGGATGCACTTGCTTGCCGCCTTCCTGCACCTCGAAATCTATTGGGTATCCCAACGTTGTCGTCATCTTTCAAGTTGCAGGTGTGTTGGCCGCGCTCGCTTACCCGAGTCACTGACTGATGTCAGCTCATCGGGATGCACTTACTTGCCGCCTTCCTGCACCTCGAAATCTATTGGGTATATTGCAATAAAGGAGATGGTAACTTACTTTTTCTTTTGTGGCGCTTTCAGTAATTGGCGTAGTTTCTTCAACTCTTTTTGGCTTAGCGGCTGCTCTGAAATCTCTTCTACACCTTGGTTATCAATCTCGCTGTGATGCAATTTGGCCTCTTTACGGCCGCCTTTGGTGCTTTTAACATCAACCTCAAAACTTTGTTCTAATCTTTCGCAGACTTCGGTACTGAGAGAAAACTGTTTTTCTAAGGCGGCTGCTTTGATTTTCTCTTTTAATTCCAGAGGGATTTTAATGGTTAATGTTGATATTTCACTCATTATATAACCTTCAATTTAGGGGAAAATACCAAGCTAAGCGAGAGACGAAGAGCTGTCTAGGGGATAACACAACTGTCACAAAAAATTCACATTAGAAAACGACAAAAGAGCGCCAAAGCGCTCTCTTAAGGGTATTGACAACGTGCCGGTTGCGTAGAGAACAGCTAGATCGTAAAGACGCCGTAAATCCCCCCCTGGAGGCTCGAATCGCGCCATCCCTGGCGCGGACGCTTTAATCTTCTACCCGTCCTCTCCGTTTCAGATCGGCCATCGGGTTAACGATAAATAACCGCTGTGCCGTGCAATTTGTTATTGCCGGTCGCTGAAGTAATCAGGAAAGAGGTTGCGCCGGCATCTTCCGCTTTTTTCGCCAAAGCATTCTCTAAATCAGTTAATGTACCGGCGCTGCTGGCTGATACTACGCCAATTTCATTCAATCCAGTTGATGGTGTGTGCTGGATTTGCGTTGTGGCAACGCTGGCAAATGATGCGAAAGAGAGGGCCAATGCTGGAACGATGTATTTGATGCTTTTCATGTGAAACTCCATTTATTACATATTGTTTGTATAGTTAAGGTTTGATTTATTTGTTTGCCAGACAATCAATGCCTTGCGATGGAGTGAATGATATAGCATTGCTGTTGAATGAAAATCACAAAGATCTGACTATTTAAATCAAATTATTTGATTGTAAATTTACGCTTCTTGAAACTATTTTACTTAACTCTGAGTATGGTGCTGGTGCTCGCTTGACGTAAATTGACTCAGCCTGTCAAAGGCTGACACATCGGCGGCAAACACCGGGCTGCCCGATCGCTGTAATTTAAGTGACACACCCTGTAGAATGTCGGCGTTATTACTATTTTTTGACTGAAAAAGGCTTAAAAATGACGTCTGCAACTAAAACTAATAACAGTGGCCCGATCTCTTCCCCCATCGTTGTCGCACTGGATTATGCCAATAAAGACGCTGCGTTAGCCTTTGCTGATCGTGTGAACCCACGTGATTGCCGGTTAAAAGTGGGCAAAGAGATGTTTACCCTATTTGGCCCGCAGCTGGTTCGTGATCTTCAACAGCGCGGTTTCGACGTTTTTCTCGATTTGAAATTCCACGATATCCCCAATACCACCGCCCATGCCGTAGCCGCTGCCGCGGAACTTGGTGTCTGGATGGTGAATGTCCATGCCAGTGGTGGCGCGCGCATGATGACGGCGGCGAAAGAAGCCCTGTTACCCTATGGGCCGCAAGCACCCTTACTGATTGCCGTCACCGTGTTAACCAGCATGGATGGTGAGGATTTACGTGATATCGGTATCAATATCAGCCCGGCTGAACAAGCAGAGCGCTTGGCGAAACTGACCTGGGATTGCGGTTTAGACGGCGTGGTCTGTTCTGCTCATGAAGCGGTGCGCTTGAAACAGGTTTGTGGCACTGATTTCAAGCTGGTGACCCCAGGGATCCGCCCACAGGGCAGCGACGCCGGCGACCAGCGTCGCATCATGACACCAGAGCAGGCAGTCGTGGCCGGCGTGGATTATATGGTGATCGGGCGTCCGATTACCCAATCGGCTGACCCAGAGAAGACGCTGAGTGATATTCTGGCATCACTGAATCAGGTGGCATAATGAGTAATGATAATAGCCGTCTGGTTTACTCTACTGACACTGGCCGCATCAGTGAGCCGGAGGTTAAGGTTGAACGGCCTAAAGGTGATGGCACTGTTCGCATTCAGCGCCAAACCAGTGGTCGCAAAGGAAAAGGCGTGAGCCTGATTACGGGTATTGACGTCAGTGATGACGAGCTAGAAAAACTCGCGGCTGAATTGAAGAAAAAATGTGGTTGCGGTGGCTCAGTTAAAGAGGGCGTCATTGAGATCCAGGGCGATAAGCGCGACCTGTTGAAGCAACTGCTGGAAGCCAAAGGAATGAAAGTTAAGCTGGCGGGGGGCTGATATACAATATGAGGTTATTGATAACCCAATTTATTGCCTAGAGCTTGACTGAGTGATTACCCCTAAGGGTGCTGCAATTATCCACTTTCTCATCAGCACAGTTTCAACTAGATAAAATGTTATCCAAAGTAATTGGCGTTGCAGGTAGGCAGCAAGTGAACGAGTCCCAATGAGCTTACATAAGTAAGTGATTCGGGTGAGTAAACGTAGCTAACACCCCTGCAACGTCAAGTACGCAGGATTAAAGTTATTTGCTGACCTGATGGCCAATAACCCCACCAATAGCGGCACCACCTAATGTCCCCAGCGTACTACCGGTCAGTACTGCCCCGCCGACAGCACCGGCACCGGCACCAATGGCGGTATTACGGTCGCGTTTGGACATGTTAGAACAAGCAGACAGTGAAAAGGCTAGCGTTAGCGCTAATGCTGCGGTAGCAAATCGTTTAGTGGTCATCATAGCTATTCTCCTGACGTTAGCTTTGGGTAGGGATAGATCAGGTGCTACACCTGTAATGGTTATTTCCTGATCTATCTGTGCCAAATTGAAGTTGCCTTACTAATTATAGGCATTATATCAATTTTAGCCGTCGTCTCAATTTGTGAGTGTTTAGAATAAAAAATGCCGTTTTGGCTTAAATTCGAGATTAATACTGAAAAAGTCGTTTTGTCATCGATAGAAACCAGTATAAATCTCCGCGAGTCATTTGATAGGTAAATAGTCTTAATTTGGCTGGGAAAACGCGGCAATTAGGCATTATCTGAAGCAAAAGGCACGATTAACTCATTGTCAGTGCTAGATAAAATATTACCTTTTGTCCGCGCAGATCTCAGACGGCGCTTTCCAGCCGATCCTTACGCAGTTTATAGCCATTTATCCCATACCTGTTCTGACCTGTGGCACTGAAAATGAGTGAAATTCAGTTATTCAGGATATGACGATGCTCAACGAACTGAAGCAGCAAGTCCTTGCCGCTAACCTGGCTCTTCCGCGCCATAATCTGGTGACATTCACTTGGGGTAATGTCAGTGCCGTTGACCGGCAAAGTGGTTTGTTGGTCATTAAGCCCTCCGGTGTGGAATACGATGTGATGGCGCTGGATGACATGGTGGTGGTGGAGCTGGAAAGCGGTAAGGTGGTGGAGGGCAGTAAAAAGCCCTCGTCTGACACTGATACTCATCGGGTGCTCTACCTTAATTTTCCGCAAGTGGGCGGCATTGTTCATACCCATTCACGCCATGCCACCATTTGGTCGCAAGCCGGGCTGGATCTCCCGGCGTGGGGCACCACGCACGCGGACTATTTCTATGGCACCATCCCCTGCACCCGCCAGATGACGCCCGAAGAGATTGCTGGTCGTTATGAGTGGGAGACCGGTAGGGTGATTGTCGAGACATTCCATCAGCGGGGCATTAAACCGCAAGATGTACCAGCGGTGTTAGTCAACTCCCATGGTCCCTTTGCGTGGGGAAGCAGTGCCAATAACGCGGTACACAATGCCGTGGTGCTGGAAGAGCTGGCCTATATGGGGATCTTCTCCCGCCAATTGAATCCACAATTAGGTGATATGCAACCGCAGCTATTGGATAAACACTATCTGCGTAAACACGGAGAAAATGCTTATTACGGGCAGTAATGGCTGAGCCATCAAGCAACCCGTGCTCACGCTGGCACGGGTTATTCGCTGAGGATATCGAGGTGAATACCTTCAGCCATTAACGGCTGTTGATAGCTGAAGGGCAGGCGGCTATCAGTGATCACCCGACGGATCGCCGATAGCGGTGCCAGTGAGTTTTGATGTACCAGACCAAATTTTGATGCATCGGCTAAAATAATATTTTCCGCGCCTTTCGCTAACACACTGTTGATGACCTCCGCCCGCAATATGTCACGGCCAGTGAAACCGGTATCCAACTGATAACCATCAATGCCGATAAACGCCTTACTAAAATGCACATGCTGTAGGCAGAGTTGTGTCAATGGGCCAACCATGCTGTCACTTTTTTTCTGATAAATACCGCCGAGCAGGATGACCTCACAGGCAGAGTCTTTCAATTGGCGGGCAATATAGCCGCTCACGGTCACCAGTGTTATCTCTGGTCGTTGAGCCAGATGATGCGCCAGCAGGGCATTGCTACTGCCACTTTCGATAAAGATTGTCTCGCCGTCGTTGACCAGTGAAGCGGCATAATTAGCCAGTTTTTGCTTCATCGCAAAATGGGTCATCATGCGAACATCGACATCGTCACTCTCCAGCGCCGCCGCTGAGCCGTGGACTCGCTTGAGCAAACCCCGTTTTTCCAGCACGTTGAGATCTTGCCGGATGGTCACCTCAGAGACATGGGTGGTTTGCGCCAACTCATTGACGCTGATCCGTTGCCGCTCATTGACCAATTGTAAAATTGTCTGCTGTCTTGGGTTCATGGCACTCTTATTGGCACTCCAGAGAGATAAAGAGAGTAAATAGTGACGTTGTCACTTGTTCGTCAATTCAGTGTCGGCAAATAATACCCTAGATAGCAAGGATAATACGCGCTATTGCTCAGGTAAAAGCGAAACTAACCACAAAGCCGCGAGTAGTTGATATCGGGTTGGCTAAAAGAGTAAATTATTTCGTTCGAAGTCTACATGACTTTCGAATGAAAGTTAATTGATGTGGATCACACTATTAATTGCTGATTGGTCTATGATTGCGGCTAATGATTCATCACTAATCTATTCGCTCAGTTGGGCTATTTTCTTTACCCGTCTGGCCGCTTAACTCATCAAACCGGAGGTTTTTATGGAGCTCTATCTCGACACCGCAGATGTGGCCGCAGTAAAACGGCTGGCACGTATATTGCCATTGCAAGGGGTGACCACCAACCCAACTATTCTGGCGAAAGCAGGCAAACCTATCTGGGAAGTACTACCTGCACTGCGTGAAGCTCTGGGAGGCACTGGCAAACTTTTCGCGCAAGTGCTGGCCAGTGATTGCGAGTTGATGGTCTCTGAAGCGGTACTGTTGTCACAGCGCGTCCCTGGGTTGGTGATCAAAGTTCCGGCCACGGCGGAAGGGCTGGCGGCGATTAAAAAATTGAAAGCTATGTCGATCCCGACACTCGGTACGGCGGTCTATGGGGCGGGGCAAGGCTTGCTGTCAGCTCTGGCTGGGGCAGAGTATGTCGCGCCCTATGTTAATCGGCTGGATGCACAAGGCGGTGATGGCATCGCGATGGTGCGTGAGTTGCAGCAGTTACTGACTTTACATGCGCCGGGGGCAAAAGTGCTGGCGGCCAGTTTCCGCACCCCACGCCAGGTGTTGGACTGTCTGTTAGCGGGCTGCCAGTCGGTCACCATCCCGGTGGATGTGGCTGAGCTGTTTATCAGCACGCCGGCGGTAAAAGCGGCGGTAGAGCAGTTTGAGCATGATTGGCAGGGGGCATTTGGCTCGACAATTCTTAGCTAGCAAAATAGGCGTGTTTTGTTGATGTGGCCGCAGGCGTTATCGCGGTGACAGCGCTACGAGCATAGAAAAACGCCCTGTGAATGGTTAACAGGGCGTTACGGTGTCACTTACTCTTTTTCGCTTAACAAGGGCATTTCCCCAGCTTGCCTGCTTTACTCGGGAAACGAGCATCCAGACAGTAGCGGTGGAACTCCCGTTCACTCATAGGTGTGGTTTCTGGATGATGGCGGCGCATATGATTCACATAATTACCGTAATCCTGCACCCCCACCATCAGGCGAAAACTCTGCGCCACACGTTGTGCAATCAAGCGCAGCCAACCCCGTAGATGGGTGGGATGAGCGACCACCGGCACCAGCGGAATACAGCGCGTAATCTGGGGCTGTGTGATTGTTGAACGTGAGCGAAAAGGGATACCTGCATTAGCCACGGAGAGCCTCCTCACGGAATACAATTTCAGTTTCATGGGTGGTTGGTTTGCTGGATTTCAGCGCACGACGCACCACAAAGACCGATGAGATCAACATCGTTATCGCAACCAGCATAAAGAAGGCACATAAAGCCGCGTTGATCTGATTATTGAACACGATAGTTTCCATATCCTTAATGCTCTTGGCTGGGGCGATCAATACCCCTTGCTCAACCCCGGCAGAGAATTTCCGCGCCTGAGCCAGGAAACCAATACTCGGTTTCTCATGGAAAATCTTCTGGAAGCCGGCGGTCATTGAGGTGATAAACAGCCCAATGGTTGGCACTATCGTTACCCAAGCATAGCGCTGCTTCTTCATTTTAAACAGTACCACCGTCCCTAAAATCAGCGCCATTGATGCCAGCATCTGGTTACCAATGCCGAACAGCGGCCACAAAGTATTGATCCCACCTAATGGGTCGACCACACCCTGGTAAACGAAGAAGCCCCAACAGGCCACGGCGACGGTAGTACCGGATAAGTTACCCAGCCATGAGCGGTTATTGGCGAGGCTGGGTACTACCACCCCCACCAGATCCTGCACCATAAAGCGGCAAGCGCGCGTACCGGCATCGACGGCGGTCAGAATAAACATCGCTTCAAACAGAATGGCGAAGTGATACCAGAAGGCCATCATGTTGCGGCTGTTAAAGACTTCACTGATGATATGGGCCATGCCAACCGCAAAGGTCGGTGCGCCGCCTGCCCGCGATAGAATCGACTTCTCGCCGACATCCTGGGCTATCATCGTCAAAGTTTCCGGGGTCACCACAAATCCCCAGCTATTGATGGCGAGCGCCGCGCTCTCGACGGTGGAACCAATCAGTGCCACTGGCGAGTTCATGGCGAAGTAGACGCCGGGATCAATAACCGAGGCACAGATTAACGCCATAATGGCAACAAAGGACTCCATCAACATCGCACCGTAGCCGATAAAGCGGATATGGCTTTCGCGCTCAATCAGTTTCGGTGTGGTGCCACTGGCCACCAAGGCATGGAAGCCCGAAATTGCGCCACAGGCAATGGTGATAAACAGGAACGGGAACAAGCTGCCGGAGAATACCGGGCCGCTACCATCAATAAAGCGCGACACCGCGGGCATCTTCATTTCAGGCATGGCGAAGACGATACCCACCGCCAAGCCGATAATGACACCAATTTTCAGGAAGGTGGATAAGTAATCCCGTGGTGCCAGCAGCAGCCACACTGGCAGCACTGAGGCAATAAAACCATAGATAATCAGCACCCAGGTCAGGGTGGTGCCGTGCAAGGTGAAGAACGGCCCCCAGTAAGGGTCGGCGGCGATATTGCCACCATAAATGATGGCGGTCATCATCAGTACAAAACCGATTAATGACACCTCAGCAATTTTACCGGGGCGGATAAAGCGCATATAGACGCCCATAAACAGGGCGATCGGGATGGTTGCCGCGATGGTAAACAGGCCCCATGGGCTATCAGCCAGGGCTTTGACCACCACTAATGCCAGCGCAGACAAGATGATAATCATCACGCCCAATGCCCCTAGCATGGTGATAACCCCAGCAAATGCGCCCAGCTCCTGTTTTGCCATCTCCCCCAGAGAGCGGCCGTCGCGGCGGGTGGAGATAAACAGGATCAAGAAATCCTGTACCGCACCGGCCATCATCACTCCCACCAGGATCCAAATAGTACCGGGTAAAAAACCCATCTGCGCGGCCAGAATTGGCCCCACTAATGGCCCAGCCCCGGCGATTGCGGCAAAGTGGTGGCCGAACAACACCCACTTATTGGTCGGGACATAATCCAAACCATCATTGCGGCGCTCCGCTGGTGTTAAGCGCCGATCATCCAGCTCAAAGACATTCTTGGCAATAAAGAGGCTGTAAAAGCGGTAAGCGATGCTGTAGCAGGCCACCGATGCAATCACCAACCAGATGGCATTAACATGCTCACCCCGGCTAAGTGCCAACATGGCAAAGGCAAATGCACCTATTAACGCCACGGTCAGCCAAATGACGACAGTCTTGACGTTCTTCATGGGTAACGACTCCTTCGTTTTGTAGGGGGATATCACGATCATTTAACTTAGGAGGTTTGATGTAAAAAAAAAGTAGCAGAAGTGAAATTTGTGATGTGTAAAATGTTTTTACGTCATAATTGGTAGCACTTTTTTACATATACTGCTATTTGCGTGAATCAATCTGTTAGTGACTATAATGGAAGTTAATTGCATGGCTCTAAATTGAAAAAGCCGTGGGATGTTTGGCATCACCACGGCTTATCATCAAACTCACGCGATTATTTCTGCCCGTTACTCAGATTAAGCCACCGGGCGGGCCACCACATTGCGGGTTTCCATGCGAACTTCTGCAATACGAACCTCAATTTTGTCGCTCTGGCTGTAAACCGTCTCACCTTTAATCTGCACGGTGCCGGTCTCCTGACTGCACACCATCTCATCACGAACCGCATGAATAAATGGCGCGGGGATAAAGGCCACTGCGCCGTTATCCAGCAAGCGCACCCGCAGGCCACCACGGGTCACATCAATGATCTCCGCAGGGAAGCGAGTATCAGTACCCGCCTGAGGTTGCAGATAGCGGGCATATAGCCAATCACCGACATCACGTTCCGCCATCCGATTCAGCCGGCGGCGCTCAGCCAATTGCACGGTTATCTCATCTTGCGGCTTCTCTGCTTGCTGGCCGGTAATAATGGCTTTCAGCAGGCGGTGGTTGACCATATCGCCATATTTACGAATAGGTGAGGTCCAGGTGGCGTAAGCCTCCAGCCCCAAACCAAAGTGTGGGCCGGGAGTGGTGCTGATTTCGGCATAGGTCTGGAAGCGGCGAATACGGCTGTCGAGGAACTGGGTTGGCAGCGCATCAAGATGGCGGCGCAACTCACAAAAGCCCGGCAGGGTCAGCAGCGCCTGTGGGTCAGCTGCAACCCCATTGGCTTGCAACACAGCCGCCGCTTGCTCAACCAGCGCCGGATCAAAACCGGTATGTACGTTATAAATACCAAAACCAAGATTATCACGCAGTGCAATGGCGGCACAGACGTTGGCGGCAATCATGCACTCTTCCACAATGCGGTTAGCGATGCGGCGATGTTCAACGATGATATCCAGCACTTCGCCTTTCTCACCTAGCAGGAAGCGGTAGTCTGGGCGGTCTTTGAACACCAGCGCGTGTGCCTGACGCCAATGGCTGCGGGCTTCACAAACCTGTTTAAGCAGGGTGATTTGCTGTGCTATCTCTGGGTTTTGCGGCTGCCAGTTACCTTGCCCCTCCAGCCAGTCAGAGACTTCGTCATAAACCAGTTTGGCTTTAGATTCGACCCAAGCGGTAGAGAAGTGAATATCGTCACCCAAAGCACCGTCAGCGGCGATAGTGACACGACACACCAGCACCGGACGGCGCTCATTTGGCCGCAGTGAGCAGAGATTGTCGGACAAATCCCGTGGCAGCATGGGGATGTTAAAGCCCGGCAGATAGTTGGTAAACGCCCGTTTACGGGCGATTAAATCCAACTCACTGTTTTCATCGACATAAGCGGTAGGATCGGCAATGGCAATGGTCAACAACAGGGAACCGTCACCTTTGTCTTCCACATAGAGCGCATCATCCATATCTTCGGTACTGGCGCTGTCGATAGTAACAAAATTGAGCGCGGTAAGATCTTCACGTTGCAGATCAATATCATGCAGGGAGGATCCCACCATCACTGGGGCTTCACGCTCCAGATTATGACGGGCCAATGTGACCCACCAAGGCACGAAGTGGTCTTCGCCATGGGTAATAAAGGCGGTCAGATCTGCATGAAAAGCACGATCACCTTTTAATGGATGGCGGCGCATTTCAGCCACTGCCCAATCACCGCTCTGGAAGTCATGGGGCAATTCAGTGGCAGAACGGCACTGAATCGCATCACGCAGCAGTGGGTGGTCAGGAACGATAGAGAGGCGGTCATCTTTTCGTTGTACGCGGCCGACAAAGCGGGATAAAAATGGCTCAACCAATGTTTCTGGCTCAACAATTTCGCGATCTTTATCGGTGTGCAGGGTGGCAATAATCCGGTCACCATGCATCACTTTCTTCATCTGCGGCGGCGGAATAAAATAACTTTTCTGTCCGTCTACCTCAAGAAAGCCAAAGCCTTTCTCAGTACCTTTCACTACGCCTTCAACGCGCGGGGTCTGAGTGTGAAGTTGCTGTTTTAGCTGCGCCAGCAGCGGGTTATCTTGAAACATAGCGTCCAGTGAATGCGGTAGTGAGTGGGTTTAATCCGGCTGACAGTTTTACGCGAATCAGCCTCATCGGGCAAGCGAGATATCACGTTGCAAGGAAATTCCCAGTTAAATTCATGGGCCTATCCGTACCCCATCATTGCTGGCCCTGCCAAACCAAAAGGGGATATGTATCAATGTTCCGGATAAACTTTCTCTTTATACTCACATAAATCCTCAATGAGGCACGAACCGCAGCGGGGCTTACGGGCAATGCAGGTATAGCGACCATGGAGAATCAGCCAGTGGTGGCAATCGAGCTTAAATTCAGCGGGCACCACTTTGAGCAATTTGGTTTCCACCTGATCAACATTGCTACCGGGGGCAAAACCGGTGCGGTTACAGACCCGAAATATATGGGTATCTACCGCGATGGTCGGCCAGCCAAAGGCCGTATTCAGCACCACATTGGCAGTTTTCCGGCCTACACCGGGCAGGGCTTCCAGTGCTGCGCGATCCTCAGGCACCTCGCCGTGATGCTTCTCCAGCAAGATACGGCAGGTTTTAATCACATTTTCAGCTTTAGTGTTAAACAGACCTATAGTTTTAATGTATGACTTCAGGCCATCAACCCCAAGATCCAGTATCGCTTGTGGGGTATTGGCCACCGAATAGAGTTTGGCGGTGGCTTTATTGACACTGACGTCGGTTGCCTGTGCTGAAAGCAGCACCGAAATGAGCAACTCAAAAGGGGTGGTATAGACCAACTCGGTGGTGGGATGCGGGTCGTTGTCCCGCAGACGGGTCAAAATGGCGACACGTTTCTCTCTATTCATAGGGCTTTCTCTGCCGCGATATCCTGATCTTGTGGCGCTGTCGCCAGAGCACTGGCTTTGCGCGCTTTTATTTTCTCATCAATGACGTACTTACCGGCTAGCAACAATCCTAAGCCAATAAAGGCACCCGGTGGTAGCATGGCCAGCAGGAACGGGCTATCTAAATGCATCACTTCAATGCGCAGCACTTTTGCCCAGCTACCCAGCAGCATATCGGCACCATCAAATAGGGTGCCGTTACCCAAAATTTCACGTAGTGAACCCAGCACGAAGAGCGCGCAGGTTGCCCCTAGCCCCATCGCCAGGCCATCCAGCGCCGATAATCCCACCGGATTTTTGGCGGCATACGCCTCCGCGCGACCAATCACGATGCAGTTGGTCACAATAAGCGGGATGAATATCCCTAGCGATTGATATAAGCCAAAGGCATAGGCGTTAATCAGCATTTGCACGGTACTGACCACCGAAGCGATGATCATCACGTAGATAGGAATGCGGATCTCATTCGGCACCCAGCGGCGCAGCGCCGATACTGCGGTATTGGTGCACACCAACACCAGGGTGGTGGCTAGCCCCAAACCGAGGGCATTGGTGGCGGTAGAGGACACCGCCAACAGTGGGCAGAGGCCCAGTAGCTGCACCAATGCCGAGTTGTTTTTCCATAGCCCTTGGGCTAACAGATTTTTAGCTTCACTCATTGACTCTCTCCGCAGACCGGCAAGCTATCAAGCTTGTTGGGCAGGGTTTCCAAATAGAGCGCGGTGTTTTTCACCGCCCGAACCACCGCTCTGGGGGTGATAGTGGCACCGGTAAACTGATCGAAATCACCGCCATCTTTTTTCACCGCCCAGCGCTTATCTTGCTCACCATCAAGGTGTTTGCCGCTGAAATGGCTAATCCAATCAGAGATACGGATATCAATTTTATCACCGAGGCCCGGTGTTTCGTGATGTTCAACCACGCGGCTGCCCAAAACATTACCCTGAAAATCGGCACCCACCAATAATTGGATGGCACCAGAATAGCCATCTGGCGCGGTAGTCTCAATGGCGGCGGCAACCGGTTTCTCTCCCTTGCGCGCCAGATAGAGGCGGTGAGGGGCCATATTGCCCAGCGCAGGATCAGTGACAACGTAACATTCACCCTGCATGTCATTGTCGTAGTTTTCAGCCGGAACCACCTGATCTAGCAGCGCTTTTTGTTGCAAAGCTGCCTGATGGGCGATGGTGGTCTCGGTCAATGCATTAACCACCGCCGTCAATCCGGTGGCCCCAGCGGCAAACAGGGCCAGCGTGATACCGTGACGCTTCATTGTTTTTAGCATAATCGGCCCTATTTATTGATGCGGCTGCGTTTATCGGAGCGATGGTGGCCATAAACCCGTGGCTGGGTATAGTGGTCAATTAGTGGCACAGTAATATTGGCGAGTAGCACCGCAAAGGCGACACCGTCAGGATAGCCGCCATAAACCCGGATTAACCACACTAAAATACCAATTAATGCACCGAAAATCAGGCGACCACGGGGGGTGGTGGAGGCACTGACCGGATCGGTGGCAATAAAGAAAGCGCCTAACATGGTCGCACCAGAAAACAGATGTAACATTGGTGAGGCGAAACTTTGCGGGGCGATCATCCAGCTAATGGCGGCACAACCGACCAATGCCAGCAGGAAGCTCACGGGAATGTGCCAGTGAATGGCTCTGCGCCATAACAGTAACAAGCCACCCGCCAGAAAACCGAGATTAACCCATTGCCAGCCCACGCCGGCTAAGGCTCCGCCAAAGATGGGCTGTTGCAGTATTTGCCCGGCGGGTTGGGAGCGCAAGGCGGTTTTGAAGCTATCCAGTGGCGTGGCCTGACTGACGCCATCAAAACCAATCTGCAATTGATGAATATCTGCGCCACTGTGGGTATAACCGGTGAAAATGGTCAAAAAGCTGTCATAAAATCCGACCGGCGTGCCCTGTAGCGGCAATGGTGGCAGCCAACTGGTCATTTGCACCGGGAATGAAATCAGCAGAACCACATAGCCGACCATCGCCGGGTTAAATGGGTTTTGCCCCAGACCACCATAAAGCTGTTTGGCGATGACGATAGCAAATAGGGTGCCCAAAACAATCATCCACCAGGGAGCCAACGGCGGCAGACTTATCCCTAATAGTAAGCCGGTCAGCAGGGCAGAGTTATCTTGCAGGCGGATCAGCACCGGTTGTTTACGTAACTGCAAAACTGCCCCTTCAGCTAATAGGGCAGTGATCATGGCTAATGCCACCTGTATCAAACTGCCATAACCAAAGAAGTAGGTCTGGGCGAGGATGCCGGGAATAGAGGCCAGAATCACCAGTAGCATGATGCTGCGCGTGCTGCGCTGGTTATGGGTAAAAGGGGAACTGGCGATCTGCAACCCTCTGTTCTGGGTCGGTGTTACTGGCCTGAATTTCATGAAATGGCAACCATATGTCGAATACTTAACTGGGCTCTTAAATGCAGGCACCGTGCGAGCAAGCGACTCTTGCGGGCATCGATACACTTAGCCGTCATCGGGGATAATAGTGCTGCGCATTCTACCCTATTCAAGCGGCGTGTAATACGCCTTAATTATAGGGTTATTATTCATCCAGTACGATAATATTAACGCCCAAAATGTTCTCATTAATAACGCTAATTTAAAGATTTAACTTGCAATTTATATCGCGATAGTAACAAGGATATAGCGACTGGCACGGATTGATAGCTGAGGTGGTAATTAGTGATTTGTATCAAAAAGATAACTTGATGCCGTTGTTTTAATAGGAGTTTTTATCCATCAATTCATGGGTAACCAATTGTAAATTAACGATTTGTTAACGTGTTGATTTAGAGTTGAGAAAAGCATTGGCATAATGATAGATTAATGTAGTATGCATTATAATTATATATTTAAAGAATAATGAAATGATAAACGAAGACATATTGTTTATAGAAGAGTTAATTGAGTGGATTGAAATCAATTTAGAAAAGAGACCCACATTGGACGATGTGGCGAAGATTTCAGGATATTCAAAATGGCATCTGCAACGAAAATTTAAAAGTATTGTGGGGTTACAATTAGCCTCCTATATCCGTGGGCGCGTACTGACCCGCGCTGCGGTTGCGTTGCGCATATCTCGGCGGCCAATCATTGAGATCTCCGATGAGCTAGGTTTTGACTCACAACAGACCTTCACCCGCACATTTAAGAAGCGTTTTGGTATCACGCCGAATAGTTTTCGCCAAATGGCACATTGGGATGTGCAGGGGATGATCCCCCGTTTTGGTTTCTATGAGAATTATACGCCAGAAATCAAGCGGATATCTTTACCAGAACGACAGCTGGTAGGCTTTACACGGCGGTTGGATTTTGATGAGCGCAACCATTGTAGCGGTCAACACTCATCTTGTATGGCGATGAAAGATGAAATTTTGCTCGATTTCTTTAAGGAAGTTAACTTCTCTTGCCAGCGAGTCTACTCCCTGTTCTCTGCCGATGAGTGTCAGCAAGGTCAGAACAGTGTGCACTATTCGACGGCGATTGATAAAGAGAAACGCCATGAAATTCAGGGGCATCGCGAAATAGATCATATTTCAATTCCTGCAGGCGAATTTTTGTCGATATCCCATCAAGGCAGCGCCAAAGAGTGCGTGAAGTTCTCAATTTATCTGTTTAATGACGTCTTACCCAAACTGCGTGAAGAGTTTGGCCGAGGTGTGGAAATGGAGGTTATTGAGGTTGATAGTTGCCATGCTGAATCGAAAATGCGCGATATTTCATGCAATTACAACTATCTTATGTCAGTGAGCTGACACTCTTTATCTGTTAACGCGCCTTAATCGGAGTTAACAGTTTGCGCCGCTTTTTTGGCTTTCACTCTGGCAATGGCGGCGGCAACTGCGGCCTTGCGTGGGTCCTGTTCAACTGCGGCAGTTTCAAGCTGCTCGACCACCGGCGATTGCTCTGCCTGTGCGGCTTTTTTGGCCTTCACTCTGGCAATGGCGGCGGCAACTGCGGCCTTGCGCGGGTCCTGTTCAACTGCGGCAGTTTCAAGCCGCTCGACCACTGGCGATTGCTCTGCCTGCGCGGCTTTTTTGGCCTTCACTCTGGCAATAGCGGCGGCAACTGCGGCCTGTCGTGGATCAACGCCCTCTGCTGGCGTGGCAGCCTCGACGGCTAGCTGTTTCTCCGCCTGACGCGCTCTAGCCTCGGCTTTACGGGCCTCACGGGCGGCGATCATCGCGCTGTTATCCGGCGTTTGCCCGGCGGTGACCTTGATAACTGAATCTGCGCTCTCCGGTTGTCGGGCGAGACGGTTAACGGCAGCCTCAACGGTCTGCTGGTCAGTAGCGGTCAATTTGACCGCCGCTTGCTGATGGCGCAACTCACGGGCCAACTTTTCCCGCGCCAGACGGGCTTGTTTGGCCTCGAAACGGGCTTTGGCTTCAGCCGCGCGCGCACTCTCAATATCGAGGGCGCGTATTTCAGCTTTTTCCTGGCGGTAATACTGCACCAGCGGAATATTGCTCGGGCAGACATAGGCGCAGGCACCACACTCAATACAATCAAATAAATTATGATTGCGCGCCTTCTCATGCTCTTCACCACGGCTGAACCAGTAGAGTTGCTGCGGCAATAAGCCGGCTGGGCAGGCGTCGACACATAAACCACAGCGAATGCAGGATTGCTCCGCTTCTGATAGCCCCATCTCCGCTTCTGCGGGGGCTAAAATGCAGTTACTGATCTTAACGATCGGCACCTCTAAACTGGGCAGGGTGAAGCCCATTAATGGCCCGCCCATAATCACCATTGGCTGGCTCTGTGGCTGAAACCCCGCCAACTTCAGCAAATGCAGCACTGGCGTGCCGATTCTGGCCCAGAAATTCCCTGGTTTTGATAGTGCATCGCCAGTTAATGTCACCACCCGCTCGATTAACGGCTGATCGTCAATAATGGCTCGTTTGATAGCCACCACGGTACCGACGTTTTGCATTAACACGCCGATGGATGAGGAGTGCTTACCGCAGGGGACCTCTTGACCGGTCAGCAGCTTGGTGAGCTGCTTGGCCCCACCGGAGGGATACTTGGTGGGCACCACCCGCAACTGAATATCATCGTGGCCGAGCAGGGCCTGTTGCAGTGCCTCAATGGCTTGCGGCTTATTGTCTTCAATGCCAATCAACACCTGCTGAGGTTGCAGCAAGTGGATTAAAATCTCGATGCCAGTGATCACTTCATCGGCATGATCTTGCATTAACCTATCATCGGCAGTGATATAAGGTTCACATTCGGCGGCGTTGATAATCAATGTGGTGACGCTATTTAAGCCACCCTGCAATTTACTGGCGGTTGGGAAACCCGCGCCGCCTAAACCGGCAATCCCCGCCTGATGAATGCGATCCAGCAGGCTGTTTTTGTCCCGCAGATGGTAATCACTCCACGGCTGCTGTTGACGCCAGCGGTCTTCGCCATCGGGGGTAATATGTACGCACAACTCTGCCAGACCGGATGGATGGGCGGTGGTATGGGGTGCTATTGCGGTGATGGTTCCGGAGGTCGATGCATGTACTGGCACGGTGCGGCCGCGGCCAACAGTTAGTGGCTGGCCCTTTAACACCTGTTCACCGGCCTCAACACACAATTCACCTTCCGGTCCAAGATGTTGCTGCAACGGAATGATCATCTGATCAGGCAAAGAGGCAACCCGCATCGGCACGGTGCTGGATTGCAACTTCATTTCTGGGGGATGAATACCGCCGTCAAAATCCCAAATATTGTCGCGTTGGCGGGCAGTAAACAGCTTAAACATCTTGCTCCACACTTATCATTTTCACCGGAATCATTTGCGAGGCAACTAATTGAGCCGGAAGATTTTTCACCGGGATGGTGTTCAGGTCCCACTTCCAGTTGGCGGTGGTGGTAGCCACCGGGATCATCTCAATACAGTCGGTCGGGCAAGGGGCGACGCAAAGGTCACAGCCGGTACAGAGATCCGGCAACACGGTATGCATGGCACGGGTTGCGCCGACGATGGCATCGACTGGGCACGCCTGAATGCATTTGGTGCAACCAATACAGTTGGCCTCATCAATAAACGCCACTTTACGCTGCGGATGGGCTGCCGCTTCATCGCCATCCAGCGGTTGTGGCTCCACCGCCAGCAACTCCGCCAGCTTGAGCATCACTTGCTCGCCACCGGGGGCGCATTTATTGATTTTTTCGCCATTGCTGGAGACCGCTTCGGCATAAGGGCGACAACCTGGGTAGCCGCATTGCCCGCACTGGCTTTGTGGCAAGATGGCTTCCACTTGCTCAACCACCGGATCACTCTCAACCTGAAAACGGCGGGCAGCAAAACCCAGCACGGCACCTGAAATCAGCGCCAATGTACTTAATGCACCAATGGCAATCCATAACGACATCATTAGAACTTCACCAATCCGGTAAAGCCCATAAAGGCCAGTGACATTAGCCCTGCGGTAATCAGGGCGATGGAGGAGCCACGGAAGGGCGCAGGAACGTCGGCCACCGCCAGCCGTTCACGAATAGCTGCGAACAGCACCATCACCAGAGAAAAACCGGCCGCCGCACTGAAGCCATAAACCGCCGACTGCATGAAATTGTGAGATTGATTCACGTTGAGCAAAGCGACACCTAACACCGCACAGTTGGTGGTGATCAGGGGCAAAAAGATACCCAGCAGGCGATAAAGTGCCGGACTGGTTTTGCGTACCACCAATTCAGTGAATTGCACCACAACAGCGATAACTAAAATGAATGAGAGGGTCCGCAAATAGACCAAACCTAGGGGCAGCAGGATAAAGCTGTTGACCATCCAGGCGCAAACCGAGGCCAGTGTCAGGACAAAAGTGGTGGCCAGCCCCATACCGATGGCGGTCTCCAGTTTTTTGGAGACACCCATAAACGGGCACAGGCCAAGAAACTTGACCAGAACAAAGTTGTTTACCAACACAGTACCGACGAACAGGAGCAGGTATTCAGTCATTGCGGAACCTAAAAAAATAAAAGCCGCCTATTATCCAAAATTGGCGGCCTAACGACAACAGATGAAGTGCAGGGTTATTGCGATTTTAGGAGGGAAATGTGCTTAATTCCCTTAATCCTCGGTAAAAGTATGCTTCACCCGTTGGGATCGCTTGATGTAAGGCACGAAAATTGCCGCCGCTAATAGGGGCCACCCTAAGGTACGTAACGCCATATCGTCGCTGATGGGTGAGAAAGCGAAGGCTTTTAGCGCCAATAATACCGTGATGAGTAGCCAGAGAATGAACCATTTCACCAGGCGCCGGGAGCGGCTACAAAACAGCCAAATCACCCAGAGCGTATAAACCCACATCAAAACAGTGGTGATGACGGAGAAGTACCACTGCAAGGTAAACGCCTGCGAGTTGATCACCAGATACTCTCTCGACGCTGGCGTAAAAATGGCCATGGCATACAGCGCCAACATCAAGGTGGCACTCAGTAGGGTCACAATAAGATAGGCCAATGGAGCCAATAACCAGCCCCCGATACGTTGATATTCCTGCGGTTGAGACATGCCAAGCCTTTTTTATCTACTGATAAAAAGTGATGACAATCCACAAGTCATCACCTCAATTAATGTATCTAGCTTAACCCGTAAATGTGCCCTTCGTCATCTATATCGATATGGCAATACCCAGGTTGAGCGCCCAGACCAGGCATGGTCATAATGTTACCGGCATAGATGCGGACAAATCCGGCACCGGCTGACAGTGCACAGGTGGTGATTGGCAGCACAAAATCATGTGGCGCCCCCTTTAGGCTGGCATCGGCGCTAATCGACAGCGGTGTTTTAGCTATGCACAGGGGTAAATGAGCAAAACCGGCGGCGCTTATCTCATCTAACTGTTGCCGGGCCTGCGGGGTCATGGTCACCTCCCGCGCGCCATAGCCTTGGGCCAAAATATGCAGTTTTTGTTCCAACGAGGCGCTATCAGGGTAGGGCAACCGCGGCTTAGTTGCCTGTTCGCAGGCCTTGATAACTTGTTGGGACAGCGCCAGTGTTCCGGCTCCCCCCTCGGCAAAAGCATCACTGTATTCACAGGCCAGTGCGCCAGCCGACAGCGCATAGTCCGCTAGCAGTGTCAGCTCTGTGGCGCTATCGTCAGGAAAACGGTTGACCGCCACCACCACCGGTAAGCCGTAGCTTTTGGCGTTATTAATGTGCCACTTAAGATTGGCGCAGCCGGCATTCAGCAGCGGAATATTCTCGCGGAGGATCGCGGCAGGTAGCGGCTGACCCGGTTTGATATCAAAAGCACCGCTATTGGCTTTCAGGCTGCGCACGGTTGCCACCAACACCACACAGGCGGGGGCGATACCTGATTGGCGGTATTTGATGTTAAAGAATTTCTCCATCCCCATATCTGAACCGAAACCCGCTTCTGTCACCACATAATCGGCTAATTGCAACCCTAAACGGTCAGCCAGCACTGAAGAGTTTCCGTGCGCGATATTGGCAAATGGCCCGGCGTGGATCAGCACCGGTGTCTGTTCGCTGGTTTGCATCAGTGTCGGGTGGATAGTCTCTTTCATGAGTGCGGTCATGGCACCGGCGACGCCCAGATTATCAGCAGTAATCGGCTGGCCGGTGATTGAGTGAGCCAAAATAATGCGCCCAATACGCTGGCGCAGTTCTTGCAAATTCTCTGATAATGCCAAAATAGCCATCAATTCAGATGCTGCGGTTATCTCCACATGATCAGCCCGCTCAACCCCATTGGTGCCACCGCCGATAGCTACCCGAATATGCCGCAGCGCCCGATCGTTATGATCAACCACGCGTGGCCAGAGGATCTGCTGTGGATCAATATTCAGCAATGGCATACCGGTTTGTTGGCTAAAGTACTGGCCCAGGCGCTGCTCATGATACAACCGCGCATCCAGTGCGGCAGCGGCCAGATTATGCGCGGCGCTAATCGCATGGATATCGCCAGTCAGGTGCAGGTTCAGTTTCTCCATCGGCATCACTTGTGAAGCGCCGCCGCCCGCTGCACCGCCTTTAACACCAAAAACCGGGCCAAGACTGGGTTGACGGATACAGGCGACACTGCGATAACCTAACCGATTGATCCCCTGACTTAACCCAATTGTCGTGACGGTTTTACCTTCCCCCAATGGCGTGGGCGTAATACTGGAGACCAAAATCAGCTTACCTTGTGGGGCTTGCGGTCGTAATGCACGGATATCGACTTTCGCCATATGATGACCATAAGGGATGAGGTGATCCGCCGACAGACCCAATTGCTGCGCTATCTGTTGGATCGGTAGCAAGCGGGTGTCATGGTCCAAATCAGGAGTCGGGAAATCAGCAATAGGGGATAGCTCATCGGCAGTAGCGGGTATTGTCGGTATCATGGCGAGAAAAAGTCCTGTTATCAGTGATAAAACGGCGGCAACCAACCACTATGGCTATAAATCACCGCAAAATTATCACATAAAAAGATCCGTAATTGGCGATATAAATCAATAAATGTGAAGTGACTCAGCGCAAATAGTGCGTTGGCTCTAGGCTATGATGCTTAATAGCGAAATATTAATATATAGATTTAATGTTATTACTTTGCGTATTTCTGATATGAATTGAATGTTTCTTTTAATCTGTAAGCAAGATTTTTTTAATTATTAAATATTACACACTCTTACTTAATGCAGATTGTATATAAAACCCCCTCTATGATACCTGCGTTATATATTATTTGACGGGTCCGATATTTATTTTCAGTGGCCGACGTCTCTAAACATTTAGGTGGTAATGTAATTTATGGAAAACCATGTTCACTCCTCACTAGTCTGCGCTGCACGGCTACTCCGTTTAGCGGGGTTGAATTCGCAAACTGCTGAGGATTTTGGTCAGAATACGGCAATAGATCGTTCGACGATGGTCACGCTTGCTTTATTGCAGCGATATTTGTCGCAATTTTCAAGTGCCACAACGGCGCGTTTCAAAGTAAAAAAACAGCAATTAAGTAAAATTAAACCTGAACAGTTGCCCCTTGCATTTCGTGATATGCAAGGCAACTTTATTTTACTGGCGCGGTTTAATGAGAAGCAAGTCTTGCTGCAATATGCCGACAGTAATAAGCCGGAAATTATTACATATCAAGAGCTTGCTGATATGTGGAGTGGGGTGGTGATCTATTGTAGCCATTCGCGCTTTAATATCCGTTGGTTTATTCCTGTTTTACTCCAGCATCAAAAATCGCTGATCCAAGTGCTGGTGTTATCCATGTTGTTACAGTTCCTGGCATTAATTTCGCCGCTGTTCTTTCAGGTCATCATGGATAAAGTGCTGGTGCATAATGCACTAACAACATTAGATGTATTAATCATTACACTACTGGTGGTTGGGGTATATGAAGTCGTATTAAAATTCCTGCGTGAATATATTTTCACCCATACCACGACCCGTGTTGATATTTTATTAGGCGGTAAGTTATTTAAGCATTTAATCAAGTTGCCATTAAGCTATTTTAAGCAGCGCCATGTCGGGAATATTGTCGCCAGAGTGCGGGAGTTAGATAATATTCGTGAATTTATCACCGGTTCAGCTTTGACGTTATGTGTGGATGTGGTTTTTACTCTCATATTGTTTGTCGTTATGTGGTGCATTTCTCCCTTATTGACATCAATCATACTGGGCGCACTGCCGCTTTATCTGCTATTAGCGGCTCTCACCACCCGGCCATTGCAAAAGAGAGTGGAAGTGTTGTGCGGTTGCGCAGCACAAAATGGTGCTTTTTTAACCGAGTCGGTCGCTGGTGTTGAAACTGTAAAAAGTTTGGCACTAGAGCCACAAATGCAGCAACGCTGGGAGACGCAAACCCGTGACTATGCACAAGCCAATTTTCAGGTGCAAAACCTGCAAAATCTCAGCAGCCAGACGGCGCAGTTATTGCAAAAGCTGGCCGGTGCGGTGGTGATCGTGGTTGGCGCGTACCAGGTGATGTCTGTTCAGCTCAGTATTGGGCAATTGATCGCCTTTAACATGTTGGCGGTACAGGCATTAATGCCGATGAGCAAGTTGGTTGATCTGTGGCAACAGAGCATCCGGGCGCAAGTCGGACTGATGCTGATATCAGATATTTTAAGCTTACCGGTGGAGCAGGCCACCGGTGCCGCCCCCGCTGACCGCCATATTCGCGGTGACATCTCGCTGCAAAATGTGCTTTTCCGCTATCGCCCCGATTTAGACCCGGTACTGCGTAATTTCTCACTCTCTCTGCGGGCGGGGGAGCATATTGGGTTGGTGGGGCCATCCGGTTCGGGCAAAAGTACTGTGGCCCGACTACTGCAACGGCTCTATATCGCGGAACAAGGGGTCATCAGTTTTGATGGATACCCGATAGGCAATTTCTCCCCCGAATATTTGCGGCGGCAAGTGGGTGTCGTCATGCAGGAGAGCTATCTGTTCAATCGCACCGTGCGTGAAAACATTGCTCATTCACGACCCACCGCGTCGCTAAGTGAGGTGGTGGAAGCTGCATCTCTGGCGGGGGCGCACACCTTTATTCTGGCGCTGCCATTAGGTTACGACACAGTGCTGTCGGAGGGGGGATCATCCCTCTCTGGTGGGCAACGCCAGCGGATTGCCATTGCCCGCACACTGCTCGCCAACCCCCGAATTCTGATTTTCGATGAGGCCACCAGCGCACTGGATGATGAGTCGCAAGCTGAAGTGCAGAAAAATATGGCACGCATTATTGCCAATCGGACAGTTATCACTATTGCGCATCGGCTTTCGACTGTGCGGCATTGCCATCGTATTGGCGTAATCACCCAAGGCCAGATTACTGAGTTGGCTAACCATGACGAACTGCTGGCGCGTAATGGCGTCTATGCCCGACTGTGGCAGCAACAGGCTGATTTTAGCCATGAGGAATCAAAATGAAGTTGATGCAATTTTTGGCTAAATCGCCACTGATTAAGGCAATAAAACGCCGCTGGCAACACTATTTTCCGGCTGATCGCCACCGTGATGAGTATGATTTTCTCCCGGCATATCTGGATATCGTGGAACGCCCCGTTGCCCCACTGGCACGGCGCACGGCATGGTTTCTGGTGCTAACACTGCTGCTGGTCTTGATCTGGTCGATTGTCGGGAAACTCGATATTCACGCCTCAGCCAATGGCAAAGTGATTGTTTCTGAACACTCGAAAGTGATCCAGCCATTAGAGCCTGGCGTGGTGGCCGCCATCAATGTTCGCGATGGCGACAGAGTTGACGCGGGTCAGGTATTGATTGAGCTAAACCCAATTGGTATTGATGCGGAGCTGGGCAATATCAATAAGCAATTAATGCATCGTTTGCTAGAGGCTGCGCGAATGGTTGCACTGCTGAGCGATGATCCGCAAACACACTTCGTCTCGCCCCCTGATACCCCTCAAGAGTTGCGCATGATGACTCAGGCGCTGTTATTGAAAGAGCATGATGAGGTCAATGCCGAGCTATCCCGTATGGAGAGCGAACAATCCGTGAATCAAGCCCATATACAGGCAGGCATTGCCAACATCGCCAACCAAAAAGTATTGATGAAAAACATCCATCAGCGGTTACAGGCACTGCGAACCTTAGCTAAATCCAAATCAATTGCGGAAGTCGAGTTATTGGTCCAGGAGCGCGAATGGCTAAATGCCACCGCAGAAGCCAGCCGTTTTCAGAGTGAGCAAACCATTTTAGAAGCGAAAACGCTCAACCTGACCCAAACCCGCTTGCACTATTTGGCTGAAAAAAAACGGAGCTATCAGGAGCGCTTAAATAAGGCCCATGAGGTTATCAACCAACTAGAGCAGGAGCAGATTAAGTTAATGGAAAAACAGCGCCAACAAAGCTTACGCGCACCGGTGGCGGGGATTATCCAACAGTTGGCGGTTCACACCCTGGGCGGCGTGGTGACGGCTGCTCAGCCGTTGATGGTGTTAGTACCGGAAAACCACCCGCTAGAGCTGGACGTCATGGTCCTCAATAAAGACGTGGGTTTTGTGTTACCGGGGCAGGCGGTGGAGGTGAAGATCGACAGTTTCCCCTACACCCGATTTGGCACACTCTCTGGCGAAGTCAAACATGTCTCCCGTGATGCCATGGAGGACCAACAACTGGGGCTGGTGTTTCCTGCGCGCATCCGCTTGGATAGCGATACCTTAATGGTAGAGGGGAAACCGGTGCGGCTATCTGCGGGGATGGCGGTCAGCGTAGAGATTAAAACCGGCCAGCGGCGGGTTATCGACTACCTACTCAGCCCGCTGCAAGAGTACCAATCAGAAGCAATGAGGGAGCGTTGATATGACGAATTCAACCTCAACTGAGCTTATTCAGCCACTGGCGGCATTAGCCCGTGCTGCGGCCTGTTTTGATCTGGCTGTCGAGCCATCACAATTAGCCCATCAACTGGGATTAACACCGGATAAAATAGATAACATCGCGCTGTGCCGCTGCGCTGGCTGGATTGGTTTACGCGCCAGAAAGGTGTATCAACAGCTTGAACGGGTGGGCAATTTGGCGCTGCCTATCCTGTTCAGTGATGGCCCGCAGTGGTATGTGTTGCTGGCTCTCAATGAGCAGGGGGCGGTTATCTATTGTGCGGCCAATGGTCAACAGCAGCAAGTCAGCCAGCAGGAGCTTGCCAGCTTGTGGTCTGGTGAGGCTATCTTACTGGCGAAAGCCGAGCGACAGGAGCAGAAGAAAACCGCGTTTGGTTTTGGCTGGTTTATTCCGGTGATTGCCAAATATCGTCACCAATTGCGCAACATTATTTTGGTGTCGTTGCTGCTACAGGGCATTTTGCTGGTAACACCGATGCTGTTTGAAACCGTGATCGACAAAGTGTTGGTGAGTCGGGGCGTCGGCAGCCTGATGGTGTTGGGTAGTGCCATGATTGCGCTGGCAATTGCCGAGCCATGCTACACCTTCTTGCGCGGTTGGCTATTCTCCCATCTCTCCAGCCGTGTGGGTGCAGAACTCAACACCCGCCTTTATCGCCACTTATTGGGATTACCGCTGGGTTACTTTGGTGCGCAACAAACCGGGCAAACCATCGCCAAAGTCCGCGAAATGGAGCAAATTCGCAGCTTTTTAACCGGTTCGGCATTGACCATGTTGCTGGATCTCGTTTTTGTCAGCACATTTATTGCGGTGATGTTTTGCTACAGCAGCCAACTGACCTGGATAGTGTTGTTCTCACTGGTGTGCTACCTGCTATTTTGGTGGGCGGTGGGTGGCGTATTACGTAAGCGGGTTGAACGTCAATATGAAGCCAGTGCACAGAATACTTCGTTTTTGACGGAGGCCATCAGCGGGCTGGAGACCATCAAAACCTCGGCGACAGAACGTCAGTTTAATCGAGGATGGCGGCAATCATTAGCTGGCTATGTCCGGGCGTCGTTTGCCTGCGCACGCACGGCAAATATTGCTGAGCAAGGTATCATGCTCATCAATAAAGTCACCTCTGCTATCTTGCTGTGGTATGGGGTGAAGCTGGTTTTGGTGGGTGATCTCAGCCCTGGTCAATTTATCGCGTTTACTATGTTTTCAGGTTACGTGACCCAACCTATCTTGCGTCTGGCGCAGATATGGCAAGATTTCCAGCACACACAAGTGGCCCTGAAACGGATTGGCACTATTCTGGATTGCCCGACCGAGCCGGGAAGTGCGGGGTTGTCGTCAGGGAGTGAGCGGACAGGGAGTTTGGCCTTTAAACAGGTACGCTTTCGCTATCGCCCCGACACCGCCGAAGTGTTGCAAAATCTCAATCTGGAGATTGCCGGTGGCGAGTTTATCGGCATTACCGGGCCATCCGGCTGCGGGAAATCCACCTTGACTAAACTGCTACAGCGGCTCTATATCCCCCAGCACGGACAGATCCTGGTGGATGGGCAGGATTTGGCCATTACTGATGCCACCACGTTACGCCGCCAAATGAGTGTGGTTTTGCAAGATAGCGTGTTGTTCTCCGGCACCATTAGGGACAACATTTGCCAGTGCCGACCGGATGCGGATGAGACTCAGGTGGAGCATATTGCCCGCCAGGCGGGGGCGCATGATTTTATTATGTCGCTACCGCAGGGCTATCAAACGCAAGTTGGGGAGAGGGGCTGTATGTTGTCGGGTGGGCAGCGGCAGCGGGTGGCACTGGCAAGGGCGCTGATGGCTGATCCTAAGATTCTGATCCTTGATGAGGCCACTAGTGCGCTGGATTATGAGTCGGAGGCCGCCATTATGCGCCAGTTGCCGGAGATCATCCGTAATCGCACGGTTATCTGTATCGCCCATCGGCTGAACACACTGCGTCAATGTCACCGCATTTTGGTGATAAAAGATGGGCAAGTACTGGAGCAAGGCAACCATCAGGCGTTGGTGGAGCAGGCGGGGGTTTATGCCCGCTTGTGGCGGTTGCAAACCGGGTGATTACTCTGGTCACTCAGGGGGGATAAGCCCTTGAGTGACCAGTTAACTTAGCGGTTGAGATGGAAATAGAGTTCGTTCCAGCGGATCTCATTTTTGAATGCTGGCAGAGTGGTGTCGTTATCGATCAACAGGAACTCAATGCCGTGCATCTCAGCATACAGGCGTAACTCATCAACCCCGATGGCTTGCGAGAACACGGTATGATGTGCGCCACCAGCGATGATCCAGGCTTCGGCGGCGGTTGCCAGTGAGGGCTGCGCCTGCCAGATGGCCCGTGCCACTGGCAGTTTTGGCAGTGGGTGCGGTTGCTCAACCGTATCAACCACGTTGACCAACAGGCGGAAGCGATCTCCCATATCAATCAAGCTGGCATTCAGTGCGGGGCCTGCTGACGTCGAGAAGATCAAGCGCGCCGGATCCGCTTTACCGCCGATGCCCAGATGTTGGACGTCTAACAGCGGTTGCTCCTCTTTGGCAATCGAGGGGCACACTTCCAACATATGGGAGCCGACCACCAGATCATTACCCGGCTGGAAGTTATAGGTGTAATCCTCCATAAATGAGGTGCCGCCTTTCAGGCCGGTGCCCATCACTTTCAGAATGCGCAGCAGTGCTGCGGTTTTCCAGTCACCTTCGCCACCAAAGCCGTAACCTTGTTGCATCAGGCGCTGCACCGCCAGGCCAGGTAACTGTTTCAGGCCATATAGGTTTTCAAAATTGGTGGTAAAGGCTTTAAAGCCGCCTTGCTCCAGAAAACGCTTCATGCCTAACTCAATTCGCGCGGCATCCAGCAAGTTTTCGCGTTTATTGCCATTGAGTTTCACCGCATCAGTCAAGCGGTAGGTGGCTTCATACTCCTCCACCAGAGCATTAATATCGCCCTGGCTGACGGCATCCACTACCGTGACCAGATCACCAATACCATAGGCGTTAACCGAGTAGCCAAACTGGATTTGGGCTGCCACTTTGTCGCCATCCGTCACGGCTACTTCGCGCATATTGTCGCCAAAACGGGCCACTTTCAGCTGTTGGCTCTCTTGTTTGGCGGCTGCAACGCGCATCCATTGACCGATACGCTGATGTGCTGCTTTATCCTGCCAGTGACCGGTGATCACACTGTGTTGCTGACGCATACGTGCGCCGATGAAACCAAACTCACGACCACCATGGGCGGTTTGGTTTAGATTCATAAAGTCCATATCCATGGTTTCCCACGGAATTTGCGCATTAAACTGCGTGTGGAATTGCAACAATGGCTTGTTCAGGATAGTCAGGCCACCAATCCACATTTTGGCTGGAGAGAAGGTGTGCAGCCAGGTCATCACCCCGATACAGGCAGTATCGTAATTCGCCTCACGGCACAGGGCGGTAATTTCATCCGGCGTAGTGACCAAGGGTTTCAGTACCAGCTTGATCGGCAAACCCGCTTCGCTGTTGAGGCTGTTGACCACCTGATGGGCATTATCCATCACTTGTTGCAGGGTTTTAGGGCCATACAGGTTCTGGCTGCCGATGACGAACCACACTTCTGATTGTTTGAATACGTCCATCTGATACTCCAATTAATATATAGGGTACAAATAATATGCAGTTATAAATCAGGCTAATCATTAAGATCAGTGCATAGCCTCGCTAACGGGGCGTAGTGTGGTTCTGCTGATAAACACCACTGTTGATAGCGCTGATAAAGCTGCTGATAACGTGCAACTTGCTCGGCATTTGGCGTCAAAGTCCGCTCAATTTTACAGGCCATATGGCGCTGTGCCGTGGGGACATCAGCAAAAACGCCCGCCGCAACGGCGGCAAAAATCGCCGCCCCCAGCGCACAACATTGATCCGACGCCACTATCTGTAGCGGGCGGTTCATCACATCGGCACAAACCTGCATGATAACCGGTGATTTGCGGGCGATACCGCCCAGCGCCAACACATTCTCCACCGGAATATTCTGCTGTTCAAAACACTCCATAATGGCTCGCGCGCCAAACGCCGTGGCGGCGATAAAACCACCAAATAGTGTCGGGGCATCGGTGCCCAGATTCAGATCGGTAATCACCCCTTTTAGCCGCTGATTGGCATTGGGGGTGCGGCGGCCATTAAACCAATCCAGCACTACCGGCAGATGATCAAGGGAGGGATTTTTCGCCCACTCGGCAGTTAATGAGGCGAGCAGGGTAGATTCAATCTGTTTGAGTTGCGGTTGCAACTCTGGCTGGGCTAAAGCGGCTTGATGTAGTGGCCAACTCAGCAAGCGGCTGAACCAGGCATACATATCACCAAAGGCGGATTGACCCGCTTCCATCCCAATCCAGCCGGGCACCACGCTGCCCTCCACTTGACCACAAATACCGGCAATGGCGCGGTCACCCACCAGTTTTTCATCGGCAATCAAAATATCGCAGGTGGAGGTGCCAATCACTTTGACTAATGTATAAGGCTGAGCACCCGCACCGACGGCACCCATATGGCAGTCGAATGCGCCACCAGAGAGGATCACCGTAGCGGGTAGCCCCAGACGTTCAGCCCACTGCGCGGTAATCAACCCCACCGGGCGCTCGGCAGTATAGGTCTCGGTAAACAGAGGGTAATCGAGGTCATTAACCAGACTGGAGTCCAGTGCGGCCAAAAATTCGCGTGGCGGTAAGCCGCCCCATGATGGATGCCACAAACTTTTGTGGCCGGCACTGCAACGGCCCCGTTGAATAGCTGCTGGCGCAGTGGTGCCCGATAGCAGCGCCGGAACCCAGTCGCACAACTCAATCCAGGAGACCGCAGCATCACGCACTGCCGCATCTGCGCGGGTAACATGCAGAATTTTTGCCCAGAACCACTCGGAAGAGTAAACGCCGCCGATATAACGCGAATAGTCAGCGAACTCACCACTGCGGCATAAGCGATTGATCTCTTCGGCTTCTTCGATAGCTGTATGGTCTTTCCACAGCACAAACATGGCATTCGGGTTGTTGGAAAATTCAGGGCGCAGCGCCAGGACCTGACCCTGTGCATCAATCGGTGCCGGTGTCGATCCGGTAGAATCTACCCCGATAGCCACAATCTGCTGGCGCTGTTCGGCACTGAGACGACCCACCACCTGACGGATGGCCTGCTCCATCGCTTCTATATAGTCGAGTGGGTGATGGCGAAACTGATTTTGCGCCGCCTGGCAGTAAAGACCTTGCTGCCAACGTGGATAGTAGACCACTTCGGTATCTATCTCGGTGCCGTGCTGACAATCAACCGCCAATACCCGAACCGAGTCGCTGCCAAAATCCAGCCCGAGGGAGATGGCCCTATTTACCGGGATGGCACTCTCTGCCGATATAACATCGCCTGTCATAAGTGGTTACTCCTAACGATTGCAGAACATAAGGGTTCATTGGCAATAGCCGATTAATTGCTATCCAAGATAGGAGTGAGTAGTGGCAAGCGGTGAGGAGTAGATAGCTGGAAGTATGTACTTTTCTGCTTCCTACAGCGTTTTTGTGATGTCAGTCAAAAGTTAGAGAGAGGTTAAATTTGCTGAATATATGGATAATCAAACTGTAATCTCTGGATGTGATAGCGCTCTACATTCCAAAGCATAATTCAGGCTAAAACTGTCACCGTCTTACCGGGTGTGCTTAAGTTAGGTGGCTTTAAATAGAGCATCTAGCTGCACTGAAGCTGAAAAACAGTATTGATAACGTTTCCACTAAAAATCGTGAGATTTAGGTGGTTGACGAAAAAACAGACAAAAAACATCTCTTCCTACAAAAACAGTCCGGAGAACACTATGCATAAATTAACTAAGGCGCTGGCAGTGGTTGGGTTAGCGGCCGTTATGTCACATTCAGCTATTGCCGAGAGCATGAAATTAGGCTTTTTGGTCAAGCAGCCTGAAGAGCCATGGTTCCAGACCGAATGGAAATTCGCTGACAAAGCGGGCAAGGACTTAGGTTTCGAAGTGATAAAAATTGCCGTGCCCGATGGTGAGAAGACGCTGAATGCCATCGACAGTCTGGCCGCCAGTGGCGCGAAAGGCTTTGTTATCTGTACGCCAGACCCGAAATTGGGGCCAGCCATTGAGGCCAAGGCCCGCAGTTATAATCTGAAAGTGATTGCGGTTGACGATCAATTCGTGAATGCCAAAGGCAAGCCGATGGAGAGTGTGCCGTTGGTGATGATGGCAGCGACCAAAATTGGTGAGCGCCAGGGCCAGGAGTTGTGGAAAGAGATGAGCAATCGTGGCTGGCAGCCGGGCGAAACGGCGGTGATGGCCATCACCTCGGATGAACTGGACACCGCACGCCGGCGCACCAGTGGCTCCATGGATGCACTGAAAGCAGCGGGCTTCCCAGAAAAACAGATCTATAAAGTCCCAACTAAATCCAATGATATCCCCGGCGCATTCGATGCCGCCAACTCCATGCTAGTGCAGCATCCTGAAGTGAAAAACTGGCTGATCGTTGGCATGAACGACAATACGGTGCTGGGTGGGGTGCGCGCCACTGAAGGTCAGGGCTTTAAAGCGCCGAATGTGATCGGCATTGGTATCAACGGGGTGGATGCGGTCAGCGAACTCTCCAAAGGTCAGGCGACGGGCTTCTATGGCTCCTTGTTACCTAGCCCGGACATCCATGGCTATAAGAGCATTCAGATGCTGCATGACTGGGTGACCAAAGATGTTGAACCGGCGAAATTTACCGAAGTGACGGATGTGGTGCTGATCACCCGCGATAACTTCAAAGTTGAGTTAGAGAAAAAGGGCTTGATGTAATTCCATTACGCGCTATGGCGCACTGGGGGCAGGCTGCGGCTTGCCCCAACTAACCCCGCCATTAGGTGGGCAGTGCAACCCAACTTTATAAGGAAGCCATCATGTCAGCACTCCATTCTGCGTTACAAGCTGAGCTGGAAGCCGGACAGTCACCTTATCTGGCTTTTTGTGGCATCGGAAAAAGTTTCCCCGGTGTTCAGGCGCTGGATGATATCAGTTTTACCTGTCAGGCGGGCCAGATCCACGCCCTGATGGGTGAAAATGGTGCGGGAAAATCGACCCTGCTGAAAATTCTCAGTGGTAACTACAGACCAACGCAGGGCGAAATCCACATCAAAGGCCAGGCGGTTAATTTTACCAATACCACCGAAGCGCTCGACGCGGGGGTCGCCATTATTTATCAGGAGCTGCATCTGGTTCCAGAGATGACAGTGGCAGAAAATATCTATCTGGGCCAATTGCCTACCAAGATGGGCATGGTTGATCGCAAGTTGCTGCGCTATGAATCCAGTTTGCAGCTATCACATCTGGGGCTGGAGATTGATCCCGACACCCCACTGAAATATCTCTCCATCGGCCAATGGCAGATGGTGGAAATTGCCAAAGCGCTGGCGCGCAATGCCAAAATTATTGCTTTCGATGAGCCAACCAGCTCACTCTCCGCCCGCGAGATCGAACAACTGTTTCGGGTGATCCGCGAGTTACGCGCCGAAGGGCGAGTCATTTTGTATGTCTCGCACCGGATGGAGGAGATTTTTGCGCTCAGCGATGCTATTACCGTGTTCAAAGATGGCCGCTATGTGCGCACCTTTGATGATATGAGCCAGGTGAATAACGACTCGCTGGTGCAGGCCATGGTTGGACGTAACCTGGGGGACATCTATGGCTATCAGCCGCGTGAACTCGGCCCTGAGCGCCTGGCTTTGCAAGCGGTAAAAGCCATTGGGGTGAAATCGCCTATCACACTTAGCGTGCATCAAGGGGAGATTGTCGGCCTGTTTGGCCTGGTCGGAGCTGGTCGCAGCGAATTACTAAAAGGGGTTTTTGGTGGCACCCAATTGACCAGCGGGCAGGTTTTGCTGGATGGCAAACCACTAAAGATCCGTTCGCCCATTGACGCCATCACCGCCGGTATCATGCTCTGCCCGGAAGATCGCAAAGCTGACGGCATCATTCCGGTCCACTCGGTGCAGGACAATATCAATATTAGTGCACGGCGCAAAACAGTGACGGCAGGCTGTCTGATTAACAACCGCTGGGAGCGGGAGAATGCGGCATTACGCATTGAATCGCTGAATATCAAAACACCCGGCGCCCAACAGCTAATTATGAATCTGTCCGGCGGTAACCAGCAAAAAGCCATATTAGGCCGCTGGCTATCCGAAGATATGAAAGTGATTTTGCTGGATGAACCGACGCGCGGCATTGACGTCGGCGCTAAACATGAGATCTATAACGTCATCTATCAACTGGCGAAGCAGGGCATTGCCGTGCTGTTCGCCTCCAGTGATCTGCCGGAAGTGCTCGGCTTGGCGGACCGGATTGTGGTGATGCGTGAAGGGGCGATTTCCGGTGAGTTAGACCACGGTTATGCCACTGAAGAGCAAGCATTAAGTCTGGCGATGCTACGTACCCCGAATATTGCTACTGATGCCGCGCCTGCGGTTGCCTGATTGTAAAGGAGTGAATCATGTCCAGCGTTACTTTGAGTTCTGAGAAGAAGAGTCCGGCATCAAATCAGTCACAGCCACCACAGGATGCACCGGCTAAAAGCGGATTCGGCCTATCCCGCATCTGGGATAGCTACGGCATGTTGGTGGTGTTCGCCGTGGTCTTTATTGGTTGCGTGATATTTGTGCCTAACTTTGGCTCCTTCATCAATATGAAAGGGCTGGGGCTGGCTATCTCGATGTCGGGGATGGTGGCTTGTGGCATGTTATTTTGTCTGGCCTCCGGCGATTTTGACTTATCGGTCGCCTCGGTCATTGCCTGCGCGGGTGTCACCACTGCGGTGGTGATCAATATGACCGAAAGCCTGTGGCTGGGAGTGGGTGCGGGTCTGCTGCTGGGGGCACTGTGCGGATTGATTAACGGCTTTGTGATTGCCCGCCTGAAAATCAACGCCTTAATCACCACCCTGGCCACCATGCAAATTGTCCGTGGTCTGGCCTACATCATCTCTGATGGTAAAGCGGTGGGTATCGAAGACGAACGATTCTTCGCCCTCGGTTACACCAACTGGCTCGGTTTGCCCGCACCCATCTGGATAACCATTGCCTGTCTGGCACTGTTTGGTTTTCTGCTGAATAAAACCACCTTTGGCCGCAATACCCTGGCGATTGGTGGCAACGAAGATGCCGCGCGGCTGGCGGGTGTTCCGGTGGTGCGCACCAAAATCATTATCTTTGTGTTGTCGGGTTTAGTTTCGGCGGCGGCGGGGATTATTTTGGCCTCACGCATGACCAGTGGTCAGCCGATGACCTCGATTGGCTATGAGCTAATTGTGATTTCTGCCTGTGTACTGGGTGGGGTCTCACTGAAAGGCGGGATTGGTAAAATTTCTTACGTCATCGCCGGTATTCTGATTCTGGGGACAGTGGAAAACGCCATGAACCTGCTGAATATCTCGCCATTCTCGCAATACGTGGTGCGGGGTTTGATTCTGCTGGCGGCGGTGATCTTCGACCGTTACAAACAGCTGGCTAAACGGACGGTATAAACCGCCTGATGGCAGAAAAATCCATAAAAACTCCATCTGGCTCACACTTCTGTCACCTCTATCGGGCGGCGTGAAATCCGTCCGATAAACTGAAATAGGCAGAGTGAATCTGTATAGCAAAAATCAGCGCAGGACTCCAAGGAGGCTAAATGTACCATCGAATGGTTCAGGAACCGCAACCCAATCCATTGCTACCAGGCTACACCTTTAACGCCTATCTGGTGGCGGGATTAACCCCGATTCTGGCAGACGGACCACTCGATTTCTTTATCGACCGACCGGGTGGCATGAAGGGGTATATTCTCAACCTGACCATCAAGGGGCAGGGTAAAATTTTTGACGGCGAAAATACCTTTTACAGTAACCCCGGTGACTTGCTGCTCTTTCCCCCCAAGGCAGCGCACTATTATGGCCGCTCACCCAACAGCGACTGTTGGTATCACCGCTGGGTCTACTTCCGGCCACGGGCTTATTGGGCTGATTGGTTGGAGTGGCACAGTAAAACCCATGAAGTCGGGCGCTTATCATTACCAAACAATAACTTGCTGCTGGAGTTTGATCGCCTGTTTGCCAATATCGAACAGACGCAAAAATCGGGTCGACGTTTTGGTGAAGAGCTGGGCATGAATTTGCTCGAACGCCTGTTGTTACGGGCGATGGAGGAGGATCCTCTTAGCCCGCAGCGCATTATGGACCCACGTGTCATTGAGGCGTGCCAGTTTATTACCGGCAATCTGGCGGGTGAGTTGCGTATTGACGAGGTGGCACGCCATGTCTGCCTATCTCCGTCGCGACTGGCGCACCTGTTCCGTGAGCAAGTGGGGATCAATATCCTGCGCTGGCGCGAAGATCAGCGGGTGATCCGTGCCAAATTGTTACTGCAAACCACGCAAGAGCCGATTGCCACTATTGGTCGGGTGGTGGGGTATGACGATCAACTCTATTTCTCCCGCGTTTTCCGCAAGCGCGTAGGGGTCAGCCCCAGTGATTTCAGGCGGCGCAGTATTGAAACCAACTACCCGCAACGCAGTTTGCGTCAGCCAGAATGGCGGGATAGTGGTGAGGCAATAGTGCGGGTTTAAGCCCGCCGGTTGCGTTAAGCAAAAAATTACCTCTTGTCGCGGGAATCATCATGGTGTCAAATCGGTTAAACGAGTGATATCAAATAACGAAATATCCTGAGTAAGAGGGAATACCATGGCCGAAAAAATAAAAGTGGGTCTACTGGGCTACGGCTACGCCAGTAAAACCTTCCATGCGCCGCTGATTATGGGCACTCCGGGGCTGGAACTGGCCGGCGTGTCCAGCAGTGATGCCAGTAAAGTTCATGCCGACTGGCCAACTATGACCGTGGTGTCAGAGCCACAAGCGCTATTTGATGATCCCACCATCGACCTGATTGTTATTCCTACCCCCAATGACACCCATTTCCCGCTGGCGCAAAAAGCACTGGCCGCGGGCAAACATGTGGTGGTCGATAAGCCGTTTACCGTGACACTGTCACAAGCGAATGAACTGAAGCGACAGGCCGATGATGCCGGTTTACTGCTCTCGGTGTTCCACAATCGCCGCTGGGACAGTGATTTTCTGACGCTAAAAACGCTGCTGGCCGAAGGTGTGCTGGGCAAAGTGGTCTATTTTGAGTCTCATTTTGACCGCTATCGCCCGGAGATCCGCCAACGCTGGCGTGAGCAAGCCGGTGCTGGCAGCGGCATCTGGTACGATTTAGGGCCACATTTACTGGATCAGGCACTGCAACTGTTTGGGCTGCCAGAGACGCTGAATGTCGATTTGGGCATGTTGCGCCCCGGTGCGCAGTCGGTTGACTATTTCCATGCGATTCTCAGCTACCCCGATCAACGGGTGGTACTACACGGCACGGTGCTCGCCGCCGCAGAAACCGCACGCTATATCGTTCACGGTATGCAGGGCAGCTACATTAAGTTTGGTCTCGACCCACAAGAAGATCGGCTGAAAGCGGGTGAACGTCTACCGCAGGCTGATTGGGGCTATGATATGCGTGATGGTGTAGTGACACTGTCACATGATGGTGTTCTGGCGGAGAAACCACTGCTGACACTGCCGGGTAATTATCCCGCTTATTATGCGGGGATCCGTGATGCCATTTTGGGCAGCGCGCCGAATCCAGTTCCGGCCAGCGAAGCGATTAAAGTGATGGAGTTGATTGAGCTGGGTATGGCCTCTGATCAACAGAAAAAAGCGCTGCCGGTTTCATCGGCAAACTGAGTTTTGACTCTCGCTGGGCGGCAGCATAGCCCAGCATTTTTGTTTGGGGAACACCTTGGCATGTCATGGCTGCAACGATTAAAGATAGATAAGTTCTTATTAGTGCTGATTTTAGTGGTCATTATCGCGTCAATCTTCCCGTGTGAAGGGGAAGTTAAAGTGTGGTTTGAACACCTGACCACCGCAGCAATTGCATTGCTGTTCTTTATGCACGGTGCCAAGTTATCACGCACGGCGATAGTCTCCGGCATGGGGCATTGGAAACTGCATCTGGTGGTATTCCTCAGTACCTTTGCGCTATTCCCGCTGCTCGGTTTTGGCATGAATGTGCTGGTTCCCGGCGTATTAACCCCGACGCTGTATCTCGGCTTCCTCTATCTGTGTGCCTTGCCCGCCACCGTTCAATCCGCCATCGCCTATACCTCGGTGGCGGGGGGCAATGTGGCGGCGGCCATCTGTAGCGCCTCGGCGTCTAGCATTCTTGGGGTGTTCCTGTCACCGATTCTGGTGGGCATGTTGATGCAGACTCAGGGCGGTGATACCGATACTTTGCACGCTATCGGCTCAATCATCATGCAACTGATGGTGCCATTCATTGTCGGCCATCTCTCACGTCCGCTGATTGCTAAGTGGGTCGAACGCCATAAAAAACTGGTTAATATCACTGACCGGTCATCGATTTTATTGGTGGTCTACGTGGCCTTTAGCGAGGCGGTGGTTCAGGGGATTTGGCATCAAATTGATGGTTGGTCGCTGTTGGCAATATTGGTCTGTTCGATGGTGCTGCTGACGGTAGTATTGGTGGTCAATACCCTGGCTGCGCGTTGGCTCGGTTTCAATACCGCCGATGAAATTACCATTGTGTTCTGCGGCTCGAAGAAAAGTCTGGCTAATGGTATTCCAATGGCCAATGTGCTGTTCCCGGCCGCTGTGGTGGGGGTTATGGTATTGCCGCTGATGATATTCCATCAGGTTCAATTGATGGTTTGTGCCATATTGGCGCAGCGTTACGCCAAACGGGTCGCCAGAGAGAGTGCAGAAAAATAGCAGGCGACCGAGTTGCTGGCCGCGACGAGTCGCGCTGAAACCAAATAGTTAACTCATTGATAAAACGCCCGTACCTCCATGAAGTGCGGGCGTTTTTTATTTGATCATCTCAATCGTTTCACCCACGAATTTTATCGCGCAGCGCCTGTTTCTCAGTTTCGCTGATAAAGGCCATGGTCAGGCCATTCTCCTGCGCTTGACGGATCTCTTGCGGCGTCAATCCGGCAGCAGGTGCCGCGACATGGTACTCATTAGCAATCTCGATACCCTGAACCGCAGGATCATCAGTATTGATTGATGCAATCACGCCGTGGCGCAGGAAGGTCGCCAAAGGATGTGTTGCCAGTGCTGCGACTGTGCTGGTCTGGATGTTGGATGTCAGGCAGGACTCGATACCGATTTTATGCTCAGCCAGATAATCCATCAGCTTGATATCTTCTACCGCTTTAACACCGTGACCAATACGTTCCGCCCCTAACTCGCGGATAGCCTGCCAGATGCTCTCAGGGCCAGCGGCTTCACCGGCATGGACGGTAATGCGCAACCCCGCATCCCGCGCGCGGTTGAAGTGGCTGCGAAACAGACCACCAGGGAAGCCCAGCTCATCACCGGCCAGATCCAGGGCGGTAATAGCGTCGCGATGGGCTAACAAGCCATCAAGCTCTTGCTGACATGCCTGCTCACCGAAAGTACGGCTAAGAATGCCAATCAGGCGAATATCAATATCAAAATCACGACAGCCGGAGGTGATGCCATCAATCACCGCTTCAACCACCCCGGCAACTGGCAACTGATGCTTCATGGCCATATAAAAGGGCGAGAAGCGCAGCTCGGCATAGTGTAGCCCGGCGTTGGCGGCATCTTCGACGTTCTCATAAGCCACACGACGGCAAGCATCAAGCGAGCCTAAAACCGCGACTCCCCAATCCAGTTTTTGCAAAAAACTCACCAGATCAGGTTCCGTTTTGGTGATCTGCACATGAGGGCGCAGAGCGTTGATTTCATCAGCAGGTAGCGACAGGTTAAACTGACGGCCCAAATCCAGAATAGTTTGCGCACGGATATTGCCATCAAGATGGCGATGAATGTCAGTCAAGGGAAGGCGGGGATCAATCATATTGTGCACTCACTTTTATCAGAAGGTGATTCTTGTGGGTAAAGTGCAGAACATTATAAAAACAAATTAATGAAAATATCCAGCACGTTGCATTAAAAGGTGACTAAAGTCACATTTATTGGTGAATGACAGCGGGCGATACTCAGATTTTGCAGCTATTCTCCCTGCAAAAACTGAATGCCACTAATTAACTTATCCATACCCGCCTCCACCTTACTGCGGGCGCAGCCGACATTGAGCCGCAGGAAGCCACGACCCTCTTCGCCGTAGGTGAAACCAGGCATAATGGCGACTTTCTCTCGCTCAATCAGCACTTCCTGCAATTGATGATCATCAATATTCAGGGGGCGTAAATCTATCCACGCCAAATAGGTGGCTTGTGGTGGCTGCCAGTTTAAGCTTGGGAACGCGGCATTCAACCGCTGCGCCACATAAGCCAGATTGGCTTGCAGGTAATCGCGCAGCTCATCTAACCAGGGGGCAGCTTGTTGATAAGCCGCAATATGTGCCACGATAGCCAGCACAGCTGGGGAAGATAAGCCATCACGGCCTTTCAACATCTGGCTGTAGGTCTCGCGGGTCTCAGTATCGCTGATAAAACCGTATGCGCCCGTTAAGGCGGGAATATTGAATGTCTTGGAGCCGGAGGTGAGTAAGGCCCAGGGGGTATGGCCCACCTGGCTCCATGGCGTATGTTGCTGATCACCCCAGGTCATATCCATATGAATTTCATCGCTAATCACTTTCACCTGATGGCGCTCACATAGCTCGGCCATCTGCGCCAGCTCTGCGGGCGTCCAGACTTTGCCCGTCGGGTTATGCGGGCTGCATAGCAACAATATTTTAGTCTGTGGCCGCGCCAGTAGCGCTTCGAGATGCGCCATATCACATTGCCACAGGTTATCCACTTTATGTAGCGGGCAGCTGAGCAACTGGCGTTGGTTACCGAGGATCACTTTATAAAAGGCATCATAAGCTGGGGTATGGGTGATAACAAAGTCGCCGGGTGCTGACCAGCAGCGAATCAGTTGGGCTACCATGTAGATAACCGAGGGGCCGTAGACCGCCATGGAGGTATCAATGTGGCACTGAAAACGGGTCTGATACCAATGGCGGATCGTGCCGAGAAAATCTTCATGCTGCCAGCGGCTATAGCCCAAAACGCCGTGCTCAATGCGCTGATTGAGGGCTTGCAGGATCACCGGCGCGGTAGGGAAGTCCATATCTGAAATGGTGAATGGTAGCAGGTCAGCTGCACCAAAACGGTCAGCAATATAGTCCCACTGGGTACACCAGGTGCCGTGACGATCGACGGGGGTGGAGAAATCGAACATGAGTGTCTCGCTTATGAGATAGACCCTCGGTATTTGAGGTCGCCGGGTTATCCGCGGCAACAGCAAAAACCTTGGGTCTATCGGTAGTTAGGTAACCGCACTTAGCTAAGGCGTGGCAAATTGCCCATGGCTTATCAGTGAGTCTAATTCATCTTTCACCGATTGCACCTGCGGGCCAATAACGACTTGCAGATTATGGTCATTCAATTGGATCACGCCGATTGCACGGTTGGCTTTCAATGCCGCTTTATCCACCAAATTCATATCCTTGACTGACATCCGCAAACGGGTAATGCAGTTATCCAGCGAGACAATATTATCCGCACCTCCCAGAGCCGTTAAGATAGCCGGGGAGTTGTAGCCAGATTTGCCTGTAATGGTGCCATTGGCTGTTTTCTCTGCATTGAGGCTGGCGGCGGTTTCATTCTCGCGCCCTGGGGTTTTGATATTGAAGTACTGAATGGCGAAGCGGAAGATCATATAGTAGGCAACAAACCAGATCCCCGCGACCACTGGCACCCAATACCACTTGGTCGCCGTGCCGTGCAGAATACCAAACACCACGAAATCAATGATATTGCCGTCGGTATTGCCAATGGTCACCCCCAACAGCGCCATGACGGTAAAGCCCAAACCGGTCAGGAACGCATGGATCAGATACAGGAAAGGTGCCACGAACAGGAACAGGAATTCAATTGGTTCGGTGGTGCCGCCAACTACACAGGCCACTACGCCAGAAATCAGTAATCCTTTAATTTTATGGCGATTTTCAGGTTTTGCGCAGTGGTACATCGCCAGTGCCGCACCCGGTAGACCGCCGAGGAAGGCGGGCATTTTGCCCTGAGAGAGGAAGCGAGTTGCACTCTCAGAGAAGCCAGTGGTGGTGGGGCAAGATAGTTGTGCCTGGAAGATAGTTAGCGCGCCACTGATGCTATGACCACACACATCCATGGTGCCGCCTGCTTCAGTGAAACGAATCAATGCGACCAATATATGGTGTAGGCCGAACGGCAGCAATAAGCGCTCCCCGCTGCCGAAAATCATTGGCCCGAACATGCCGGCACCGTTAATCAATCGGCCCAATCCATTAATACCGGCGGCAAACCAAGGCCAGATCAGCGGGATCAATAAACCAACCAGTCCAAGAACCACGGTGGTCACGATAGGCACAAAGCGCGTACCACCAAAGAAGGCTAATGCATCAGGCAAGCGAATGGTATTGAAACGTTCATGCAGCAAGTAAACAATGACCCCGACAATCACCGCACCCAAAATACCGGTATCGATGGACTGAATACCTAATATATTCTGAATGTTATGGGTTTTCAGTACCAATGAGTCGGTGGTGGGTAACACGCCGCGGGTGGTGAGGTAAAAGTTGGTTGCCAGGTTTAGCACCGCAAAGCCAACGAAACCGGAAAATGCCGCTACCCCTTTGTTTTCACGCGCCATCCCCAATGGGATGGCGATGGCGAACATCACCGGTAAGAAGCTAAAAGCAAATGAACCCACTTTGCTCATCCAGGTAAATAATAACTGGAAGGCCGGGTGACCAATGAACGGCAGTAGGGTGATGACATCTTTACTGCTAAGGGAGCTGCCGATACCCAGCATGATCCCACAGAAAGAGAGCAAGGCGACGGGCAGCATGAAGGTTTTCCCTAAACTTTGGAAAAATTCCCACAGCGTGATTTTTTGTTTTTTTACCGCTGACATAGTGGCTCCTGTTGTTAACACCACTGATAGTGGCAATGTTTTCGTCTCCCTGTCTGGAGGTAAAACAAGATAAAACGTTTAACCTCGATAATATGAGCGGTAAATCACAATTATTGATCCTGTTTATGTATTAGAGTAATCCATCGGATTAAACGTTTAACTTGGCTTATTCTGCGGTATGACCATTAAAAAAATCACCATTACAGATGTGGCTAAATTTGCCGGGGTTTCAGTGGCGACTGTGTCGCTGGCTATCAGTGGCAAAGGGCGTATCTCTCCGGCAACCGCCGATCGGGTCAATCAGGCAATCGAACAGTTAGGTTATGTGCGTAACCGCCAGGCGGCGCAACTGCGCGGTGGGGAGTCTGGCGTGATTGGTTTGATTGTGCGCGATATTGGCGATCCATTTTATGCCGCCATGACCGCTGGTTTGAGTGAGGCGATTGAGGCGGGGGGTAAACTGCTATTTCTGACGCAAAGTGGTCGGGAAGGTCAGGGATTGCTGCGCTGCTTCGAAACCTTGATTGATCAAGGGGTCGATGGGCTGGTGCTGGGCGGGGGGGCAAAACGGGAGATGGGGCTACAGGAGCGGGCTGCTGAGCACGATATCCCGTTGATTTGCGCGGCTCGTTCGAATGTATTGGAGGGGGTGGATGTGGTGCGCCCGGACAACATGCAGGCGGCCAAAATGGCGACCGAGTTTCTGATTGGTCGGGGCCATCGGCAGATTGCCTATCTGGGGGGCCATTCGCACTCATTAACACGGGCCGAGCGGCTAGGGGGCTTTTGTGCCACTCTGGTGCAGTATGGGCTGCCGTTTCGCTCCGAATGGGTGGTTGAGTGTGATAGTCAGCAGCAAGCTGCCGCTGATGCAGCAGAGACATTATTGCGCCATCATCCCAATGTGAGTGCCATTGTTTGCCATCAGGCGTCAGTTGCCCTCGGTGCCTATTTTGGTATTTTGCGTACTGGTAGAACCATTGGTAGTGCTGGGGTGGATACCTATCTCGATCAGCAAGTGGCATTGATCGGCTTTGGTGATGTGCCGGAAGCGGAGCTTACTGAGCCGCCACTCACTTTTATTACCAGTTCCGCTCGAGAGATAGGCTACAGTGCCGGGCAACGATTGCTCCAGCGTATTGCGGGGGTCGATCTTCAACTGCAAAATGTGATATTACCGCCGATGTTGATCCGCCGAGGATCAGCCTGAATATGGGCGCTGATCACTATTGAGATTGAGCTGCTAGCGCAGGATATCCTTGATATGCGGCTGTCGATTCAGTATTTTACTCTTTCAGCCGAATAAATTAATTATTTACCTGCTATTTAACATTATAAGTTAATTGGCATTTCGCACTCTATTTTATCGACAAAATACAACTCAAAGATATATCACTTGGCTGAATATATTATTTCTCTCGTGCCCATCAATCTTTTTAGGAGTGATGAATGAAAAAAATATTATTTGCTATTATTATATCTTCAATAGGAACTGCCTACGCCTCTTGTCAACTCCCTGAGAGTGTTGAAGGTAAGGATTTTATTATGGAGATATCTAACGCCTATAGCCCCGGCAATCCTATGGCAGGAAACGTCTACAAAATGCAGTTCCATAGTGGTGGGAAATATAGCTATAAAATATTAAATAATGGAAAAGATTATTCTGGTAAATATAAGTATGGAAGGATTGCTGATAATATTGGGGTTATTAACTCAGAAGAGATGTTTGGTACTGATCTCACCAAATACACATTAACCTTGATCTGCGATAACGCCCACTCAGGTCTCTATTTTTATCAACAAAGTGATGGGGTAGCAGGCCGTCGTTCCAATACTTCACGCTATTTCTTATTAAACTGACGTATTTTTTATTAAGTTGATCTGTTAGTCGCGATAATGGTCATTCGGCGAGGATTAATCCGCGAGGGATAAAAAACGGAGCTATAGGCTCCGGAGGTTTTTGATAAAGTGCCTGTTGCGCAGGAGAGAGCAGGTAGATCGTAAACCCGCCGCCTGCCCTTTGAAAAAAAACTCCCTGGAGGCTTGGTCCGCGCCATCCCTGGCGCGGACGCTTTACTTTTCCTCCCGCCTCTCCGTTCCAGATACATCATCAAGAGGGGCACTGTTTTGTGCACCAATTAAGAGACTTACTGGGCCGGTGCTGCTGGAGCTGGAGCATCTGTCGGCTCATCACCACTCTCTTCTTCAGCCGGTGCACCGCCGAACATACCGAACAGGCCAACAAACTCTGGCAGTGACATTTTCTGGCCATTCAAATCAACCAGGTTATCAGCAAAGTGAATGCTGCTGCTGATAACATCGTCTTTAGTGGTGGTCAGCTTAAACATCTGGCCCATAGCAGCAACGCCCTGAACCTGCTGTTGTGCCAATTTTTGCGCCTCTTCTAGGCTGTAGCCTTGCAACTTCGCGGCTTGAGTCGTCAGTTCGGTCGCCATTGCCATTGGGATAGTCAGTGTCGCATCGACTTTTTTCACCGACTGCGCTAACAGGGGAGCGCTGCCAGCTTTAGCTTGTGACGGATCAGTCAGATCAACATTCAGGGTAAAGGTACTTTCCCCTTTGGCATTTTTCCAGCTCAGAGGCGCAATGCTGAATGTTGGGCTGCCTTTCAGCAGAGCAGGGAGTTTAGCAAGCAACATCTCGGTCATCTCTTGCTGATAAGCTTCAGCATCAAGATTTTCACCGGCCTGAACGGCTTTCAGCGCTTGCTGATTGTAGGCGTTGGTAAACTGTTTCAAGCTTTGACCATCCAGACGGTCGAAGGTAAAGGCCAGTTTACCGGAACCAAAATCACTGCCCTGAATTTTAAGTGCATCCAATGTGTAGGCCAGCTTACCGTTCAAGTCTTTCTCGGTTTCGCCTAATTGGGTGTTCAGGTTAAAGCCAACCAGTGTCGCGGTCTCTTTGCCATCAAGACTAAAACTGATCTGCTTAATGCCAAGTTGCTGATCACCAATGCTGAGATCAAACTTACCCATATGGCTATCACTTTTCAGTGTCAGGCCCTGGACGTTAAATTGTTCGATTTGATCCCACTGATTTTTAGTTGAGAAGAGGATATTTTCGCTGTTACCGCTTATCTTCACATTGCGTAAATCACGGGAAACATCAGCATCAAACTGGGCACCAGAGAACTTCACACTGGTGGTATTTTGCTGATAGTCAATAGGAATAAAGGTGATGGCAGAAGAGGTATCACCGCCGTATGAGATGCGTGAATCCGCAGTAAACGGAGATTGACCCTTGGTGACTTCAAACAGTTTTTTCAGCGCCGGCGTATTGGCAAGCTCAGTATGTACCGAAGCCATGCTCGGGATCAGATTGAATTTCTTCAATTGCGCTAACGGGAATGGGCCGTGATCGATAGTTTCGATGAATGCGACTTCATCCCCCTCTTTTAACGCTTTTTCGCCCGCGACGCTGCTATCTGCTTGCAACACATAACGAACCTGGCTGGTGAACAGACCGCGCTGGTAATCTTTATACGCGAGTTTCACCCCGGCTTTTGGCAGCAAGGTACGGATCTGCCCGTTTGCGTTGTTAACCAGTTCACCCATACGCTGCTCAATCAGTTTGCCGGTATACCATGAGGCTCCAGTCCATGCTGCGCCAAGTACGACTATGACGCTGACAGCCACTAACGATTTTTTCATTGTTCTGTTCATCCTTTTTCTAATACACCAAATTCACTGTGTTGATCACGGTAATGAGTTACTCGTTAAATATCACCAAAGATAAATATAGGTCAAACTCACCATGCACAAATATTATTGATACGATAACTATTTAACGCGAGTTCGAAATCTATCTATCGAAACGGCAAAAAGCCAGTTATTGACAACAAAATGAGTAACTTTGTTCACTCTACGTTGTAAACCCGAGCAATAGAGCCTATTCCATGTACAGTTACCGGTGATTCGTTAGCCGGTATAAAGCAGGACTCTCCTGGTTGCAGGGTGATCTCCTGCTGCTGTTTTTGTAGCACGGCTTGACCCTGAACACAGAATACAATAGCAGCACTGTTTTGCGCTAATGTCTGAGGTTCAGGGGTTAATGTATGCAGAGAAAAGGCGAAATCTTCAACCGGGATCGGGAAGGCCAACTCGTTACCATGCTGCTGGGGTGTGGTGAGCAGGGTATCCGCCGGTTTTGGGATAAATTGCAGATTAGCCATTAATTCAGGGATATCGATAAACTTTGGTGTCAACCCCGCGCGTAATACGTTATCCGAGTTCGCCATCACCTCCAACGCCACACCGTCCAGATAGGCATGTGGTGTTTCTGCATACAGGAACATCGCTTCGCCTGGCTGTAAAGTGACCACGTTCAGCAGCAGCGGGGAGAACAAACCGCTATCATCGGGGTAGAAGCGCGAAATACTGCGAATGGTATCCCATGGCTCACCCAACTGATTATTTAATGCCGCTTTCAGGATGGCAAGGGCGCGCGTTTTCGGTTCACCAGCCATGCTCAGCAAGCTGGCAAAAAGCGTGGCGAGATGCTCAGTATCCGGTTCGCGCAAAAAGGCGGCTATATCAGGGTGGGCGGCCGCTAACGGCTGGAGTAAGTCCTGAATATCTTCCAAGGTGCGGAAACCATTCATGGCCTGAAAAGATGTCAGGGCATAGACCAACTCAGGTTTATGATTTGCATCTTTATAATTTCGTTCGGCAGCATCCAGCGGGATCCCGGCCTGATTCTCTTTAGCAAAGCCAATTTCGGCGGCGGCTTTGCTCGGGTGAACCTGAATGGATAACGGTTGAGCCGCACAGAGCACTTTAAACAGGAATGGCAACTCACCAAAGCGCTTGAACACCTCGCGCCCCAGATTCGCCTCAGGATGTTGCGCGATCACCTCACGCAATGAGTGCCATTGGCCGTTGGCATCAGCCACTTCAGAACTGCTCTTGGGGTGTGCGCCCATCCACAGTTCAGCCATGGGTTTGCCCTGCGGATTTGCCATGCCGTAAAGCTTCGTAAGCGCATCAGTGCTGCCCCAGGCATAGTTTTGTACTGCATTCTTCATTTTTTGCATATCGATGATCTGCCGTTTGTTAAGGGCCGCAATAGAGGATAACCCATCAACTTGTATGGCAAGCTGGTCAATCCACGCGCCCGAGAAAAATAGTCCCTTAGTAAACAATGGGGGTCAAGGGGTTGCAAGTAGTAATGCTATCCGCCTCGCAGGTTGGCACTACGGACGAGAGAAATAGGAATCAATCGCATAACGGTGGCGATAAATATGCCATGATAGTGTTCATACTGTCCGGGAGGCGGTATGACAGACTTTAACCTTTTTGTTCTACATGCTAAGGAGGTAGTGATGATGACCACTCGCAGTGAAAAAGACTCCATGGGGCCTATCGAGGTGCCAGCAGACCAGTTGTGGGGCGCACAAACCCAACGCTCGTTAGAACATTTCCGCATCTCGCAAGAGAGAATGCCGACGGCATTGATCCATGCCTTGGCGCTGACCAAACGGGCGGCGGCGAAGGTTAATAGGGATCTGGGATTGTTGCCTGCCGACCGCGCAGAAGCCATTATGCGCGCTGCCGATGAAGTGCTGGCCGACCGCCACGCGAGTGAATTCCCGCTATCTATCTGGCAGACCGGGTCTGGTACTCAAACCAATATGAATATGAATGAGGTGCTGGCTAACCGTGCCAGTGAGATATTGGGTGGCGAGCGGGGAAATAACCGCCTGGTGCATCCCAATGATGATGTTAATAAGAGTCAAAGTTCCAATGATGTCTTCCCGACGGCAATGCATGTTGCGGCGGTTATAGGATTAAAAGAGAATCTGTTGCCTGAATTGCAGGTTTTACAGCACACGCTAGCGGAGAAAGCAGCAGCCTATCGCGATATTGTGAAAATTGGCCGTACACATTTACAAGATGCAACTCCATTGACACTGGGGCAGGAGATCTCGGGTTGGGTGGCGATGCTATCTCACAGCAGACAGCATATTGAAGCCGCGATCCCCCATCTGTGTGAGCTGGCGCTTGGGGGGACGGCTGTCGGCACGGGCCTGAACACGCATCCCGAGTATGCGGTGCGTGTCGCTAATGAGATTGCAGCCCTGACACATCAACCTTTTATTACTGCGCCGAATAAATTTGAGTCATTAGCCACTTGTGACGCACTGGTACATGGTCATGGTGCATTGAAAGGGTTGGCGGCGTCGTTAATGAAAATTGCCAATGATGTGCGGTGGTTGTCCTCTGGCCCTCGTTGCGGTATCGGTGAAATATCTATTCCGGAGAATGAACCCGGTAGCTCCATCATGCCGGGTAAAGTGAATCCGACACAATGTGAAGCCATGACCATGCTGTGTGCACAGGTGATGGGGAATGACGTGGCGGTCAATATTGGTGGGGCATCCGGAAACTTTGAGCTGAATGTGTTCCGTCCGCTGGTTATCCATAACTTCTTGCAATCAATTCGCTTACTGGCCGATGGGATGCGTGGCTTTAATGAGCACTGTGCCGTGGGTATTGAGCCAAATCGTGATCGCATCACTCAGCTATTAAATGAGTCGCTAATGTTAGTCACTGCGCTAAATACTCATATTGGTTATGACAAAGCGGCGGAGATTGCTAAAAAGGCCCATAAAGAGGGGCTAACACTAAAAGCGGCCGCGCTGAAGTTAGGTTATCTGACCAGTGAGCAGTTTGATGAGTGGGTCAAGCCAGAAGAGATGGTTGGAAGTATGAAGTCATCCTCTGCCGAGTGATAGTGAGCGCCGGATGTGATTTCCGGCGTTTTTTATTTCGTCTCTTCACTATATAAATGTAGCCTCGGCACCAACAGCCGCAACGGCCTGGCGTCGGGTTTATATTTATGCTTAATGTGGCGAACATCGTAGTCGGTTAACTCACCTAATTTAGGTAATTCAGCCACTGATTGCGCCTGACAAAAAGCAATCAATGGCACAGGGCAGGGGTGTTGCACCTGTTTTTGTTGCTCCTGATACCAGACGCGCGCAATCGGCTGCACTTTGACTGGCCGCTTAATCTTCAGCTTGGTTTTTTCAGGCAAGCGTTGAATATCATTGATCTCTATACTAATTGACTCAACCCATTGCTCACGGGTAAAGGGCGGAACCGCGCGACCGGCATTCAGGCTTTTATTTAGCTGCGCCAGAATCTCTTCGCGGGTAACACTCTTTATTATATGTTTGTTCGCCCAACCAAAACGCACGGAGCTTGGGTTGAGTAGCGGTGTAATGGTGCGATAGGTATTCAGGGTAATCAGACCATGCAAGTGGGTATGCACAAATTCGAAACGCTGCTCACTGGGTAGCCCGGACTCGATGGTGATTATCTGTTCCAATTCACTCTTTAGCTGATTAATTTCACGAATGATATTTTGGCATTCAACCAACTGATTATCAGTCACTGAGAAACAGAGTACACCTGGCAGGCGCAGGGCCGCTTTGCTACTGGTATTTTGCCCCTGATGATGAATAAATAGTCGCTGATAATGCTGTAACCCCAGCTCTCTGGCCTGATTACCGACAGTCGCGGTGACCGCGATTTGCTCAATGGGGTGATGTTCAGAGCCTTTCTCTATCTCCGGCAGGGAAAAGACCCGCGCGGCAAGTAAAGGTAATTCATTGAGTTGCTGGTGGAGGAGTTGCAAGGCAACCTCTAGTGAGGTAAAGCGGCTATTCAATCGTTCTATCAAATCATACTTGTTCATTTTCTTTTCTAATAAAGGTAATTTTAGTTACAACATACATTATATACCATCAATAAAAAAGCACACTTTTGAAAGTATAGTGCCATCATTGATTAACGGGAATATGGGGTCTACGCCGGAACCACCGAAAGTTTCCATAGGACACCTACGAACAGGGGGCTCAGTGGAACGAAAACTCACGTTAAGCGTTGCCGACCTGTTCTGAATATAGCCAGTACCCAGCAATTGAAATATAATCTGTGTAGATCTGCCGCGCACCGGAGAACGACGCCAGCTCTTTCCACTCGGCGTACATTTGCTAGGTATCCTGATACCCGGCCACGAATGCAAGCGCTTTCGTCCAGGTCAGGGTGGAACGAGTTAAGCGACTCTAGGCTTTCGATGATCAACATCACCGCGTACTGATCCAGACGATTGCCGCTCTGGCCTTTCAGCATATGGAGTTTCCAGCCCGGGTAGTCCTCCACGCGATAAATATTGTCGGTGATGAACTGCTCAAACTGCTGCGGCGACACGCCCGGTTTTAGCGCCAGATTGTGAATGCCGACGATGCACTCGATTTTCTCCTGTCCCGGCACATTACGGTAGTTCGGGCCTGCTGGCAGCGAACTGTTTTGGTTTTCGGCCACCAGACTGTAGTAAGTGTAAATGGTCGGCAGCTCGGCGAAAGTGCCGAAGGTTTTCCACTCGGAAATTCATCCTGGAGGAACTATGCGCGATACCACGTTAGTGTCGGTCGTACTGCCCGTTTATAATGAAAGCGTTCGTATTAATACCGTTTTGTTCTCGCTCCTCAATCAAAAAACCAAAGAAAGTCTTATTACTCACGACACCTATGAGCTGATCATCGTTGATAATAACTCCACCGACGATTCGGTCGCCAAAATAAACGCCTTTATCACTCAGCATCCGTCAATGAATATTCACGTTATCGACGAAAAGGTACAGGGCGTTTCTTCGGCCAGAAAACGCGGCATGGATTACGCCTCGCTGCGCTCCAAAGCGCGAGACAGCCGACTGGGGCAAAAGCGCAAACATTATATTGTTTCCGCCGATGCCGACTGTACCGTTGACGCTTATTGGCTTTATGAACTGATTAATACCATGATCAGCCAGCAAGGCGATTTAGGTACCTGCAACTATTACTACAACGCCGAAGATTTCGAACGGCGCCCCAACCTGCTCGCCGAGATCCAAAAAACGCTGCGCCTGCGCGAATACTCTTTCTCGCTGTTTGGCGGTTTCCCCGACGGTAAAGGATTCGGCGTGGAACGCAGTCTGTATGACGCCGTCGGCGGCATTGAAATTTTCTACCAGATTAACAACGGGCGTTTCGTCGAGCATCTGTCAGACGACTGGGATTTCGGGATTAAGGTCATCGCTTACGGCGGCAAACCGGTCTATGCCCGCCACGCTTATGTCGAAATCAACAGCCGCCGGGTAGACACCATTCTGGACGAGGTGATCAACGGCATTGCCTACGGCAAAGACGGCATCATTATCATGAAAGACGTGCGGCCGGACGTTGAGCGGCAGAAGCCCACGTTAGTGGACACCACGCTGGCGGAAGCAAAATTGGCTTGGGACTACTCGGTCAAGGACTACACGCCAAAGAACATCCTTCTTCCCGTTCTGCTCAACCCTTATCTCTTGTTGGAAAACAGCGAAGTGCGGGATTTCTTCTCCGGGCCGCTTGCCGACAGCCTTTACCGCCGCATTCACGAACTTAAACACGAGATGCGCATCATCGATTTCAAACCGATCCACGCCTACAAGACCCCGGCGTACCGCCTCTATCTCGAGTTCCGCGACGAACTCTTTGCCGCCATGCGGCACGTCGTAGGCGACGATATCGGCTTCCCGCCGCCACTGCCTGCCTGTTTTGCTTCGGTCAAGGCCGAAGATTTCACCCGCTTTGTTTATTACTTCTGCGAAGACCGCGAGTCCGGCGAAGCTCACAACTATTTTGGCAATGGAGGCGTATTCTGATGAGCAACGACGCATTGAAATCGTTATTGGATATTGATGAAAAATATCCCACACCGTTGGTGAACGCCTTTTTGACGAAGCCGGAAAACCGCGCCTTTCTGGAGTATGTCTACAAAGATCCCTTTGGCTGCCACGTCTTCCCCGGAGACATAACCGACTACCCGCTGCCGTCGTTCTTTGCCGATATGGATAGCGATATCAAGAAAGCGGGCAAAATCCACCTCTGGGCCTATATCCCCACCTGCCGCTATCGCTGCCATTTCTGCCAGTACCCGACGGTGATCCTGAACCCGAAAGCCGCCTCGTCGCAGGATGTATTCCGCGACCTTGTGGACTTCAATATCAAAGAAGCCCTGATGTGGCTAGATCGCGTGCCGAGCCTCGCCACGGTGGAAGTAGGTGAATTCAATATCTTCGGCGGCACCCCGTCACTGTTGCCGGAGCCAGAACTGCGCCGCATGATGACGTTCTACAAGAGCCACTTTAACTTCTCCACCGCCACCATGCGCTTCGAGGGCGAGCCTGGCACGCTGAACAAAGAGTATCTGGCGATATTAAAAGATCTCGGTTTCAGCAAAATCAGCTTCGGCACCCAATCCTTCAATGACGAAATTATCACCGCCTGCGGCCGCATGCACTCGGCCGATGAGTGTGTGGAAACCATCTATCATGCGCGGGAAATCGACATCGACTGGGTCAGCGTCGATCTGATTTACGGCATGCTCGGCCAGACGGTGGACGACGTGAAATATGACATGGAGAAGACGCTCGAACTGGGGCTTTCCCACGTGGTCTGCACCAAGCTGCACATGGATGAGTTCATCAAAAACCGTACCGGCGTCTCCGGCGAGCGCGAAAGCCTGTGGCAGAAAAAGGGGCTGATCAACATTAATAACATGAGCTTCCCCGGCCTCGGCAAGCAGTATCAGATGCGCGAACTGGTTGAGAAATACCTGGCCGATGGCTATACCGAGCACCCGACCATGTACTTCCACCGCAATGACCAGCAACCGGAAAAATGGAAAGGCCTGATCACCGACCTCAACAAACAGTACCCGGAAGTGGCGATTGGGCTGGGCGGCAGCTCCAAATCGACCCGTTCCGAGGCCATCAACATCACCGGCTACAAGAAGTACAAAGAGGCGCTGAACGAAGACCGGCTGCCCATTGAAGAGAGCCGCGGGTTCTCGCCCGCACAGCGCGAAGTCAATGCCTTCAAGATGGCGCTTTCCACGCTGATCCCCGTGGATGACAAGGTGTTCAAACAGCGTTTCGACGGCAACAGCTTTTTCGAAAATACCCTGATCAATCGCACGCTGGACAAGCTGGTGCAGAAGAAGCTGGTGACGGTATCCGACGAGGTGGTGACACTGACGCCAATCGGTATCACGCTGGTTGAGGCCATCATCAACACCCAATTCTCCGCCGAGACGGAATAAGGAGCTTAGCGATGGCAACCCTCTCTCCGCCACAAATCCGGTTTTCAGCCTTTACTACATTGGCATCGATACCGAAGCGGGCGTCACCAATGAACAGTTTGAAGTCTTTGGTTCCAAATATCATTTTTTGGATATTTTGAGACAGGATCGTATCAAAATCGATTTCTGATAACGCGTAGCGTGGTTTTTTACATCACTGGACTTCAAACCCCGCATTTAAAAACTCAATAATGTTATTGGAGAGCACCTTTTTTCCAAGGGCGAAATTCTTTTCCGCTACGCTCTGCATCCGCTCCTTGTTATTGAGGAATTGATACAGTTCGTTGACGAATTCAGCGGTAGGCAAACCGTCCTGTTTTTCGGATATCCTCATGACCGGCGCTTCGAAACCGTGCTGGCCGTACACTTCGTGATAATACTCGTAACTGGTGGTGATGTAGCAGCGTCGGTGGCTCACCGCCTCGCCAATCGGGTTGCCATAACTGTCGTAATCGTAAGAGGTGAGAAATGAGACCAAATCGCAGGAGTAATATAAGTCCTCGATGCAGATGGCATCGTTCGCAGAGCGTATGCACTCATGGGGAAGCATGCCGACAAACTTGATATAGGGTTCGATGCGCAATTCCCGGGCTAATTTTTGAAGCTCCCGGCAACACGTCAGGTTTTCTTTTTCATTGCCGGCTATCGCCAGATAGACGCAACGATCGTTATTATCATTTTGGAATAAGTGATTAAGTCGGCTGACCAACACCAGATCGCGATCTAATCGTTTCTGCGAAATAATTCGGGTGGTTCTGGCGATTAAAATATCATCTTCACCCACGCCCAATCGTTCTCGAATATTGATCCTGGCTTTCTGTTCCGAAAAATCATAAGTGTTTTTCTTTACCTGGACTTTGATATCATCATCGCACCAGGCCTCGAGTTTTTGTTTTAAATCGTGATTCAGTGTGACGTAAGTTATGTGTTTTGATTTGCTCGGCTTAACAGCATGGGAATAAGGAGGAAAGCCGTACTTCAGCGTCGTTCTTTCGCTGTTCCACATCAGGTCGTGATCGCGCCAGATCACGAACCGCGTTAGAGCATGTCGCTGACCATAATGCTCGATGGCGAGATACAAGGCTTTGGTGTAGATGATGTTTTCCGGCAGCGTGCCGTTTTCTACCACCACATTACTGACGCCAAGTTTTTCCCATTGTGCGACGATATGCTCAGCGAGCTGGCTGGCCGTCTGGTCGATGGTGTGTAACAGGATGATTTTCTCTTCATCGTTGACGAGGATCTTTTGGCTAATCAGCGCATCGTGTACATGTCTGATAAAATCGAGGTTATAGTTAGGAATCGACATGATGCCGTCGATGCGGACGAGTTCGAAGACATCGCGGTAGATGTCATTTTCCTTGTCATAGGATTTGTTAAAATTGCCTTTATCGATTTTGATGTCATATCCCAAATCCAGATAAGAGTGAAAACTGCGCTCTTGTAGTAATAAGGCGATTTTCATGGCTTCGACCGTGATCCCCGAGACCGCAACGGCATCGAACGAAATAAACATCGCTTTCTTCTCTTGCCTATCTTGATCTTGCATCGTAATACCTCCATGTGATTTATACTTTATTGATTTAAATAAACTATTTTTTCACAAAATCACCGGTAACGTTCCCAGTCAAGCGAAGAAAAATATATTGACGCTGTACTAAAAATTGACAAGTGAAGGGCTTTTTAGTTCCAAAATGTTCAGTTGCATTTGTTTTTTTGTCAGGTTTCGCACAAAGCTCTACGCGCCGCAGTAGCCAAAGTCGGCGGAAAGAAGGAGTTAGCCGGGAAAAATGACATTGAAACGGAAATCAGCAACCAGTGCAGGCGGTTGATCTCCAACGCGATCGTTTATTACAACTCCGCGATCCTGTCACGTTTGCTGGAGAGACTGGAAGCGGAAGGGAAATAAGCACTTGGTATCGATATGGTATTCTTCGATGCACAGTTCCGATTCGTGATACAACAAGCCATCCAGCACATGCGTTGCATCGTGGCTTGCTTATAGTCGACCTTAACACTTATCCCTAATTTTTATTCTCGGAGGATCGAATGACAAAGCGAGAAAGTCTGATCGCAATCAATGCTGCGGACGCACCCGTTCGAACAAAGCCTTCAAACTACCCCGAACCATTTGCATCACGCATGGCCGGCAGGGAAAAGCGATCTCTTGGCGACTTATTTGCGCTCTCGAACTTCGGTGTCAATCTTACGCGCCTTGCTCCCAATGCAGTATCCGCTCTTCGCCACGCCCACACTAAACAAGATGAGTTCATCTACATTTTGCAGGGAAACCCAACACTTTGCACCGATGAAGGGCTTACACAACTTTCCCCTGGCATGTGTGCTGGCTTCAAAGCGGGTACTGGCAACGGTCACCATTTGATTAACGAGACATCAGAGGAGGTCGTATACATTGAGGTCGGTGATAGGACGCCGGGAGATGAAGGTCGCTATCCTGACGACGATCTCCAGGCTGTGGCAGAGAACGGTAAGTGGAAATTCACCCATAAAGATGGCACTCCGTACCCATGATGGGCATTTCAGACACATAATGTCGGCAAACAATTTGGGTTCTTCAACCGACTCGTTAATCAGATCTCTTCCTGTTAACGTCACAAAGCTCAGATGCTATTTGACAGTCGGAAATCTGCAATTTTATAGAGTGGTTTTCGTAGCAAGTTGATCTGATGAACCAAAAGCCAGGCGAAGAACATGAGCCTTAATGTCTACAGGCCATGCTGCAATACATTGTTCAAGTTTGGTTCGATCGTCTGCGAAGAGCGCACGTATTCCCTCCTCATAGCCAGGCAGATCGCCGGCGATCGCCTGCATGAACTGATAAACCGCCTCATGAGCTGCCCGTCTTTGTTCACGTGACCCCTCCGAGTGCATGGCTTCATCTACCAAACGTCTGATTACAGCTGATGCACTGCCAGGCCGGGTGGCTAGCCAGTCCCATTGCCTGGGCAGTAAGGTTACCTCGCGAGCAACAACACCCAATTTTGGCCGCCCCCGACCTTTCGATTCTGCAGTATCGTCTTCCACAGGTTCTGGCGACTTGTTCTGGCGGGAGGCATAACGCCCCGTAAATGGCTGAGAAGGTTGGGAAAGTCTCTCTATGATGTCGGCATCAGAGCCACGCAGGTCCAAATCGATCACACTGCCTGTCACGTCATCAAAAACAAGGAACGTTTTTGTTGATCCATTTTCGAGCTCATTTTTAATGGCCAGCGCAACCTCGACAAGCGGACCTGACAGCAACAGCTGTTGGTCTCCAAAGGCTGTCGAGGGCTTCGACAGGTATTCAGACATGCATTCAGCCTCAATGGGATATCAATGGCCGTTTAATATACCCGGATAAAAATTAGTAGTAAATATTATGCAGACAGTTTCATTCTGATTAGTCACCTTTTTGACGACATCCGCAAAACTTGCAACTACTGGTGACGCAAAACAGCAGTAAATTCAGACCATAACCGCCAGCTTAACGGGTTTTATTTTCAGATTATGAGAAGCCCTCTTCAGAGTCTGTCTGCCTCATTCGCCATTAGATCCCAAATTTTCATGCGATATAGAGATAGATATATTTACCCGGGTATTATTGACACATAATATTATCCGGGTATTATTCGTAAAAGAGCATGTCGCTGACAGCTGCGACATGACTTATTTGGAATGAAAAGGATGGATGATGACAAACAAACAAGTGCTGAAACGGCAGTACCTGGAGACGAAAAGCAGAGCGGGGGTGTATGCGATCCGTAACAAGATTACGGGGAGAGTATTAGTTGCAGGCAGTGCTAACGTTCAAGGCACACTCAACCGTCATCGTTTTGAACTGCGATATGCGCAACATCGCAACATGAGACTTGCGCAGGATTGGGTCGAGCATGGTGAGAGTAACTTTCTCTTTGAGGTGCTGGACATGGTTAAAGCCAGTGAAGATCCCGCGTTCGATGCCGCGCAGGAATTGGAAATGTTAGTTAGCCTGTGGCGCCAGGAGATCCTCTGTCCCGACGAACTTAGCTACGACGAACCCAGGAACAAATGTTGATGAACACAAATCTCGATTTTTGTTTGGCGTTATATCGTGCCCACGCCAGTCTGCAACTTAAGCTTGACGATGAATTGGGTACATATCATGGCATCAGCTTCAGTGACTTTGCGCTACTCAATGTTATCGCGCGATCGGACGGCGATCGGATAAATATTTCAGTACTCGTGAATAAGATGGGTAAACCTCAATCAGCTGTAGTGCGTCAATTGATCGCTCTCGAAAAAATTGGCCTCGTCACACGCGACAGCAACAATGGGCTTCGTCAGGTAGTGCTTCGCCCGCCTGGTCGGGTATTGGTGAACGTGGCGCGTGAGACAGTAGAAAGTGTTGGCATAAAAGCTACCGAATCATTGACCCCAGCAGTGGTTGCAACTGTTTTTGCAGCAATGATAACGCTGGCAGATGCGCAGTATGACAGTCGGTCAACTCTTCGCGGGTAGTGGTGCACTTCTTTTCGGGATTGTGATGATCGCGCTGGTTGTATCTCCGATAAAAAATGTCGCGGATTCGCGAATAAAGCGGCACTAAAGACTAAATGATCTAATAGATGACATTTAGCCTTTAGTGATCAATTAAATATTAGGCCAGTGCTTTGGCTTTAAGCTGCATATATTCACTTTCAGTGATCGTACCTTCATCCCACAGCTTTTTGGCGTCAGCAATCTGTTCTGCCGGTGATTTACCCGCGACCTGGCGAATATAATCATTGGTCTCAGAGACGGATTTTTGTACTGTGGCACGATAACGCTGCGCCATGCCTTTACCGCGAGTGACCAGATAGATAAGTGAGGTCAGTAATGGGATGAACAGCAAGAAGATAATCCAAATCGCCTTATAAAAACCATTTAGCTCATGGTCTCTGAAGAGATCAGAAATAACCTGAAACAGGATCAGTAAATAGGCAATAAAAAAGAAGATTGAAAAAGTGGTCGCCAGAATATCCCAAAGCGTAAGAAAGTGACTGGTCATATGTTCTCCTGAAATGACGTAAATTAAGTAACTTAGTACCGTAAAAAAATCCCTAACTACATTATATACTTAATTTATATTTCAACCGTTTTTATTGAAAATTAAATTTTCGCTGCTTCGGGCAATTGACGTAGCCGCTGACCCACATATAGCGCCAGTAGCAACATCGTGGCGATAAATGCGACAACCCCGGTCCAGCCTAAATTAAGCCAGAAGATCCCCCCTAATGTTCCCGCGACACTCGAACCGGCATAATAACAAAACAGATAAAGTGAAGATGCCTGTGCCTTCGCTCGGCGAGCACGACGGCCAATCCAGCTACTGGCAACCGAGTGCGCGGCAAAAAAGCCCGCAGTAAATACCATCATGCCGATAAAAATGGTTATGACTGGCGGAAAACTGGTGATCAGCACCCCAATTAGCATCATACCAATTGATGCCAATAATATCGGCCCACGTCCATAGCGGTTGGTTAATGCCCCTGCTTTCGGCGAGCTATAGGAGCCAGTGAGATAAACTATTGATAATAAGCCCACCACCGCCTGACTGAGATAATAGGGTTGAGCCAGTAAGCGATAGCCAATGTAATTAAAGAGAGTGACAAAGCTGCCCATAATAAGAAAGCCCTCGGCAAACAGTAATGGCAAGCCGGGATCACGCCAGTGCAGTTTGAAATTAATGGCCAAGGTTCTGGGCCGTAACGAAGTGGGGCGGAAGTGTTTCGACGCCGGAAGGATGCGCCAGAACATACAAGCGGCGGCTAACGCAAATAAGCCAATGACCGCCAGCGCGATGCGCCATGAAAAGAAGTCACTGAGTACGCCAGTGACCAACCGACCACTCATCCCACCGATGGAGTTACCGCTGATATATAACCCCATGGAGAGTGCGACAAAACTGGGGTGGATCTCCTCACTGAGGTAGGTCATCGCGACAGCAGCAACGCCGCTAAGAGAGAGACCAATCAATGCCCGCATCAACAAAATACCGTGCCAACTGGTCATCAATGAGCAAATAAGGGTGCAGATCGCCGCCAACATCAACGCCACTACCATCACCGATTTACGCCCGACCGCATCCGAAAGAGGGCCGGTAAACATCAGCCCAAAGGCCAACATGCCGGTGGCGGCCGAGAGCGATAAACTACTGCCCGCCGGTGAGATATTGAAGTCCTGCGACAGCAACGGCAGGATCGGTTGTACACAATAGAGTAGGGCAAAGGTCGCCAATCCGGCGGAAAAGAAAGCCAGCGTAACGCGGATAAACTCTGGCGTGCCGCGTTGGATATAGGGGCGTTTCGATAAGCGAGCCACCTCGGAAGCGGGTGCTGAAGAGGGGGTATCATCATTTGCTGCGGGCGCTGGCGCTAGGGTCGCCGTGGTGCGCGAAGAGGTGGTCACGGTATTTCCTTATCATTAATACAATCAAATAGAATTTCTTGCTAGCCACTTAAACAGCTCAATGACGCGATCATAGAAATAGCTGAGTTTTTTGTCTAATATATTAATCATTCACAATAAGACTTTAAACATATCAATGGAACCCAATGAGTATTGAACTCAGACATTTACGTTACTTCATTGCGGTGGCTGAAGAGCTGCATTTTGGGCGAGCAGCGGAGCGGTTGCGTATTTCTCAGCCGCCGCTGAGCCAGCAAATTCAAATTCTGGAAGAGCAAATCGGTGCGCGACTGTTCGCCCGCAACAACCGCAATGTCAGTCTGACTCAAGCGGGCTCGTTGTTTTTAAAGGAGTCTTATCAAATTCTGGCGCAGGTAAACTCGGCAGCAGAAAAGGCAGCGCGTTTACATCGTGGAGAGTCCGGCGAATTGACCATTGGTTTTACTTCATCAGCGCCGTTCATTAGCACGGTATCTAAAAACTTACGGGCATTCCGTCAATTGCATCCGCAAGTTCACATTAAGATGCAGGAGGTCAACACCAAACAGCAAATTGAACCGCTGCTGGATGGGCGGCTTGATATTGGTGTGATGCGCAATACACGGCTGCCAGATGCACTGCAATACCGGTTACTACTGCGTGAACCGTTAGTCGCGGTAGTCCACGAAGAGCACCCGTTGGCGGCACTACCCCATGGCAGTGTCAAATTTAGCTCACTGGCTGAGCAGCCGTTTGTCTTCTTTTCGCGCGAGGTGGGGACGGCGCTGTATGACGAGATCCTCAGGCTGTTAGCTCGCGCGGGTATCACGCCCTATATTACGCAGGAAGTTGGCGAGGCGATGACGATCGTCGGCCTGGTCTCTTCCGGTTTGGGTATTTCAATCCTGCCAGCCTCATTTACCCGGATAAAAGTGGATGGGGTGAAATACTTACCTTTGGCGGAAGCCAGCGCCACCACCGAGGTATGGCTGGTCAATCATAAGCACCGACCGGTTACCGCCCCAGCCGAGGCATTGATTCGCCTAATGCTGGCGGAGATCCAGCCGAGGCATTGATTCGCCTAATGCTGGCGGAGATCCAGCCATAGGACATCACGTCTCAAGTGGTTCAACATCTCCCGAGACAATGAGTGACAGATTCGGGCTAATTTTTCTGCTGACCACTTCCACCAAGCCGTTGTTTACATGAATATTGACATCGGCACCCAGCCGTACTTAGAGTCGTAACGCTCCCGATCCATTTGGGTCGGAAGCATACCCCACAGGGTGAAAAAGCCGAACAACAGGGGTTTTGTAACCATTGCGAATAGTTTCAATCAAAGTAAGGAAGCGAGCCGTGAAAGAGTTAGTCCTGCACTGCCAAGATGGCTATATCTTTAAGGAAAAAACTCCGATAGGAACGGAGTTAACCATCAATTGTCATGGTGAATTTGATTTTCACAACAATGTATTTATATCGAAGGTGGCAATTATCGGTAATCGGTTTCGTCGTGCGGGGGATCTAGCGAACTTCATTAAAGGTGCTCCGGTGGCGAATATCCGGCGTATACATTTGGCATTTTGCCATTCGGCAGATTTTTATCTAGGGTCTATAGCGGCAGAGTTGTCACGTATAATTGCCAACACTTATGTCGTTGGCTATGCCGGTTCGGTTACAACAGGATTTTTGCAAGAAGATGCGAATGATCTGTTTTCGAAACATGGACACGGGCCAGAATATAACAGAGACCTCAATGAGTACTTTCGCGTATTTAAACACGATGAGCCGCAGAACAATACGTTTGATGTCCAATACCACAAGATTGAATTTCTTAATGGCAGCATTAAAAGCCAGACCAACCAGATAGTCACTGAATACAGTCATATTTATCGCGCCAATTCAAGATATCACCAGCTTTGACGGTTCTAATGGAATAGACGAAGTTAGCCGATAACACTGCAGTAAATTAGATATTCGTCTGTGTCAGTCGGTTTGCACGGCAAGAGAGGAAGTACACCTCATGGTATGGCAACTGGCCTGCCTGGATGGCTTCCAGAATGTTTTGCGTGGTGATAATATCCACCGGGAGGATAACATCACAGTGGCCTCCTGATCGGGAAGTGCAAGATCGTCCAAGAGAAATATCTGCCCGCAGAATGTAGTTTTTTACCGTGTTTCTACCTGAATAATCTTTTATCGACACAGGAGAATCCCCCCGGTGTAACCGCTCATATAGCCCCATAACTGTATGGTTTGAGATGGTTTCACCGTGTCTGACATACCAGTTAACCGCAACGCCTGCTGGAACACGGGTGTCCATCGACATACCGCCGAACAAAGCCTGTAAGGGCAAGAATCGCCCATGACTAATAACCGCCACACGCCTGGAAGGAGTGCTATTACACCTGCGGACCAATATACGCTTTCCATTAATAAACTGAGCTAATTCCATTTTAAATTCCTTTTTTATCAGTCAATTGTACATAATTTACTATCTCCCAGCTGTCAATGAAAAACAGCCGGAGTTTCGAAGCCCACTCTCAGTATTACTGCCGTTATTTTAACGTTATCTAAATTAATATTAAAATAACAGAATTTTTGCTTACTGCGTCGTTAATCTCCTATTAAGAATATTTTGTACATAACGGGAGGTGATTTTAGAGCAAGATAGATATGATGAAAAAGCGCCATACCAATGTCAGGATTTAGGATTACCGACTATTTTGGTGTGCCATTTATCACTTTTTTAATCGCCAATATGAGAGTGGGTTTTTCTAAAGGGATATAGATATGAAAGCAAAAGTGACAATGACAATGACAATGACAATGACCAAGTTACATTAACCATTAAATATCATCGGTGAATAATATGCTATCACGTGAAGAGTTAGAAAAATTAGGCCTTTTCCCAGCACAACCCAATATGTTTCCATACCAAACACCAATACTAGTAGGGCCACCACGGACATTTGATGAGATAATAGAAAATGCTATCGCAGCTGGACGTATTAGAGTTGTTGTCGGCGGTAAAATGGAGTGGGTTATGACGCCTATTGATAGGGATAATATATCTAGAGTGGAAACGGGTAACTTACCTGATATTCTAAGAAGAAATGGTTATTGGCAACATGTCACCAGCATTCGATTATCACCAGACCAGAAAAATTTTATAACGATGGTAACCGGTTATTTCAGCAGACAGAATCCTCAGTATATCAGTCGATATGGCATAGTTAATGCTGGTCATATACACCTCTACGTCACAAGGTAATCAGTTTTGCGGGTTATTCCCCCTCGGCCCTCCACTAACTCCTTCCTGAAAGGGGGCCAGTGGAAGAACCCTAGAAAATACTGCTGCAGTAGTGGTAAAAAAACCACTGCTCCCTTGACTTCAAACCGTATAAATAACCAGCAATGATTACTTATTATGTGCAGTAAATCACATAACTAATCAAATAGTTGACGCCATATGCTAAAAGCCCCAACATAGCCGATAATCTTTATTTAGAAGCGCGAAAAATACTCGGTTGGCAGAGAAGGAGCCGGTTTAGTGATAACGGATGGACAGCCTGGGCATATTGATCAAATCAAGCAGACCAATGCAGGGGCCGTGTATCGGCTAATTGATCTGTTCGGCCCAATATCACGTATTGAACTGTCTAAGCGGGCACAGTTGGCCCCCGCCAGTATCACTAAAATCGTGCGAGAGCTAGTTGAAGCACACCTGGTTAAAGAGACCGAATACCAAGATGTGGGTAGTCGTGGGCGGCCAGCGATTGGTTTAGTGTTGGATACCGAGGCCTGGCACTATGTCTCCGGGCGTATTAGTCGTGACTTCATCACCCTCGCATTACGCGACCTCAGTAGCAAACTGGTGGTCGAAGATCAGATCCCGTTACCGGATAGTCACCCTGAACCCCTGCTAAATCGTATTCTCAACGAGGTGGATCGATTCTTTATCCGCCATCAGGAAAAGCTTGAAAGGCTAACCGCTATCGCCATTACCATGCCGGGTATTATTGATGCGCCAGCAGGTATTGTGCATAAAATGCCGTTTTATGATGTTGATGAGATGCTACTTGGCCCCGCACTGGAGCAGCGAACGGGACTGCCAGTTTATCTGCAACACGATATTTGCGCCTGGACCATGGCGGAGGCGCTGTATGGTGCCTCGCGCGGGTGCCAGAATGTGATTCAGGTGGTGATTGACCATAATGTGGGTGCCGGTGTTATTACTGCGGGCAGGGTATTACATGCCGGTAGCCGCAGTGTGGTCGAGATTGGTCATACCCAAGTCGATCCCTACGGCAAACTCTGTTATTGCGGTAATCATGGCTGCCTTGAGACAGTTGCCAGTATTGAGAATATGCTGGAAATTGCACAACAGCGGTTAAACGGCTCCATGAGTTCGTTATTACATGGCACGCCACTGAGTGTTGAATCTTTATGTGATGCCGCTTTGGCCGGTGATCAACTCGCCAAAGATATTATTTTGGGTGTTGGCCACAGCGTAGGGCGAATTGTTGCCATCATGGTCAATTTATTTAATCCAGAAAAAATCCTGGTGGGTTCGCCGCTAAATAAAGCAGCCTCTATTTTACATCCGGCCATTGCAGCTTGTATTCGCCAACAAGCACTGCCCGCATACAGCGATAATATTCTGGTTGAACCGACCGCATTCTTTAATCAGGGTACGATGCCCGGTGCGGCATTAGTAAAAGAAGCGCTCTATAACGGCTCATTATTAGTCAAACTACTGCAAGGCTAACCTATTAACACTAATAATTAAGAGTTAATTATTAGTGGTTATCTCTTATCTACTCCTCCTATTATTTGCTCTTATCCGTTAAAAACCTCTCTCAGTTCGGCAAAACCTTGCGCTAACGCAAGCTGTCCGTGGTCGGCATCGCCTAGACTTTTATCCATATTACCCATTTCGCTAATGTTAAGTGAAAAGAGTTAAGTCTGGGTGGCCAGATTTTGGAGTATTGTTATGTTAACGCGAGTATTTGTGACGGGTACCGACACCGCTGTTGGTAAAACCGTGGTGTCACGGGCCTTACTTCAGGCCTTAAGCCAAAATGGCAGAACAGCGGCGGGCTATAAACCTGTCGCGACCGAAAGCAAAGAGACCGCCAATGGATTACGCAATCAGGATGCGCTAATTTTACAAGCATCGTCATCCATTGAGCTTAATTATCAGGAAGTTAACCCATTCCCATTGCAAGCGGATGTTATCCACGCCTGCTCGGATACGCTGATTAACTACGGCGAAATGACCCAGGGGCTACAGCGCTTATCCGCCAAAGCGGATACTGTGGTGGTTGAGGGTTGTGGTGGCTGGAAAGTGATGATGAATGACCAACGTTTCTATTCTGACTGGGTAATACAAGAACAATTACCGGTTATTTTGGTCGTCGGCATTAAATTAGGCTGTATCAACCACGCCCTATTAACCGCACAAGCCATTCTCAATGATGGATTGCCACTATTAGGTTGGGTCGCAAATCGCATTAACCCCGGATTAGCCCACTACGCGGAAACCATCGCCATGCTACGGGAACGTTTACCGGCACCGCAGTTAGGACAATTACCCTATTTGCCACACCCGGAAGAGAAACCATTGGCGAAATATTTAGATTTATCGGTGATTAGTCAATAATATAATTATCCCATTGGCTGGGGTAATGAAATGAGTAATAATCCGCGCGCTATTCTAGCCGCTCAAACCACGACGAATAGATCTGATTCATTAGCGTGAGGGGAGCTCACGCTAATATTATCATGCCATTCTGAAAATATTCAGCATGTCTGGGTTTTTTTCAATAATGCGCAGTAATTTCAAACTGCTACCGGTTGGCGTTCTTTTATGTTGTTCCCATGCCTGAACAAGGGAAGGGGACACACCAACGACCTGAGCAAACTCATCTTGCTTTAGTTTCGCTTTTGCGCGGATAGCTTTAACATCCGGCAAAGTGAGTGTAGTGACTCGCGCAGCCTGCATGTCACCTCGCTTAATTGCTAATGCTTCCTGAGCACTGGCCATCAATTCACTGAATAATTCATCTTTCATTTTGCCTCCTCGATAGCCTCGATGACTTTTCTGAGCTGGTTTTTTTCACTGTTAGTCAGATTATCTTTCTCACTCTTTGGATAGGCTATCAGTAGATATATTTCACCTTCTCGGGTCAGGTAGTAGTAAATGACTCTAATCCCACCACTTTTTCCCATTCCTGATAATGCCCACCTGATTTTTCTGCATCCACCCGTGCCGGATATAGTATCGCCAACCGTAGGATCTAAACTGAGAAATTCTTGGAACCTTTGATACTCATCAGCACTTAATAAACCGTCGATTTTCCTTTGAAAAATAGAGGTTTCAATGAAATGTAATAGATCCATCTGCCTCGACTCCTTCCCTGTGAGTTGTTATATTACTCGTACAGAGTACGAGTGGCAAGGTGAGTTATGCCCGATAGGCCACTAGATTAAGGCCAGAGATTAAATATTTATGCGGTCAGTCTGCCACTGATTAGCACCCGAGGTATATGATGGGTGCTAATCAGGCAGTTATGTGATTATTTATTGACCACTGAGACTGTTTTTACTAATGAGGTTTGTTTTTATGAGAAAAAACGCTGTCAAACTATATAAAATAATATTCTCCACTCTCTCATTATTAATACTCTCTTCATGTACAACAAAAAATGAACCACGACTGTTAGTTTACAAGATCAATAATAAATATTTTTCTCTGGAAAAAACATGTGTTGAACAGGTATCTCTGCGTGAAGATAAATCTCTATTCTATAAAAATGATAATCTCATTATAGAACTGGATAACAAGAAAAAGTGTGTGAAGCAATTTTCAACATTCATCAATTCAAATATTGGAGAAAAAATGCAAACGCTATTTAACGGCTACCAGATATACCCGGAAACCAAAATAGTATCTGCACTGTTTTTTGTTAATGGGGTATATTACCAGGCCGTCGCTAACCGGGCAGTGGCATTAGCCATAGTCAATGAATATGCCAATTAAGAAATTCCGCAGAGTTTATTGCTTATAACAAATAAAGATAAAAGCCCACGGAATTTCACTTTACTTAGAAGTTAACCTTGATGACCTGACCGACAGTATGACTTTTAAATCTTATTCTATCTGTACCGGTGCCATTGTTATTAGAGATTTGAAACTCACCGGGGCCTTGAGTATAGACCAGCTGCATATGAGTTTCTGTCGCATATTCAATTTCCACATCAAAAGATGAGGGTGCTGCTGATTCCGTTTCAAAACTCACGGTGTAAACTGAGCTACCAGTATGGCCTCTTAAATTTACCCAAGGCCCCCAAAATAATGGGGCGGCCCAAGCTTGTACTGTATTCATATGAATACTCCTTTTAAATTATTACCGCCATGCTTGGCTGGTATAATTGATTTGAACTTCATGATTTGAACCTTATGAATTGAAAAATTACTCTTTTATTAAATTTATGCATGATAAAATCACTACAGATCTATATCATCCTATTTAATGGGCAGAATAAAAGAGTCAGTATAGATGCACCGTCTCGTCTGGCGCAGTTAATAATTGCACATTACTCACCAGTATCGAATGTTAATTGTTGATGGTTAGCGACTACCTTATTGTTATATAAAACCGCCACCAATTACTCATGCTAAAATACCAGGCAGATGAATCAATCTGAGTTATTTAATGCCCGTGATAGACCGATATTGGGCGTAACCAGCGCGCAATGGTTGTCGCAATCACGCAGGATAGTAGCAGGCTGGGGAGTAGGGTGTATTCGCCGGTCATTTCGCACACCATTAATGCCGCCATCATCGGGGCGTGAGTCGTTGCCGCCAATAGGGTTGCCATCCCGGTCAGCGCCATTAGCAGTGCAATGTTGTCGCCGAGAACCGGCCACCAGGCCAGCATCTGCCCACATAGCATCCCCAAAGCGGCACCAACAAACAGTGTCGGGGTAAATACGCCGCCCGGCGCGCCCGAACCACTGCTCGCGAGCACGGCCAATAACTTGCATATCAGTATTCCACCAATCAATAAAACGCCCGGCGGCGCAGTTAATAACGACTGCACCACACTGTAGCCATTGCCCCAGACCTCTGGGAAAATTAGCGATAATAGCCCAACGATGATCCCGCCGAGTGCCAGTTGCAGTGGGGGGGGCAGGTTAAGTGAGCGGAACGCGTGCCCACTGGCGGCCATAGCTTTGAGAAATAGCGGCCCACAGAGACCGGCTAATATCCCCAGTAATGCCATTAGGAAATACTGTATCGGCCAGGGTGATGGTAGGGCTTGCACTTGATAAAGGGCCTCCTGTCCACCCTGCAATAAATTGGTGGTGAGCAAAGCACTGACCGCAGCAATAACCACTGGCCCGAGGGAGGCCAACATTAAAGTGCCAAATAGAATTTCTGCAATAAATAGACTGCCCGCCAGGGGCGCATGATAGGCGCTCGCCATACCCGCCGCCGCACCACAGGCAACCCAAAGTTTCCACTCACTCGGTTTGGCATAGCGCTGGGCAAAAACAGAAGCAAACAAGGCCGCCAGTAGCACCATCGCCCCTTCACGGCCAATGGCACTGCCGCTGGAGACCACCAATAATGAGGCGAGGGATTTGACCAAACTGGCTGAGACAGCTAACCGCCCATCGCCGATCTCGATGGCCTCCATATAGTCGGTCGGTGTGCTGGGCTTTTGCTGTTGATAACGTTGATAGGCCCACAGTAAAGCACCGGCGGCCAAACCACCCAGTGCCGGGGTTAATGCCCGTCGCCAGCCAGTAATCGAAGAGGCCGCAGCAACCAGGCTGCCATCGGTTCGGGCGAAAAGCAGCCACTCCAGCCCCAACATCGCCTGATGAAATAACCAAACGATCAGGGCTGCCATCATGCCCAGCATGATTGAGATCAGCAGTCGGCGCAGCATGGCGCGGTAGTGATAGAGATGCGCTGGATGTTTCATGTAACGTTGTTGACTGAGATAAAGTCACTGACTGACATATCGAGACAAACCCCTTATTTAGCAAGCCGATAGATTGTTACTTGCCGTCAAGTGAATGACCAGTGAATCTTTATCAATATTGTGAGCTATTTCCGACAAAACAGGATTATCGACAAAAAAGAGTTATCAACAAAGCAAAAGGGCGCACCATAAGGCGCGCCCTGACGGGAAACGGCACGGGATTACTCGCCGTTATTGATACGGGTATAAACAATTTTCTGGGTATCATTCTCGCAATGGCCAACCACTTGGCCACCGGCTTGCTCGACCTGATCATTAGGGACGATATCCAGCTTAAAACCTGATTCAGGCACGCCATTGTTAATAATCTTCTGAGCGATCTCCGCCTTGACACTTTCGCAAGATGCCAGCGCCGCCAGAGGCGCGAGAGAGAGTAACAGGGTGCTGATAATAATTGTTTTTTTCATCATAAAATCCTTATGTGGATGAACAGGTTGCCCTACGTATTGATCCCTAAACTCAGCTTAAAGGATAGCCCAGATCCCGATGACCTCAAGTAAATCTGAGCCATCGCCGCTGTTTACGGATTAATCTGGCGGCCGGATAAGCGGTCGAGGCAGCGCTCAGTATTCGGCTCCCAATAGGCGTTTAAATTCTCGCTGCGATTACAGCTATCTTTCGCATCTTCAGCACGATCGAATTTATCGAAATTCTTTTCTACCCGACTGTTCACTTTGTTGCGCAGACGATGGTTATCATCCCACTGCTGTTGGCTTTGGCGCGCCTGCTCTTTTGACATGGGGTCATTATTCCCGCCGACAGAGACGCAAGTGCTGCCCTGAGTGCAGTTTGCTGATTGTGCTAATGCCGGGGTTTGCCATGTCAGCGGCAAGGTCAGCAGAGCGAGTGGCAGAAAAACGCGGATCAGGCGTGGCAGTCTATCTATCTTCATCGTCTTAAGTCCTTTATGAGTCGGTGATGTTCAATCATTATGTCATTTACTGGCACGCTATCAGCGGGTAAAAATTATATCATTGCTTGAGGTCGATAAACCAGTCAGTGACAGCTCGATGACGGATAGGTAAAGTAACGCAATGTGAATTGAAAATGTTTGGTTGCGAGTGGTCGATGGCGTAAAACTTTCGCTGTTCGATTGGGTCGGAGCGGGGGTTGCGCTCGCGGGAATGTTGATTATTGTGGCGGGTTGGCGAGTCAATTAATGGCTACCTCAGGGGAGAGGGGCATCCCCTGATTTGGGGTTTCTGTATAAAATAAAGTCCAACAAGCTACCGGTTGTTGGACTTTATTGAGCAGAACATCAGATTGATAATTAATCTATTTTACTATTTTGATAACCAGCCCGGCCAGTAAAGATCCCTGTTATTCGTTTCACCGGATACACCATTAGAGAGGTTAACGACATAGTGATTAACTTGATTAATGCCGATTGTTGACGACCAAAAATTCCCAGTACCCGAGAACTGGAGTGGCCAGCCATAAAAAGTCTCAATCTTATCAAGTGGGTAACTGCTCTGTAAGTCGAGCAATTGTTCTCTGCTCGCCAGTACACCGGACTGACTCGCAGCAAACCACTCACAACATGACCAAGTTTCATTATTCACCTCTCGGCTAACAGCTGCCCATTCAGCAGCCAACGGTGGACGTTTAAACGTAACATTCCTGACGACTATCGTATCGCTCATATGTCCCCAGAAGTTAGCCTTGTTGGTGTCCGGACTGGTCACTATGGTAAAAATCACCGACTGACTCGCTGTCGCGGATACCTCCCCGGCGTCACCAAGCAGGCTGAACGTCAGCGTGCTTTCCAGCCCTAATCCCGCCGGGTCGGTTAGCATCAGCATCACTGTGCCATCCTCCCCAGTAGTACCACTGTAGGTCTTTTCACCATTTAGCAATAACGTTGCGGGGTAGCTTATTCCCTGACGATTGGTCGCCGACAACTGTGTCAGTGCCAGATTGGCTCCGTTCAGCGGTTTTCCCTTCCCATCACTGGCAGTCAGCACCAATTGAATGCTCTGCTCACGTCTGGCATGTTGACGATCCAGCGTGAGTGTTAGCTCTTTACAGTCGCGAGCGGCAGCACCTCTAGCTGCAATACCTCTGAGTAACTGAGTTCACCATCAGCATGGTCTACCATATAGCTGACCTTGACCTGGTGTCCCGCACTGGCCCGCATTACCGCCGCACTTATCTCGAAACTCAGTGGGCTGTTGACCATATTTGTCGTCACCCCTTGTTCCTCCTCATATGTTCCGGCTGCGCCAAAGCCATTCCAGTAGCAGAACACACTGTCTTTTCGTGCCATGCCCGGATACGGCAGAATAGTGATCACGCACCCATTCGGGTAATCACTGAGATTCAACTTTCCGTCCTGAGCGGCGGGGAAAATCATTGGGCGCGGTAAGCGGAACTGCGCCTCCGGCAGCCGGAATACCTGACGTGGCGAGACGCGGACATTGCCATTTCTCACCACCCGGTACATCAGAATAATTGACCCCAGATTTTTATTATTGACCTCATGTTCCAGCATTGATTTATTTAGCGAGAAATTGAGCGAACTGTATGGCGGATAGCTTTCAATGTAACGCACCTCCTCCAGCAACACTGGGAACGAACCCATATTGCCAAGATCTTGAGCGGCATTGATCAAACAGGTGAAGATGACCTTGTCACCATGGTTCATCATCGGATAGGGTGACAGTGTCACTTCAAGGGCCGGGGACAACACCAGATCCGGATCAAGCATATCTCCCACAGCACTTTCTACTGTTAGCGCCGGTAGACCAAGACCCACGCCGGCCCCGGTCACCGTCAGCCCTAAGCTACGGGAGTTAGGCATGGAGCCATCGGCCTTTTCGACGTTATAAGAGAGCAGCAAACTGCCAAGAGGCAGCATATGTAGCCAGCTATTGGCAATGGTAAACTGCAAGGGAAATTGGATATCTGCCGTATTAACCGTCAGGCTTTGACCCTGGCCTGGTAACCAGGTGGACTCCTCACCACAGTCGGTCGATGCGGGCACCATCCCGAAGCAGCGAAGATTGACGATATCGCCGATAGCCATATCAGGATAACTCGGTAAAAAGATGGCCACGTCCTGCAACCCCAAAGTGGAGAGGTCAAGATTGGCATTTACGTCATCCCGAACCCAGGGTATGGGGAGCAGCTCTCCGGGAGACAGAGTGCGCACGTCTACCCGCACAGCCGGCGACCAGCGGGACCAGTTATTGACCTGGTCACAGATCTCATAGCGCACCACCAGTCCGGTACAGTCTCCTTGACTAAACAAGGTGGCGGCCGGGATCACCACCTTCAGCGGGAGGCCTACGTCCTCTCCGGCAATATGACGTACCACACGGGTATTGCCATAGGTGAGATAAACAGTGTCGCCATCGTGCATATTGGGGTAGTTGGCGATAGTGACCGCTAGCCCGCTCCCCGGCACATCGCTGGCCTTGATGATAGCCGGTAGCCCGGCGACGGGTGGCAAGGCGTCATTCACATAGGGATTCTCGTTCAGAACTGGCGGGCCGCCGGGCACACTGGTTTTGACTCTCACGGTGAGCGGGAAAGAGCTGGCCGCCCCCAATGTATAGTAAAAATTGGCCGCCCCCGAGAGGAGACCGTCCGCGGAGACGGGTAGCAGCAAACTGCCCGTCTCCAGGTCAATAGCGGATAGTACCCGACGACTGACTTCGCGATAACCAATATCACCCGCCCCCTGCAGGAACAAAATAAGCACATCATTGATATGCATATCGGCGTGGCCGGGGGTGAGTAGCACCGGAATTTGCCCGCCAGCAGGATAGAATCCCAAACCGCCGCTGCGGGTGGCATCAGGAATCTGGGGTGCCGTTAAGGTAGGGTCTGAAGCAAATTGAACGAATGACATTGCAGTGTACTCCTGTTATAGGGTTGTGGATCAGACAACCAGGCACTGTCGATCACGGGGAACGACAGTCATTCACCAAACAGAGCATAGAAAATGGCATCAGGGCTGCATAATGATATAAAGTGTTCAATCGATAACCCTAAGTATCAACTCAGTGCGGTATGTAGCCAATGGATCTCTCCTGACAACTTAGACGTCCACCTAAATTATTCGTTAAGAAAAGAAATCGGCTAATATATTTATGTCGATAATTAATCGATTAAATCATTAAGCCAACACCTTCCTTAATAATCAACAATAAAGATAAACTTGAGGTGCATATAAAAATATTTATAGGCAAATTATTAATAATAACTTTTACTGGAACAAAAAATATCAACTAAAATATCATTTAGTTCGGACGGGTAATTAACTAGTTAGCATAGCATTTAAAGGCAGTATTAAAAAAACAGTGGTTCATCATCTGAGACAGGCCCATAAACGGGGCCAGACATCGTATTTTCTCTATTTGTAGATTTGAAGTTTTATTTTCTAACTTGTGATACCAATTAGCATAAGCTCTACCACTGAGCTATGGAGGTTGTATGAAAAAAGTTATTATGGTTCTCGCGTTAATGCTGTTTTCATTTTGTACTTTTGGTCAAGATAAGGCGTTAAGTGGTGCTGGTGATATATCATCAACACCAATAACAGTTGAGCTAAAAAATAGAGTTTGCGATGTAAACTCCCCACCACTTGTGGAAACTGATTATGACTGGTGCTGTGAGTTATGTTGCAATCCGGCATGTGCGGGTTGTTGATAAACACCATCATTAATCTGTTATGTGTATTGAGAAAATACTGGGCCAGGGGCCTGTCCCAGATTCTATGGCACAATGGTTCACTGGTCATTCAACTGATGGATCCTCATCATATTCATTTCGATGGTCGCCTGGTACGAGGCAAGGCCACCGCCATTCCCTGAACCGTAAGAGGCCAACACGCGATGGCCTTCGGCAGTTCGAAACGCCCGGTATGCCCGCTCAGCGTTGTCGAACGCCTTAACGGGATGCATCGACCGGCTGCCTTCGCTTTCGTTCTCCAACTCGACCAAGGCAGCTCGCACCTTTTTCTCGGTCGCGACAAGTTCAATTTCCGATTGTTTTGCCACTACCGGATAGCATTCGCGCTGCTCGGCCGTCGTTTGTTTAGCCTGGCACTGTTTGTAAAGCGCCTCAACAGATTCAGCAGCTATCGAGGTCTGAGTACAGATAGCCATGAACACGGCTCCCGCGACAACAGAATGGATTGCATTGGCCTTCATTTTCCGCTCCTGGTGGTTGACGAAGGGTTTCCACGCCGGAACCTTCGAAGATTTTGTCTTTATTGATGAAAGAATTAAGCGCCCGATGGATCTCATCAGGCGTTTTAGGGATTGATAATTAAGCTACCTTTAGCCTTCGCGATGAATACTCAAGCCAGCAAAAGATTGGCTGACCGGCATCATCTCCAGCGAATTAATATTGACCCGCGCGGGCAGTGTCGCCACCCAATATACCGCCTCAGCAATATCTTCTGGTATCAATGGATTAGCGCCATCGTAGGTTTTATTCACCTTGTCATCATCACCTTTAAAGCGCACAGATGAAAATTCAGTACCGCCGACCATACCCGGCTCAATATCTGTCACACGGATCCGTGTGCCATGCAGATCGGCACGCAGGCCCAAACTGAATTGCTTAACAAATGCTTTGGTCGCGCCGTAAACATTGCCACCGGCATAGGGCCAGTTAGCCGCAGTAGAGCCAATGTTAATCACGTGACCCACATTACGCTCGACCATAGCAGGCAACAACGCGCGAGTCATATTAACCAACCCTTTGGTATTGGTGTCAATCATGGTATCCCAGTCTTCAACATTGGCTTTGTGGGCAGGCTCCAGCCCTAATGCCAGTCCGGCATTGTTGACCAGCAGATCAATATTTTTTAGCTCAACCGGCAGGTCGTCTATAACTTGTTGAATAGCCGCACGATTTCGCACATCTAACCGCACAATATGCAACTTAGCGCCCAGTTCATCCTTTAACTCATCCAGCCGTTCCTGGCGACGACCTGTTGCGATAACCTGATGACCGTGGCTAATAAATTTGCGCGCAATAGCCTCACCAAATCCGGAGGTCGCACCTGTGACGAAAACTATCATATGCATTCCTTACTTTTCAGTGCCAATGACATAATTAATATGATTAACATACTCTTAACTAAAGACGAAAGCGATTGCGGCTAACGAATAAATGGATTCAATGTTTGGCTGGCCGCTTGCGTACTTCATCGCCCGCATCTGGGTTAAGCGTCAAGGTATCGATTATCGATAGTAATGCGAGTGCGCCAATAATCACAAATGCTATCTGGAAATTTTCCAGTGGGATGAGAGTGCTCCAATGGCAATTCCCAGCCCCATTGACAGCTGCTGTGCCATGTTGGAAAAGGTGTTGGCACCAGACATTAAGAAGGGGGTTTTTATGCTACGGCATTACAGGTTAAAGGGGCCGACTAATAGGATAAAAAATCGAGCTGTGACGATAACAGCCCGATTTAGCTTGAGTAATAGAGTCATCGCGCTACTTTTTCTTATACACATCAGCACTAGCGTGAATTTTCGTATTGGTGTTTGTTGAGGTTATTACATAATAATCCCCACCAAGTTCATCTGCCTTTTTTGACAACTCAGCCTTGGCATCAATGGGGGCTAACTCACCAGAAGTCACGATAGTACCGACTTTTTCATACTGATCAGGGCTTTTATTCAGATCTTCTTTAGTTAACAATTCTGCGGCGATAGCACCGGAAGAGAATGCTGTTAAAAGTACTAACGTCGTTATTGCTTTAAATAATTTCATAGTATTCCTCTCATCAAAGATATTTTCGACCCTGTGGAGCTTATTTCTATAGCGATATAAGTATTGTTCTCATCGCTGGGTTTATCCAGTGATGAGTGGATCTTTCGGATTTTAGGCTAAAAGAGTCATTGCTGTAGTAGAGGCGTGTTGCGTTTTTGAAACCTATAAATAGAGCAACTCACCAGCGTGGTGTTCGCCATGACCCAAAACCTCAGATTCCGCCTATCTTTACCTTGGTGCGCATAATGTATATTATGTTAAATTGATTATCACTGTTCATGACCACATCGTTATCCTTCTGATAACCACAAACCACTCAGTTGCCTTTTATCATCCCCTCTCTTTTTGAATCGGCACGATTCCAGCCTGACGACTTTAAATAACGCGGTCATCGGGCTTAGCATAAACCCGATCACCATCTTGAATGTGTGGCTCGACATTCGCGTAAGCCCCGCGAGCACACTAATTTAACTTAAGTCATCGCCAATCAGTACCTCCGCCATTCGGCCCATGAATTATCACTCTATTTCGATAGATACACGCCCTATTCATCTGGAACAAATTGATACCGTTGTTTAGTATGGGGGTATCCTCTCTTCGCCATTAGCCAATCCGAAATCTATGAAAAAAATCATTAAGCGGCTGGAGATCATTAAAAGCGCCATTGAGCTTGAAGATGATGATATTGTCCGCCAGCAACTTCCCTATCTTAAAAGTGAAGCTGAAGATGTCGCGTTGGGGTTTATCGTCATGGCGATTGAACAGGGAAAATTTAGCGATGCGCTGCAAGCCATTTCGGCGTGGCTGAACAATAAACAGGGGGTCACGCAGTGGCAGGATCTTGAGTTGGCCGCCTGTAAACTGGAGCTAAAAGCGCTGGAGGAGCAGTTACGCGAGTTAATCGATAAACGCAACGAGCGCATCCAATTGCTCGATGATTTTAACGATCTCTACCATGTGCGCCTTGGCCCGATAACTAAGCAGATCCTCAATTTACGCAAGCAGTTGGCGGAAAGTACCCTGCGCAAAGCTGAGGCAGAAGCCCGCCGCAAAGAGCGCGACTATCGCCACTGCCAGCACTATATTGCTCAGGCCATTGATGAGTTGGCTGCGTTAAAGCAGCGCTGGTTATCGCTCTCCCCTATTTCCAGTGAAACCATAGATATACGTAAGCAGATCCAACAACAGACAGAATTGGTGATCTCACTGCTGGGCGAAATCCAACAGTTGGAAAACAGTTTTTATGCGCACAATACCGAATCAACCCGCAAAGCCCGTGAAGAAGCAAAAGAGAAATATGAAAGCTATCAGGAGCAGCAATATGATGCTGAGCAGCGCCATGACAGTGATCGAAAACTCTCTTCTGATCAGCGTCTGGAGCTAAAACGCTTGTGGCGGCAAGCCAGTCGGCTTTGCCATCCAGATTTAGTGGCGGATGAATTTAAAGAAAAAGCCCATCAACTGATGGTTCAGCTCAATCAAGCTCGCCAAAGAGGCGATTTCACGGCGATCCACACTCTGCTGGAGAGTTTAAAGCAAGGGCTGGAGCCGTTGATGGCGAGTGATTACATTGATGATGTTGAGCGACTTCGCCGCAAAATCAATGAAGTTAGAGAGCAAATTGATGCGATGTTGCGCGAACTGGATGAGCTGGAGGGCCAGGAGTCCTGGTGGCTGGTCACCTCCCACGCCAATAAAGATGAGTGGTTCAAATCACAAGAGAAGGTGTTATCCAAGATCCTCAACAGTCTGGAGCAGCAACTTGAAGCCGCCGCATCAGAGGTGTTGCAGGAGAGTGCATAATGGATTGAATAGCGTTAATTGACTGAAAATAGCATAATTTCTGCGGCTATTATGCGTATGATCAAGTTCGTCTTCATTCTCAACTAAGGTAATCAATGATGAAAGATAACGAATACCAGCCCCCGAAGGTCTGGAGTGAGAACAGTGAAAGCGGCGGTGTATGGTCGAAAATCAACCGACCTACCGCCGGCGCTCGTTATGACGCGACTCTGCCGGTGGGCAAGCATCCACTCCAACTCTACTCTATGGCAACACCCAATGGGCAGAAGGTGACTATCCTGCTGGAAGAGCTACTGGCACTCGGTGAAAAAGGGGCCGAGTACGATGCACACCTCATCCGCATTAGTGAAGGCGAACAGTTCTCCAGTGGCTTTGTGGCGGTCAATCCCAATTCAAAAATCCCGGCACTGATGGACCACTCAACAGCCACGCCAATCAGGGTATTTGAGTCCGGTGCGATTTTGCTCTATCTGGCTGACAAATTTGGTCATTTCCTGCCGAAATCCCCTGCGGGAAGAACCGAAGCACTGAATTGGCTGTTCTGGCTACAGGGCGCGGCCCCCTATTTAGGCGGCGGATTTGGTCATTTTTATCACTATGCGCCGATAAAGATTGAATACGCCATCGACCGCTTCACCATGGAAGCCAAGCGCCAGCTCGATTTGCTCAACACCTTGCTCAAAGAGCGTGAGTATATCGCTGGTGATGAGTACTCAATTGCCGATATCGCCATCTGGCCTTGGTACGGCAATCTGGTGCTCGGTCTGCAATATGAAGCTGGGGAGTTTTTGGATGTGAAATCCTATACCCATCTGCTGCGCTGGACAGAAAATATCGCCAAGCGACCGGCCGTGCAACGTGGTCGCATTGTCAACCGCACCTGGGGCGCAGCAGAAGAGCAGTTGCCCGAGCGCCACGACGCATCAGACTTTGATCATTTGAAGTAACCGCGGAAAAAGCACGCGGCACTCTATCCTATAGGCCGTGCCATTATGCAATGAACATCGGGCAGGAAAATAACTCCCTGCCCGATTTAATGGTGTTGCTGCAACCTCACTGCGCCACCTCCCCGCCACCGTCGTAGGGGGTTTTTCCAGCGATTTTCATCACTTCTGCGCCAAGGGTCACAAAAGGGGCGCGTCGGCTGGCGTAGATAATTCCGCCCGCCTGGGCGCGTACCGCTTTTACAGTATCGGTGATCGGGTCAATGATTTCGGCCACCACTTCATCCTTGCCAACCCATTCACCCGGTTGACGCAACAGCAGCAGGATGCCGCTGGCCGGCGCGGTGACTATCTCGCCGGCACTGAACGGCAACATCACTATTTCCCGCTGCGGCGTGACAGGCGCTGGCCCGGCAATCGCGCCACGGTGCTGCAAATAGTGATAAATACGTTCGGCATCGGCACTCGCCAGTGAGTGGCTGACATCCTGCTGCCCGCGCAGCTCGACGGTGACCGCCATGCAAGCCGGTGCCAGGCTGAGACGCGGATGCTGCGCCGCCAGCCGATGCCACGGCAAACCGCAAGCTTCATCAAAGGAGCCGCCGCCGCTATCTTGTGACAGTAGCACAGTGTCGATAGCCAAAAATTGTGCCAGCGTTTCTACCTGCTCACGCCAGGCGGGATCGGCGTAGAGGTGCAAAATGGCGTGATCGTCACAATGCAGATCGAGCACCAGATCAGCATCACAGGCCAGCTGCAACAAGTGTTGGCGGATGGCGGCCACCTCACTGGGCGCGGGCAGGTCATGCAGCGCCTCAACCATGGCGCGGCGAATTTGTTGCCGCAGACGCTTTTGGTCGCCCGGACTCTTGTCATCGAACGCAAGGGGCGATGTCAGTCGTGATTGCGCCAGTCGGGCCAGATCAGGAAAATCGCGGTTGAAGTTGCGACCACTGACCAGATCGAAACGGCCGATGCCGCAGTTCAACAGCAGCTGCGCGCTACCCGCCGGGTTTGCCAGCGGCATAACAACAATTTCACTCTGAATTTCACCGCGTCGTTCCGCCTGACTCAGTAATCTTTTAAGATAGTGTAAAACCAACATGCCAGGCAGCTCATCGGCATGGAGACCGGCTTGCAGGTAAATTTTTTCGCCAAGACCCGGCTGGCCGAAATGAAAACTGGTTAATTGCCGCTGCCCACTCAGGGCATGTTCAGGTAACTTATGATGATTGATTTTCATTGGACGTCCTATCTGTGGAAAAGAAAGCCCGACTTGACCGAATTGACAAAAAAATCCTTGAAATACTGAGTCAGGATGGCCGCATCTCTTATCAGAAGCTGTCTGAGCAGGTCAATCTGACCGCGCGCCCTTGTCTGGAGCGGGTTCGGTTACTGGAGCGCGCCGGTATTATTCGCGGCTACAGCGCCATTATTGAGCTGCCGGAGCCAGAACATGCTTTTGTCATTCAGGCGCAAATCGCCCTAGCTGACCACGGTCAATCACAGGCGGCGTTCGAACAGGAAGTGCGCAAAACGCCGGAAGTTCTGGATTGTTGGCTGGTCGGCGGCAGCTTTGATTTTCTGGTGCGCATTGGCTGCCGCAACATGGAACATTACCGCTTACTGGCCGATAACTGGCTGACCAGCAAGAAATTTCGGGTCGATAAAATCGTCACCCTGACCGAGCTACAGGTGATCAAGCGAACCTGAATCCGGCACTCAGTCGTGGCGGGCAAAGGCGAGCCAGCGGCGCTCTGCCCGTGAAAACAGGAAGATCAGCATAAAGGTGCAGAGCAGGTAGAGTGCGGCGGCCATCAGAAACGGGATAAACGGCGAGTAGGTCGAGGCATAAAAAGCCCGCGCCACACCGGTGATATCCAGCAAAGTCACGGTGCTGGCCAGCGAGGTGGCATGTAGCAGAAACACCATCTCGTTATTCAAGGCCGGAATACCGCGCCGTAGTGTGGCGGGCAGCACCAGCCGACGAATAATCTGCCACTGGCTCATGCCGAACGCCTCGCCCGCCACCCACTCTTGTCGAGGAAAAGTCACCATCATGCCCGCCAGCAGTTCAGCAACATAAGCGCTGGTGTTGAGCACCAATGCCAGCGTGGCGCAGAAGGTGGCATCGCGAAATAGCAACCAGAATGGCTGATCCTCCTGCCAGCCCAACTGCACAATGTCAAATTGCGATAAACCATAGTAGATCAGCATTAATTGCAGATAGAGCGGTGTGCTGCGAAAGAAGTAGGTGATGCTGCGGATAAGCCAGGATATTGGCCGAGGGCCAAACGCCTGCCCGACCGCCACCAGTAGCGCCAGCAACAAACCGGGGATCACCGACAGTAAAAACAGTTTGGCGGTCATCGCCAGCCCGGTGGTATCCGAACCGTCGCTGTACAAAAAAGTGGGTGCGGCTTCCAGCATGGTTTGCAAATTCATCAGCGCGCCCTCGCAGCCGTTGAGGTTGATAGCGCATAGCGCCGCGCCAGCAGGCTAAAGCCCCAACTGGAAAGCGCGGTAATGACCATATAAATTATCGCCACCAGGAAGTAGAACAGGAAGGGTTTTTGTGTCGCCCGCCCCGCCTGCTCCGCCAGCCACACCATATCTTCCAATCCCAAAATAGAGATCAGCGCTGACGCCTTCATCAATCCCAGCCAGTTATTATTGATGCCCGGGATAGCAAAACTGAGCATTTGCGGCAACATAATGCGCCGAAACACCTGTGCCGGGCGCATACCATAGGCCACCGCCGCCTCTAACTGGCCGCGATCCACAGTTTGAAACGCCCCACGGAAGGTTTCGGTGTAGTACGCGCCGAACACAATGCCGATCGCCAACACCCCAGAGATAAAGGTGTTGAAGCGAACCGGCCCCAAACCCAGTACGCCGAGGAGACCATTTACCAGCATTTCGCCGCCAAAGAACAGCAGCAGCATGATCACCAGTTCAGGAATACCCCGCACCAGGGTGGTGTAACCGGTGGATAGCCAACGTAACCAGCGCGGGCCAAACAGCTTGATCACTGCATTAATCAGCCCAAGTGTCAGTGCCACGGCTAATGAAAGCAGCATGACACACAGCGATAACCCCGCCCCCTGTGCCAGTAATGGCAAATAGTCTGTGACCATTATCGGCCTCCCGCCGGGTTTGGATTGATCAATAGAATCAAATGGCTATCAAGCTTAGTGACCATAAAATCTTGGTCACCGTAAGTAGTTTAGCCGCCGTAGATATCGAAACTGAAATATCTCTTCTGGATGGCGTCATAGGTGCCATCGGCGCGGATCGCCTTAATCGCGCCATTCAGTGCATCACGTAATGCCGGATTATCTTTGCCGACGGCGATCCCCACATCAGAGGAGATGGTGTCATCCTGAATAACCGGGCCTGCGAAAGCAAATTTCTGCCCACGCGGCGTATCAATAAAGCTGCTGGCGGCCTGAATGTTATCTTGCAGTGACGCATTGATACGCCCAGAGAGCAGATCCAGATAGACGTTATCCTGATTAGCATAGGAGACAATTTTCACTCCCTGCCCGCCCCAATGTTTTTTCGCGTAGGTTTCATGAATCGACCCGGTCTGCACGCCGACGGTTTTGCCTTTTAGGCTGGCCACTTCCGGTAGCAGCGGGCTGCCTTTACGCGCCACTAACTGCGCGGCACTGCGATAGTAGCGGTCGGTGAAATCCACCTCTTTTTTGCGCTCATCGGTGATGCTGAGTGAAGCAATAATGGCATCAAATTTACGGGCGTTAAGGGCCGCAATCATGCTTTCAAAGGGCTGTTTCACGAAGACGCATTTGGCGTGCAGATTGTCACACAGCGCATTGGCGATATCGATATCAAAACCGGTGATCTCACCGCTGGGAGAGAGCACGTCAAAAGGGGGATAACCCCCATCGACACCAAAGCTTATCGTCTCAATCGCCGCAGCCGGGGCCGAAAGCATCGGAGCAGAAAGTATCATGCCAGTCAGTAGAGCCGCTAATGTCTTTTTCATGGTTAAGATCCCGGTGTTGGCAAGTGGTTAAACGAAAAATCGGTAGAAACAATCGGTCATTAGAAACGCAGTGAGAGGCAGGTCAAGCCGCCATCCATTTTTTTAAATTCACGGGTATTGAGCTGGATGATAGGCATCCCCAGTTTTTCAATTTGCGCCAGGGTGTAAGGATAACCCTGCGGGGTTATCAGCGTATCATTGATCCATAAGGTATTACCGGCGTAAGACTCCGCCTCAGGAATAACAATGGTATCAAACGCGGCAAATGCGGGATGGTGCTGATAATCCTCGGTCAGCAGCAAGGTGTTGCGGCCCACGTAGTTAACGATTGATTTCAGGTGTAGCCCGGCACTCACTTCAATAGCGGTGACACGATAGCCATAGCGCGCCACTGCGTCAGTAAATTCAGTAATACCCGCCTGATCAGTGCGTGATGTCAGCCCGATAAAGAACTGCTTATCCACCAACAGCACATCGCCACCATCAAGATGGCCGCGACTGCTCATCCGAAAAACGGCGCGGTCAGTAAATAGTGGCTCGATAGTATCCACTTCTCCCTGACGACTCGGCGCACCGGGATGTGTTATCACCGCCAGCTCAGGCATCACCACCGCCGTATCTTCAACGAAGTGGGCATCGGGATAGGCGGGGGCCGCCGGTAAAATGGTCACTTTCAGCCCCAGTTGCAGCAAGGTATCCACATAGGCCAAAAACTGCTGACCGGTGGCGGCAAAATCCGGTGCTCCCAGTTGAGAAGTGGTCTGGCCGCTACCACAGGTTTCCGCTGGGCGTCTGGCGATGGCTTGAGTAAAGTGCATAGGCGATCCTGTTAATTAAGTGTGACCAAAGGTGTTGATCTGATTATTAAACAGATGCTGTGACCAATCAGGTTGAATCAGCCTGCTACCGCTATACATTTACGCTGTATATGACTTTGAGGGCGACCTATTCCGCTGTTGCACATATAATGAGTTATCGAATGATTTAAATAGCGCAGGACGCAAAATGAAGATATTACCGGTAGTGATGATTGCGCTACTCTTGCTTGGCTGTGCCAATAGCGGCCATGTTGGAGTAAGCGGCGGTTCAAGTGGGATCTCCAGTATCACTATTGGCACCGGTGTTCGCCGCTAACTCCTGCAACTTTTGCACCCTATTTATTTCGCGCTATTGAAACAAGAAGGCGAAGCTAAAGGCGAGAAGAATGCCACTCTTAAAATTGCCCGTACCATGCTCGCCAATGGTCTTGATCGCGTCACGGTAATGAAAATGACAGGTCTGAGTGATCAAGAAGTGGCGCAAATTTGCCATTGATGCACTGGCTAAATCCACACTTTTAACAGGCGATGTTGCCTTAAGCGTCGTCTGCTTGCGCTGTTGATTACCCCTTTCCCTTTTTCTTCCTTATGACCACTCTAAATAGCGTACAACTCTGGACGGCGACTATAGATCCATCGCCGCCCGATACTGAGTGGAATCAAACTGAGATCCAACACCCCGCCCCATTAGCGGAACGGCGGCTCATTGAAGGTGCGCAATTTACGCGAGTGCAGTTGATCGCCCTCTGCCCGCAGCAAATCTATCGCCCGAATGCCAATCTGCAAGTGCTCAGAAATCGCCCCTTCATAGAAGTGATTGGCCTGCCCTGGTAACTTAATCTCACCATGCAGCGGCTTATCCGAAACACAGAGCAAGGTGCCATAAGGCACACGGAAGCGATAACCTTGCGCTGCAATGGTGGCACTCTCCATATCCACCGCCACCGCGCGACTTAAGCTAAAGCGCAGCGCGGAAGCAGAAAAGCGCAGTTCCCAGTTACGATCGTCAGAGGTCACCACCGTGCCGGTCCTTAGCCGCTGTTTTACTTCGACACCCGGCATACCGCTGACCGCTTTGGTGGCGTCATACAGTGCCCGTTGCACCTCGGCGATACTGGGAATTGGGATATCCGGCGGCAGCACGGCATCCAGCACATGGTCGTCACGCAAGTAAGCATGGGCCAAAACATAATCGCCAATGGCCTGGCTCTCACGCAGGCCACCGCAGTGCCCTATCATCAACCAGGCATGGGGCCGCAGCACTGCCAGATGATCACAGATGGTTTTGGCATTCGATGGACCCACGCCAATATTCACCAGCGTAATGCCATGCCCACTTTCCGCGATTAAATGATAGGCCGGCATCTGGTGCTTTTTCCATGCCAGATCAGAGGTGGTTCTCTCTGGATCGGCATTTTCCGCCGTGATGTAGCTGCCACCGGCGCAGGATAACGCCTGGTAGGGGCTGGTTGGGTCCAGAATTTGTTCGCAGGCCCAACTGACAAACTCATCAACGTAGCGGCTATAATTGGTGAACAGAATGTAGGGCTGAATATCTTCTGCTGGCGTGCCGGTATAGTGTTTCAGGCGCGCCAGTGAAAAATCGGTGCGCAGCGCATCGAAATGCGATAACGGAAAATCGGCGGAATCGGTATCAATACCATCAGTGATGCTATCGCCAATTTTTGACAAGTCAGTGGTCGGGAAGTGCAGAGCCAGCCCCGCCGTCATTGAGCGATCAAGAACAAGGTCGGAACCGTCGATAACAAAAGGGTATGGCATCTCTTGTTGTGACGGTGTAACTTCAAACGTTGCGCCGTACTCACTCTCCAGTAACGTCAGTTGCTCGATCAGATATTCGCGAAACAGCGCGGGCCGCGTCACGGTGGTGCTGTATTGGCCAGTGCGTGAGAAACGTCCATAAGCGCGCGTGCGTTGACGGTCGCGGGATCGGCCATCCCAACTGACACTCAGTTGCGGGTACGAAAACAGCCCCTTGGCTCGCTCGCCGACATCTGGCAAGGTGCCGTCGTGGATAAATGCGCTGATAGCATCACGCAATGCCATCAGCGCCGACTGGTATAAACTCTCCAGTTGATCAATCGCCTCGGTGGCTGAGAGATGGGTTGTCGCTTGTGATTGATTCAAGATAACTCCTTGCAATACGCGTAAAGGCGGTGATGAGTTTACCCTACACCGCAATGCAGCAAAATGCGCTATTTCACAGCAAACTTATTGAGTTAGGGCCAACCTCTCGGCGCAGTTTTTCATTACCCTCATCCTGTGGCTATCCTACTTTGCCCGCTAAACAACGGGCGATTTTGCCACTTATTCCGGCGTTTGATTTCCCCTATCAGCACTAAAGTAGTGGTTGTCGCAGATAGCACACTATTTTCTGCCTTGCTCTTCTTACAAAGGTCTCTTTTGCGTGGCGAAATCATTTTTACGCAGTGGTAGTTTGGACGATATTCTGGCGTTGGGCGAAAACGGGCAGCCGGTTTATGCCTCAGCGCTGCAGATTAGAGAGGCATTGCGCCTTAAAAAACAACAGCATATTGCTGATTGCCTCGCCATTCCTCAGCTCAATGAGCAAGGTGACCGCATTGATTGGTATGCCCCCATTGAAGGTAAAGTGACCTCATGGCTGGCGGCCAGTAACGCGGAGCGTAAAGCCGCGATTAAACAGCTGTCAGTCTGTCTGGCGAGCACCAGTGATTTGTGTCAGCGGGCGCAAAAATCAGACAAAGCCTCCCAGCGACTTTTCGGTGTGTTACTCGCCAAAACAGTGCAGTTCCCCGATCAGAGCTACCTCTATTTGGTGGCAGGTAAACCGGTGTTGACCTTCTGGGGCTTTGTCAGTCAGGATAAAAAACCCCGTACTGACCCACTCGATTGCTTACGTCAAACCGCAGAGATAATTGAGCCGCCGATCACCGCGCTGAGTGCCGCGCCGCTGACCCCGCTGGTGCCGGTGGTCACCCCGGTCGCCCCACCGCCGCCAACGCCAGAAGTGCCACCCGCTCTGCTGCCGGCCACTGAACCCGCACCCGCTGTGGCGCCGGTCAAAAAAACCGGCCGTTGGCTGCGATTTAGTTGGGCGCTGCCTGTATTGGCATTAGTTATCGCATTAATAGTGCAATTTAGTGGCGGAATGACTGAGCAGCCATCTGCCGTTCCTGAAGTCAAAGCGGCAGTGATTGAAGAGAAGTTGACTGAAGATAAAGTGACCGCTCCTGAAGCCAACATCATTCAACCGCCGCTGGCACCACAGCTCCCATTAGCTAATGCCACTGTGACCCCGGCGCCCATCGCAGCGGAAGCTGCCGCAGTACCAGTCATGAGTGCGGCGGAGAGTAAAACAGCGCTGATCTTACCTTCCGATGCCGTCAAAGTGGGTTCAACCGCCTTCCTTAATGGTCACTGGCGTGTTAGTCCAGAGATTAAAACCGCCCATACTGGCAAAGCGCCAAGTCTGAAGTATCAGATTAACAACGGCAAAGGCACGGCAAAAATCACCCATGGCGATAATGTCACTTGCCGCGCAAATATTACCGCCGGCGTGATGAAGTCAGGTAATTTGGTGATCAATAGCCGCTATAGGGCGCAGTGTAGTGATGGATCTAAATATCAAATACCGGAGATCGTCTGTCAGCAAGGTGTGAGTGGCGTTGCTGAGTGCAAAGGCCGTTATGATGCCAATACGACCCTTCCCATGACGATAAAGCGTGAGACTAAATAATATTATGCTGGCAACGATCACTGATTATAAACAGAAAATCACGCTTATTCAGAACAGTGGTATCCAGTTTCTGGATTTCGCGTTAAAGCCCGAAATCGATACCGAGCTGCCGAATAAATTTGTGCGTAAAAGCGCCAACGGCCCGCTGCTGCGGCTGAACTACCATGCCGATAATGGCAAATATTCGCTGTTAGTACCCGGTGCCACGCCTGAGATTGTGAAACCTGAGTTTAGCTTTCCGCTGGAGCAGTCGCTTAAGCTACTGAACAAGATCTGGCTTCCCCTGCCATTTTTGCGTTTTAACCCGCCGCGTACCTTTATTAATGGGCCGGACAACTGGGCCAGAGTGCAAATTTTACTCCTGGACACCCCTGATCAGGATGGCAATACATTACGGGTCACTGTCGCCTTTGATACCAAAACTTACCCTGATGGCCACGCCAATGAGTTGCTGGCACCCAATGAAAACGACATCAAAAGCGGATTGAGTTTTGCGCTGGCTTACCATAATGAAGAGCTGGCAGAGTTCCTTGATTTGACCTGGGTCGACGGCTGGCTACGGGAGGTGTTTACCCAGCAAGCCGCTGAGCAAGAGGCGCGAACCGCACGACATATCACCGCGTCGCTACGTGAGTTTGAGTATCAAGCGCACTACCTTAACCTGCTGGAGTTACTGGGCCGCCAGATTGGCATACCTGAGGTAAAGATCAATACCCGCAGCGGGCAACAGCCGGTGGTGAATGTCGATCTGATTCTGGATGTAGGTAACTCCCATACCTGCGGCATTTTGGTGGAAGATCATCATGATGAGAGTCATGGGCTGCAACAGAGCTATGAGCTACAAATTCGTGATTTGAGCGAGCCTCACTCTCTGTATAACGAACTGTTTGAGAGCCGGATTGAGTTCGCCCAGGCGAAGTTTGGTAAGCAGAATTTCTCTGTCGAGAGTGGGCGTGATGATGCCTTTATCTGGCCCGCGATCACCCGTGTTGGCCGCGAAGCCAGCCGCATGGCGCTGCACCGATTAGGCACCGAGGGGTCTACTGGCCTCTCCAGCCCACGGCGCTACTTGTGGGATGAAGAGAGTTACGCGCCGGGTTGGCGCTTTAATGAAACACCAACGGCGCAGACAGATGAGCCGCCCGCCACGGCACTGCCGCTGACCCATCTGCTAAATGATGACGGCCAACCGCTGTATAACCTGCCGATGGATGAGCGGCTGCCGGTATTTTCACCCCATTATAGCCGCAGTTCATTGATGACATTTATGCTGTCAGAGCTACTGGCGCAAGCGCTAATGCAGATCAACAGCGCGGCGCAACGTCTGAAGATGACCCATAGCAATGCACCACGGCAATTGCGCAGCATCATTCTGACTTTGCCCTCCGCCATGCCAAAACCGGAGCGCGAGATTTTCCGTCGCCGGATGCATGAAGCCATTGCTCTAGTGTGGAAATCCATGGGCTGGCATCCGGCAGATGATCATTTTGTCTCAGAGCAAGACCGCGCCAAAAGCCAAATTCCGGTGCCAGGCGTGCAGATGGAGTGGGACGAAGCGACTTGCGGCCAGATGGTCTATCTCTATAACGAAACGCAGGTTAATTTCGGCGGACGCACTGCCGCCTTCTTTGCCAGCATGGCCCGGCCAGATAAGCAGTTGGAAGCTGGCGAAGTGGCCGGAAAAACCGTGCGTATCGCCTCGATTGATATTGGTGGTGGCACCACGGATCTGGCGATCACCCAATACTGGCTGGATGATGGCATTGGCAATAATGTCAAAATCAGCCCGCGCCTGCTGTTCCGCGAAGGGTTCAAAGTGGCGGGTGACGATATCTTGCTGGATGTCATTCAGCTCTATATTTTACCTGCCCTTCAGGCCAGATTGAAAAAAGCGGCTGTTGCCAATAGTGATGCGCTGATGGATAAATTATTCGGCAATGATGGCCGGATGGATGGGCAATCGACACTGCGCCAGCAAGCAACATTACAGATATTTATGCCAGTCGGGCGGGCCATTCTGGAAGCCTATGAAAACTTTGATCCGCTGGATACCAATGCCGAGATCGACGCCAGCTTCGGCGAGCTAGCACAGCAACGCCCGACACAGAAAGTGTTGGACTACATTAACAGTGAAGTCCAGCGTGAACTGCCCGCCGATGCCGAGGCGTTTGATATTTTGCAGGTGCCGCTGGTGCTGAAGCTGAGTAAATTACATGGCGAGTTTTTATCTCACCGAATGAGCATTACGCAAAATCTGCGTTCACTTTCTGAAGTGGTTTCGCTCTATGGCTGCGACGTGCTGCTCTTGACTGGTCGCCCTTCGCGCTTTCCCGGTATTCAGGCGCTCTTGCGCCACCTACAACCTTTGCCCAATAATCGTATTCTGTCGCTTGATGGCTACCACACCAGTGATTGGTATCCGTTTAACAAGCATGGCCGCATTGATAACCCAAAATCCACCGCCGCTGTGGGTGCGATGCTCTGTTTACTGGCGCTCGATTTGCGCCTGGCGGGGTTTTACTTTAAAGCGGGCGATTTCCAACCTTACTCAACCATCCGCTATCTGGGCATGTTAGACAGCAGCGACGCACTGACCGAGGAGAATGTTTACTATCATGATATCGATCTGGATAGCCGCGATTTTGCCTTGCCAACCGAGAGCCGTTTTCAGGTAACAGGCGCGCTATGCCTGGGATTCCGTCAGCTTGATAATGATCGCTGGCCCGCGTCCCCGCTCTACACCCTGTCAATTGTCGATCAAGAACTGGCGCGTAAAGTTGCCGGTGACAGTGTCTTGCACGTTAGGTTGAAACTGACAAAAGGTGAAGCGCAAGGCTCTGATAAGCAAGCTGAAAATAGCCCGGAGCGTTTTGAGATAGCCGATGCTGTGCTGCAAGATGGCAGCCCTGTTCCGCTGCATCATCTGCGCCTCAAGCTAAACACATTGGCCAGCAATGGCTCAGGATCAACCCATTATTGGATTGATAGTGGGAGCGTATTTAGAAAATGAGATCATTAACCAACCAGCAGCTCAATCGCCAACTTCAGCAGATAACACAAGGCATCGACCAAGCCATTGATTGGATTAGTGATGCACGCCAACACGCCATACGTCTGGATATTGAAGCTGACTTGCTGACCATCAAACTGCGCCGCCATCACCATCAGGCGCGTCAGTTGTCAGATAGCGCATTGACCGCCATGAGCATCGGCTTTTTTGGTCACTCAGCCGCAGGGAAACAGCACCTCATTTCAGCGCTGGTGGCGGATGGCAATGGCCGACTGGAGACCACCTTCGGCGGAAAAACACTCGATTTTTGGCAGCAAATCAAGCCGGGGTATCAGGCCAGTGGCGTGGTGACCCGCTTTAGCCATCAGGTGGCAATCACTCATGACAGCCATCCGGTACTGCTCTCCCTACTGAGCGAAGTGGATATTGCCAGGTTGGTGGCAGGGGCATCTCTGCTAGAGCATCAGGATGAGCAACGGCATTCACTGGATGAACAACATATTGCCGATCATTTGCAGCAACTGACCATGCGCCGCCAGCCAGTTGCCATCGCCGGGATCAGCCGTGATGATGTGGTTGGGCTTTGGGATTATCTGGCCCGCCATGACGCGCGGCGTCAGAAGATCTTGAACTCTCACTTCTGGCCCACCGCCATTGAGTTAGCGCCCTATCTCAGCATCGATGATCGCGCCCGATTGTTCTCGGTGCTCTGGGCAGAACGTCCTCCATTGACGGAGGCTTATCGTCATTTTGCCTATACGCTGCAACATTTGGGCGGCGCGGCGCAAGTATTGGCCCCGCTTAGCGTGTTAGTCGACGATATGCTGCTGCCAGCCAATGGCATCATGAATGTCGCGACCCTCGATTATCTGAATACCCCAGCGGATACCCATATCCAGGTGCTGCCATGGGTGAATAATCAGGCAGGCAATTTAGTGACGTTGTCACTTGCTGAGCTTACACTGTTGGCCGTTGAGTTACAGATCCCACTGCCGATGCCCGCCACTGAAAATGTATTTGCATCCGTCGACTTATTGGATTTCCCCGATTTTAACCACGCGCTTAATGCAGCAATTCCCCTTGATCACCACGTTTATCCGCAAGCGGCGCTGCTATCTCAGGCCAAAAATAGCTACCTACTTGAGCGCTACACCGACCAACAGCAAATTAACCTGTTGTTGGTCTGCAATGCGGCAACTCAACGGGCAGAGGTAAAAGCGGTAGGCAAAGCGCTGGATTATTGGGTTAAGCAGACGCAAGGTGAAAATGCGCAAGTGCGTAGCCGCCGCAACCCAGGGTTAATCTGGGCGCTGACCCCTTTTGATCAGCGCATCACCTCAGATCAATCAGTGGCGGGCGCGACGAATTACGACGAAGCGGTGCAACGTTATGTCGGTAACCCCGGCGATAGCTGGGGCACTCTATTGGCACTGGATACCCGGGGTGTTGAGCGAATGGTCACTTATCTGGCTCAAGAGATCCGCCGTGATATCAAAACGGAACGTATCAACGAACAACTCATTGAGTTAAAACGGGAATTGACCGATAACCTGCTTGCGGATTGGACTCAATCGGCGGCCAGTGAATCACAACAAAAACAGCGTATCGCCGAAACCTTGCTCAAAACATTGCAAACGCGCACCGGCCTGCACGGCGAGTTACTGGAGCGGTTGTTGCCCTGCCGCGATGAGTTACGTGCTCTCTATTTACAGCAGCCAGACTCACGGCAACCGCAAAATCGAACAGCCGAGTTAAGCTTAGGCGCAGTCAACGCCGAACCTTTCAGTATTGGTATTGATATCGACTTATTCAGCGACCTGCCCTTGTCGCCTGAAGTAGAGCGGTCAATGACCCCCACCGCCGGCTACGATTATGAAACCGAATATGCGGCGAGTGTGCAGCGCTATTGGATCAACCATCTGCGGCAGTTGCCAGATAATGGCCCATTAATTGAGCTATTGGGGATCAGCAAACCGACCCTTGAGTTGCTGGTTGCGGAGCTGATTACCGCCAGCATTCGATTGGATATTGCCGGGCAGTTGGTCACGATATTGGCGGACAGCGAGCAAGTGGGTCTGCACCGCGAAGCGAAAGCGGATCGCCAGGTCTCGCGCGCCCTGACTATTTTGGGTGATTTCGTTGCCTGGCTCGGTTTCTTGCAAATCAGTGAAGCACAACGCCCTGATAGCCGCATTAATCGCGGCGCTAAGATTTTTGCTCAACCGCCTAAATCAGCCGCACCACTGGGGCCATCACAGCGATTAACCAAATTAGCCCGCACTCCGACCAATAATACAGCATTTTATATTTATGACTGGTTGGTTGGCTTAGGTGAGATCATTATTCAGAATGAGGGATATTCAGCCAGCAGTGAAATAACGGCTCAACATCGCGAGCAACTGGCGGCAATTTTTATGTTGTTCAACGCAGACTAAAATCGTTCACAACCAATTAATGCTGATGGGAATAGTCGCTATAGAGCAAATACAATTCCATCACTCCCGACGATATGCCGGGAGTGAATAACAGTAATGAGGTCATAAAGAGCTGACAGTTAAAGTATCAGGAGATATTTTTCGACTAACGCATACAAAATAGCGGCGGTTTCAATATCGACTTCACCATCATAATTAGTCGGCCTAAAGTGTAACTGAAATGCCCTTACCAAATAGTGATATCCTAACTCACTGCTGGCAATAGTGGCGTCATAACCATAGGTGCCGAAGTGCGCGACTATTTCCGCTTTGCTGGGTAACCCCTCGGTGGTAAATTCCTTAATAAAATTCTCTTTAGTATCCGTGTCATACCAGGCACCAATTCCATCGTCATATAACTCTTGCCAAGGGAACTCAGGACCAGGATCGCTCTTGCGCGTTGGGGCAATATCAGAATGGGCCACCACATTTACCGGAGATATATCGGGGTAGCGTTGTAAGATATTGGCCGCCAGTTGTTTTACCGCCGCAATTTGCATCGCAGTATAAGGCGGGAAATGCCAAACACCTTTATTGTCGGTGGCTAAATTGACGATTTCAATACCAATAGAGGTGTCGTTGAGATTAGTGCGCTCTGCCCAACTACTGACGCCTGCATGCCATGCGCGTGCATTTTCATCCACCAGGTTAAATATCCTCATATCTTTAAATCCGGCCTGGATATAACTTTCGTCGGTGATGTCTGGCACCAAGTATTGAACACTGACTTTATCACCAGTTAAGGACTTTATTGAACCTTCAAAATTTTCAGCGGTGTAATGCAAAACTAAGAATCGCACACGGGAGTTAAAGGATTTAACAGCACGAAAACTATTATAGTCAATCATATACATATGAAGCTCCTTGGTTTTTCGATATTATCCAACATATATATTATCAATAATATTTATACCCTAATCCAGCTGGAAAAATTAATTGCGGAATATTTAGATTGTTTTATCTTAATACAGTAACTACTCTGTCTTGTTGAGAGATAATTTTCATTTTACTGCCTAATTTTTAAACACCGCATCAACAAAGGTTAACTGGACAGCATGGACTTATAATAAAATACATTCTCAGCTACCCGTTTTATAACCACTCATTCAATTTAATATTCAATAAAATAATTCACACACGCCACGATGTAATTAGCCCAATAATAAACTATCGCTATAACGATCTAATTGCCAATTTAAAAACTCAGTCAATTCAAATAATTAATTTGCTAATAAAAGTAATTTAATTATATCAACTTAAACCTTGCGCCATATAATTTACCCGTCTACGTTTAAAACTCTCACTCATACAACACGGTTATTAAATCATGATTAGTAACACCGTAAATAAATTGCAAGAAGAATTATTGGACTCCAGGTTTGGTTCGCAATCCTCTCGCTATATTGCAGAGTCGAGCCATTTCCCTTTAAAAGAGATGCGCGAGGATATTGCTTTTCAAATTATTAGTGATGAACTTTTTTTAGATGGTAATGCACGCCAAAATTTAGCCACCTTTTGTCAAACCTGGGATGATGAATATGTCCATAAGCTAATGGACTTGTCGATTAATAAAAACTGGATCGATAAAGAGGAGTATCCACAATCAGCGGCCATCGATTTACGCTGCGTCAATATGCTGGCTGATCTTTGGTATGCGCCAAAACCCATTAACGGCCAGGCCACGGGGACCAATACCATAGGTTCATCCGAAGCCTGCATGTTAGGGGGCATGGCGATGAAGTGGCGCTGGCGTAAAAAGCAGTTAGCCGCGGGTAAATCTACCGATAAACCTAATCTGGTCTGCGGCCCTGTTCAGGTGTGCTGGCACAAATTTGCACGTTATTGGGAGGTCGAAATCCGTGAAATTCCCATGGAACCGGGGAATTACTTTATGGATGCGCAGCGTATGATTGCTGCCTGTGATGAGAATACCATAGGCGTCGTCCCGACTTTCGGCGTGACCTACACAGGAAACTATGAGTTCCCCGAACCTCTGCACCAGGCATTGGATAAGCTACAGCAAGAGAAAGGGTTAGATATTGATATTCATGTCGATGCGGCGAGTGGCGGTTTCCTCGCGCCTTTTGTCGCCTCAGAAATCAAATGGGATTTTCGTCTCCCCCGGGTGAAATCCATCAGCACATCAGGCCATAAATATGGTTTGGCCCCACTGGGCTGCGGCTGGGTTATCTGGCGTGATCAAGCCGCGCTGCCGGATGAGCTGATCTTTAACGTGGATTACCTTGGCGGGCAAGTTGGGACTTTTGCTATCAATTTTTCCCGCCCAGCGGGACAGGTTATCTCTCAATATTATGAGTTTATCCGATTGGGCCGCGAAGGTTATACCAAAGTGCAACAAGCTGCCTATCAGGTCGCAAACTTCTTAAGTCAGGCGATTGCGCCACTGGGCCCCTATGAATTTATCTGCACCGGTGATCCTAAAGAGGGGTTACCCGCTGTTTGCTTCAAAATTAAGGAGGGCGCTAAAACGGGTTATACCCTGTATGACCTCTCTGAAAGATTAAGACTGCGAGGTTGGCAAGTACCCGCCTTTACACTAACCGGCCATGCCAGCGATATTGTGGTGATGCGAATTATGTGTCGTCGCGGATTCGAAATGGATTTTGCCGCGCTATTACTGGATGACATTAAATGCTCACTCCACTATTTGCATGAACACCCCGAACTCCATGGCGTTGCCCAGCAGAATAGTTTCAAGCACACATAGAACTTGCCGGCTTAATTGCAGAAATTAAAGGATGGATATTTATGGCAAATAATCAACCCAAGCCGGTGGCCACCAGGAAGCTCGGCATCGCCACATTGGCTATTATGAATATTGTTGCCGTTGTCAGTTTAAGAGGCTTACCCGCTGAAGCTGAATACGGATTAAGTTCTATTTTTTATTATATCTTCGCCGCCATTTTTTTTCTTATTCCCGTCTCTCTGGTGGCGGCTGAATTAGCGACCGGTTGGCCCGAAAAAGGGGGCGTATTTCGCTGGGTCGGTGAGGCTTTTGGCCCACGTTGGGCATTTTTAGCCATGTTTATGCTTTGGATAGAGGTCACGGTTTGGTTCCCGACAGTATTAACTTTTGCGGCAGTCTCGCTGGCTTTTATTGGCCCTAATCAGCGCTGGGATGAGGCGCTATCGGCCAATAAATTCTTCGTGCTGAGTATTGTGTTAATTGTGTATTGGCTGGCGACCTTTATTGCCTTTAAAGGGGTCGCCACCTTTGCCAGAGTGTCCAAATGGGGCGGTATTATCGGCACCATCATTCCGGCCATTATTCTGATTATTTTGGGATTTGCTTATCTGTTTGCTGGCGGAGCACCCCAGATAACACTGGCATGGGATGAAGTTATCCCTGATTTTTCCGATTTTAACAATATTGTTTTAGCCGCCAGTATTTTTCTGTTCTATGCCGGTATGGAGATGAATGCGATTCATGTTAAGGATGTGGATAATCCTAATCGTAATTATCCCATTGCCATTATGTTATCCGCGCTGGGAACGGTGATTATTTTTGTATTTGGCACCCTCGCCATCGCTTTTATTATTCCGAAAACTGACATTAATCTGACGCAAAGTATTCTGGTGGCCTATTCAGATATGTTCCAGTGGGCCGGATTGCATTGGCTCAGCCCGATAATGGCTATTGCGTTGGCTATCGGGGTATTGGCCGGAGTGGTAACCTGGGTCGGTGGCCCTTCAACCGGGTTATTAACCGTGGCAAAAGCCGGTTATTTACCCCGCTGGTGGCAACACACCAACAAGAATGGCATGGCAACACATATTTTATTATTACAGGCACTGCTCGTCTCTCTGTTATCAATATTGTTTGTCATCTTACCTTCGGTGCAAGCGGCATTTCAAATCCTCAGCCAATTAACCGTTATTCTCTATCTTATTATGTATATCCTGATGTTTAGTTCCGCCATCTATCTGCGCTATAGCCAATCACAACGCCCTCGCCCCTATCGTATTCCTGGTGGAGAAATGGGTATGTGGATTATTGGTGGCGCTGGCTGGATTGGTTCAATTTTGGTTTTCCTGCTCAGTTTTGTGCCACCCAGTCAAATTGCCATCGGCAGCCCAGAAACTTATGTCGGCATCTTAATTATCGCCACCCTGTTCTTCTTTATTTTACCGCTGCTGATTTATGCGGTGCGTAAACCCCACTGGCGTGATGAAAAAACTGATTTCGCCCCCTTTACCTGGCAAGCGGCAAATAGCCATCCCGGCCTGCCCGCAGAGAGGTTAATAACTGAGGAGAACATGAGCATTCAGGGTGAGAATATAGATTAGAAAACAGAAAAATCAGAGTAATCAACGGGCTGATAACTGTAACTCACTGTGGAGTGGGATGATGAAATCTGACTTAAAAGTGCTGCAACACAGCGTTAATAAAGCGCATCGACAATATTCAACTATTGATGGTGGGAGTAACGCCAGTTATATCCCCTATCTGGCCAGTATTCCCTCATCATTAGCTGGCCTGGCGGCGGTGACCATTGATGGTGATATTATTGCGGCAGGTGATACAGAATATCGCTTTGCCATCGAATCTATTTCTAAAATATGTACACTCGCGCTGGCACTGGAAGATGTCGGCCCGCAACAGGTACAAGAAAAAGTCGGCGCTGATCCTACTGGTTTACCCTTCAATTCAGTTATGGCGCTTGAATTACATCAGGGCAAGCCATTATCACCATTGGTTAATGCGGGTGCAATGTCCACCGTGAGCATAATTCAAGCCAATAATAGCGAGGCTCGTTGGAGTAATATTCTGCAAATCCAGCAACAATTATCCGGTGCTCCCATTAGTTTGTCGGATGAAGTGAACCAATCGGAACAAACAACAAACTTCCACAATCGTGCAATTGCCTGGTTACTCTACTCTGCCGGGGCGATGTATTGTGACCCGATGGAGGCGTGCGAAGTTTATACTCGCCAATGCTCAACATTGCTAAATACCATTGAGCTGGCGACTATCGGTGCCACTTTTGCTGCCGCTGGCATTAATCCTATCAGCAAATTGCGGGTATTAACTGCCAGTAACATCCCCTTTATTTTGGCTGAGATGACTATGGAGGGTTTATATGGTAGCTCCGGTGACTGGGCATACAGTGTCGGCTTACCGGGTAAAAGTGGTGTCGGCGGGGGAATATTAGCCGTGGTTCCAGGGGTGATGGCTATTGCTGGTTTTTCACCGCCGTTAGATTCTATCGGCAATAGTGTTCGCGGACAGAAAATGGTGGCTCACGTAGCAAAAGCGTTGGGGTATAATCTGTATAAGGTGTAATTCAGAACGGATAGATAATTTTAAGCTGGCCGTTGCGGTAATATGCCGTTAACGGCCTCTCCTGGCTGGCAGAGTGTTGATTACGCCAGTAATAATTTCTGTAATTCAGCTAATGAGCTGACTTGATAGCGCGGTGAGATATCATCATCCAGTGCGGCCCCATGCATATTGAGCCAGCAGGTATCAATACCCGCATTAATACCGCCCTGAATATCCGAATGGAGGTTATCTCCCACCATCAGAATCTGCTCTTTCGCCGGATGATTCATTAAATTAAAAGCATACTCAAAGATCGCCACATCAGGTTTAGCTGCCCCGACCTCTTCAGAAATAATGAGTGGGGAGAATATATCTTTTAAGCCAGTGCGCTCTAACCGAATGGTCTGTAATCCGGTAAAACCATTGGTAATGATACCCATATTCACTTTACCGCTCAATGCATCGACTAACTCACGTGCACCCGGTAATAATGAACAAATATCAGCCATCGCCACTAAAAACTCACTGTTCAGACGCGTTGCCGTCACACCTAATTTTTCCGCCCACATTTCAAAACGGGTGTTTTGTAATTCGCTGGCAGATATCTTACCGTCTTGATAATCAACCCATAGCGGTTTATTAACCAATTGATAGTGATCGAAATCCTGCACGGAGAAATCCACATTAAAGCGCGAAAACATCAGCTTTAACCCTTGATAAGCATCAAAGTGAAATAAAGTTTCATCCGCATCGAACAATATCCATTGGTATTTCATCACTGTTATCTCTCTAATATCATTAGGCGCGCTATGGTAGCGGCTATTATCACTTAGCTCAAGCTACGCTGACTATCATATAAGCAGTGCTGCGGATATATCACGGTTAATGGCAATCGTCGCCTCGCCAGTGATTAGCGGCGCATCAAATGCGGCTAAAATTTTGCGGTTAATCTCAACCAGAGCATCATCGAGTTTAACTTCCATATCTGCCGCGATATCAACCAACTTCTCACGATCCCAAGTGTCACGTGAAATAAGCAATTTCAAGAATGTGACTGTGCTTTCAGCTAAATTAGCCGCGATGGCACTCATTGACTGTGGATGAATCTCTTCCGGGGTCTGCGCCACGACGTTTTCGGTGACAAATAGGTTTTCGAGCAATTTTACCAGCTCCAGACTCTCACTCTTTAGCAGATTAATCCGATCGGTATTATTAATAATTTCAGAAGTTGGGGACGGTAGACTTAATGTCATTGGCGTAGCCCGACTATCAAGGTCGGTATAAACCCATTTACTGTCTAAGGCAAAACGCTTATACACCCGCTCAAGGAATTTCACTTCTTGTGGGGTGATAGTTCCCTCCACTTGCATTAAGTGTGCCAGGAAACGCGCAATAGCACGGCGATTATCCAGCGAGAGCGGCTCAAGATTATTTTTCAGTGCCAACAAGGTATTATTTTTTCTAATGCCAGGTTGGAGATAGGCTTTTAGGCGCATACGCTGACCAGGGCTTAAATAACCCCAGGCATCAATATGCCGAGTTAGAATCAGTGATTCAGGCTCGCCGATATGCCCATCGTTCATCACTGCAGCACAAGCGAGTTCCACTGCCAACATAGTGACACGATATGCGGCAAAGCTCGCAGATTCAGCCACCATCGACTCAATAGGAAATAGAGCCACAGTATCTTGCAGCACTGGAGTGCGATTATCCGCTCTGACATCAGGTTCAATACCCACTTGCAAAGAGGCCAGGGCAAAAGTGAGTGCCATTACCTGACTGCGAGTAATGCGCTCCAAGGGTTTGGTATCACAAGCGGTGCTGAGCCGAAGAAAAATCTCTTCCAGTGTGATCAGCAATAACCCATAACCTACCCTTGCTTTGATGCTCTCTAATTCAGTTTTTAATGCCTCAGACCACAAAGGTATGGGCATTAATAACTGCCCCTCCAGCGACATTTTTTTCTTTGGGTTAACACTGGCAAAGCGGTTATAAATATCGAGGTCTTGCTGACAAGACTCAAATATTGCCCGTAGTTTATCTCGGTGAGCTTTGCACACGGCCACATTGGGCAACTCGCCCATTTGTTGGAAGAACTCTTGCCCGATTAACCCCGCAGACGCTGGACGGTAAAATATCAGCAGCTTGGTTTTATTCACCGGTAATAAAAATCCATCGCCATACTTTTCCCGATAACGCTGCTGGAAGAGGGAGGAGAAAATATCAGCGCAATGGGCCATCGAGATATTCTGGTTTATTGCCGGATCGGCTTCGCCCCAGGCAAGTGCCCAGGCTGCGGGCAAGGTTTTTTGGTCAACAGCTAACTGCCCTAACCCAACCAGCAGTGCCAGTGGTAACTCCGTTGACGAATCCCGTGTGGGTGGCGGAGGCGACAAATAGAGTTTCTCTTCGATATTCACTCGAGAGAGATAAACTAATAAATTCTGCGCGTAGTGGTTGAACGCATTATTTTTTCCATAAATTCCTAACAGGCGGTTAATCTCAGCCTCAAGAGTAGGTAGTTCCCTTTTTGCCACGGGATCTATGGGGGCATCAACCAATATTCGATGTTCTAAGCCATAGAAAAATAAGAAAACATAACCAATCTGCGCTGTAGGAGATTTACGACCTTCTGATAACCACTGTAAATAAGCTCGTCTTGCTTCCGGTGAGCATGTCGAATAGTCGGGCGCATTATCAATCAGCGGTAATGAGGTATCACTCTCTGTTTCCGCGACATCCATTGATGGATTAATAAATGCAGGCTCGGCACCGGTACGATTACTTTTGTATTTATTACCAATGTAAACCATGCCATCCGGTAAGTTGATTCCGGCGACTACCGCCAGTTCACCAGGGCGCAGCCATGATGCACGAGCTAGAGAACCGCGGGATATTTCGGGCTGTTTCGCCTCAGGTTTGCTGGCCTCTTCCACGGGTGGATTTTGCTTAGTGCTATTGTTATCCGTGGTATGTTCCGGTTCCAGTTGCGAAGGGGTCATCGGGTAATCCCCCAGATCGGGGATAGCGGCAGTTTTCTGCATGTCACTGCTAATGACTGGACTAAGGCGGGGCTTAGCCCCTTTGAGGTTTTGCCAAACAAAAAATAGGCATAAGATAGCCGCGCTTAGTGCAATCCACGCCTCTCTTGGGATCCCGGTGATCAGCCCTAAAACGACTATCAGTAGGATAACCCAGCCAGTACCGGTAGATTTTCTCTTAGCCACGATGCTTTATATGCCCCTATCTTAAACTGCTAATTTTTATACTGCCTTTAATGGCGATTTTTAATAAAAAATTCTTTTTATACACGCTTTAGTTAGCAATGGATTAGAGTAAAAAAGTGTATAAAAAGCCTTAATTTGTACTTAAGTCAAATTTATAGGTTAAGTAATAAGTCAGTTTTAAATTTAAATATTGTCCAGACAACAATACAGTAGGCTTAAGCCTGTAATAAATCAATTATGCCAGTTGATTATGCATTCAGCTAGTAAAGTCTATGCAACCATGGCATAAATTCCGTAGCTTTTGGTGAAACATCAACCCGTAACATTGAGCACCACGGTGGGGATATATGCAGAAATTAGCTGAAATTATTAATATGGCCGCCCATCCAATCAGCGATGCGCTGTTCATTGCACAGTGTAAGAGCACCCTTGAAACCTCCGGTGCACTGATATTATCGGACTTTTTATTACCTCAGGTGCTAGCCAGCATTAAGCAGGAGGGGGTCGAACAGCAGTATCAAGCCTATTATGCCGCTAATCAGCATAATGTTTATCTAACCAAGCCAGACCCCGCCTTCCCAGCTGACCATCCGCGAAATCGGTTAGTCACCTCGTCAAAAGGCTGTATTACCGACGAGGAGATCCCGGCGAATTCCGCACTACGCACACTCTATGACGCCAAAGATTTTCAAGATTTTCTCTGTGCCGTATTAGATGAAAATCAGCTCTATCCCTACGCGGATCCGCTTTCGTCAATTAACTTACACTATGCCAGTCAAGGCCAGGAGCTGGGTTGGCATTTTGATAACTCGTCGTTTGCTATTACTTTATTGGTACAAAAACCTCAGGCCGGTGGCGTTTTTGAATATATTGAAGAGATGCGTGATGCCGATAATGGCGAGATGAATTACACCGGCGTGGAACAATTATTAAATCAACGGATTGTCCCTAAAACATTGCAGATTGAACCCGGTGATTTAGTGTTATTCCGCGGGCAAAATGCCATTCACCGTGTTACCCCCACCCAAGGAGATATCACGCGCATGTTGGTGGTATTGGCCTATAATGCACAGCCGAATATTGCGTTATCCGAAACGGCAAGAATGACCTTTTATGGGCGCATTTAGTTTTTTATAGATGCACAATAATCTGATGCAATGACGGAAATAAAAATGAAAAATCCCGGCTATTACTATACCGGGATTGTTTAATCGCAATGGATTATGACTTATTTAATTGCCATGGCATCGCGCATGGTAAAGAACAGATCAGTTTGATCCGTCAGACCCACAACGTTTGCGGCGTGCGGGCCGTAAGCGGCGATACGTAATTGCGTACCGGTATGCCCTTGGGAATCATCTTCAGAGTTGCCGTAACTTATCGCCATTACCGCCCCATCTTTGGTGGTTAATGCCTGGGTCAAACCTGGCGCTTTAGCATCAGCTTCGATAATTTGGCTGGAGTGCGCATGGTCTGCCGTCACAATAACTAATGTATTACCGTCAGCGCGGGCAAACTCCAATGCTTTTTGCACCGCTTCGTCCAAATCGACGGTTTCACCAAACTGGCCGCAAGGGTTAGCTGCGTGGTCTTGTTTATCAATTGACGCCCCTTCCACTTGTAAGAAGAAGCCCTTCTCATTGGTTTTCAGCAGATCAATCGCTTTTTCAGTCATGACAGCCAATGTTGGAACCTCTTTGGTGCGCTCAGCATTGTTTTCACAAACCACCGGCGGTTTATCCAGGTTGCCATGGTAGGAGGCTTTCGGCCCCTGCCAGCGCACCGGCATATTGCCTGCGCTGAATAGCCCCAACAGCGGTTTTTGTTGGTCAGCTTGTTTGATGGCATTCAGGTCGTCGAGGTTTTCGACAATCACATAACCTCGGGCCAAGGCCTGGTCACGTAAGGATTTATCTTTCCATTCACCCGCTTTGGCCAGCTGGCTGAAGGATTTAGCACCACCGCCGAGGGTGACATCAGCACGTCCGGCGATCATCTGCTCGGTAATGGAGCCACGCCCACCATTTTCCAGCGCATTAGTGCCGCACTTCTCACTGGTCTCTTCTGGGCCATAGCATTTTCGCCCCGTGACGTGAGCAAACTGTGCCGCAGGGGTGGCATCTTGCAATTCAGCGGTAGAGACATTGCCGGTTGCTTTACCCGCTTTTTTAGCCAGTTCCAGTAACGTGACATGATCTTTACCAAACACATCAACGCCCAAGGCACCATTATAGGTTTTCACGCCGGATGACCATGCGGTAGCAGAGGCGGCGGAGTCAGTGACGTAATCCGGTTTTTGTGTTTTCTTATCTAATGAGTAGTGCGTGTATTGCCCCGTCAGCGGCAGGGCATCAATCCCTTTAAAGAAACCGCCAGCGCCCATGGCATAGTTACGTGCCGAGGTGATTTCTGAATCCCCCATACCATCGCCAATCAGTAAAATGACGTTTTTCACTGTTTTGTTGGAGAGCGAATCGCGAAGTGCCTGGGTTTGATCACCGGTCAAACGGCGCGCGCCACCAAATTGGGTTACATCACCTTGGGCACTGCGATCATATAAACCGGTAGCGGCAGCAATGGCATTGGGCGTGAACAGCGCGCTACTTAGCATCAGGGTGGATAACGCGATCGCGGATAATGAATGACGACGGATAAAAGAGGATTCGCGGTTCTGCATCAGTATAATTCCTTGTTGTAAAACAGTAATACAATTTGTATTAATTGGTTGCAACGGATACTAGAACAAGCGAATGACGCTTTTATGACAGTCGATATTAATTATTTCCCTTATCCTGTTAGGTTATCCCCCAGAGACTATTTTAGCGGTTTCACTTTAGGGGTTAGATCAGCCCCCCATTGGCGCGCAGGACTTGCCCGTTGATCCAGCCGCCATCTTTGCCCACCAGAAAGGCCACTGCCGCCGCGATATCCTCTGAGGTGCCTAATCTTTCCAGTGGTGCCATTTTTGCCATTTTTTCAATCAGTTCTGGCGATTTTCCATTGAGAAAGAGATCTGTTGCGGTTGGCCCCGGTGCGACTGCATTGACGGTAATATTGCGGCCACGCAACTCTTTTGCCAGGATTGCCGTCATGGTTTCAATGGCCGCTTTGGTTGCCGCATAAACCCCATATTTTTCCAGTTTCAATCCCACCACACTGGTTGAAAAATTAACAATGCGCCCCCCTGCTCTTAGGCGTTTAGCCGCTTCACGCATCCCGTTAAAGCTCCCTTTCAGGTTGATGGCAATCTGGCGATCAAAATGCTCATCATCACTGTCGGCAATCGAGCTAAGAGACAGAATTCCGGCATTATTCACCAGCACATCGACACCGCCGAAAGCCGCTTCTGCGGTAGTAAATAGTTGTGCCACGGCGACAGCATCACTGATATCGGCTTTCGCGCTCAAGGTATTGCCGCCCGCTTGTTGAATTTTTCGCACCAATGCTTCGGCCTCACTGTCAGCCCGTGAATAATTGATCAGCACGGTATAACCCTCCTGCGCCAAACGCTCGGCTATTGCTGCGCCAATCCCCCGTGATGCACCAGTAACAATAGCGACCTGCTGAGTGGTATTCACCATAATATTCTCCTGAATCTAAGTTATATCGTTAGTGCTGATTCGCTAGCTGCCATTAATAGATGTGGAAAATGGTCGTTCAAATCAGCAAACAGAGAATGGCATCTTTACTGTTTCGGATAATCCCCTATTATTCGATAATACTATCCGAATAATGCGAACAATAACGTGGACAGAATAGATGCAATGCGGGTGTTTATCAGGGTAGTGGAACAGCGCAGTTTTACCCAAACCGCGCAAGAGTTAAATTTGCCACGTTCTACCGTCACGGATGCGATTAAGCAGCTCGAAAAGCGTTTAAAGGTTCGCTTATTACAACGAACGACCCGCCATGTCAGCCCGACACTGGATGGAGAAGCTTACTATCAGCGCTGCCTGCGGATCATAGCCGACATTGAAGATGCTGAAATGGCGTTTGCCGATGCTAAACCTCGAGGTTTGCTGCGCATTGACGTGCAAGGTACATTAGCCCGCCATTTTGTTTTGCCGCAGTTACCTGATTTCATAGCTCAATACCCTGATATTGAGTTATTTATCAGCGAAGGCGATCGCTTAGTCGATCTGATCCGCGAAGGGATTGACGGCGTGTTACGTGTCGGTAATTTGCAAGATAGCGACATGGTGGCGCGCCGAATCGCACTGTTACCGCAAGTCACCTGTGCGGCACCGCAATACTTACAGCAGCATGGCACCCCCGTGTTGCCAACTCAGTTGAGTGGACATCAAATGGTTGGCTTTCGCTCCAGCGCCACCGGCGGATTATTGCCACTCGAGTTTAGCTCCCACACCGCATTGAGTGGTCACGCAAAAGTGGGAAATTCATATCAGCTGTCAGTGCCACGTTTATCCTCTGAAACTCTGCAAGTGAAATTACCGGCGATTCTGTCGGTCACTGGTGCTGAAAGCTTTGTGGCAGCCGCGCGATTGGGATTGGGAATTATTCAGGCGCCGCGTTATCACATAGCACCTGATTTAGTCGCCGGGACACTGGTCGAGATATTGCCCGACTACACGCCACCACCGATGCCCGTCTCTTTCCTGTATCCTCATAATCGTCAACTTTCGCCGCGCGTGCGCGTTTTCAGTGATTGGTTAAGTCAGTTATTTCTCACCGCAGAAATAAAGGAAGTGTGACCACGATTGCAGCCGAACTGCTCTGCTCGGCTGCAACTAGGCTATTCTCGACTGCAACTAGCTATTAAAGTGCTTTCTCGACGGATTGATAGATATCGATATCAAAGTAGCCGTCGGTCAAGCCGTCATTGAGGTAGACCTCATAACATGCCCCTTCCGCCGGGCGATAACCACTTTGCGGCAGGTGATGATGATATAATTCACCCCATGCTTTGGCGTAATCATCGTCTGTCACGCGGGTGTGGTACACCGCGTACAAACCGCCGGGGATCTCTTGCACTGTCAGTTGGTCGCTAAGTTGTGCTGGCAAAATATAATCATCAGCAACAGACAGGGAAACATCCGCTCGTAATTCAGCAGGAGGATTGGTTTCTGGATTGTCCCAGTAGAGCGCCAGCCACTCTTTAGCTGGGATCTGGTGCTGGGAGTAGAGAGATGATAGTTGCTTAAAACCTAGCGGGATCGTCTCATGATAAGGGCCAATGAGCCGGATACTGACGACTTTTTTCGGCTGTTTTTCCACTATTTTAAATGTCATATCGTTACCTCGACTTAATGATTTCAATAAAGATTAAGTGACCAAAATTACGATTTCGCACAACAACTGTTTATTTATACAGCATAGCGATATTTTATGACATTTATTAGCTTTTAACCTGAATCTGCGAAGAGCTTCGCAAAAATTCATCCGCCTGCTCAAGTTGGAGATGGCTGAAAACCGTAATCCCATGGCGGCGCAATAGTGCAGTAGTGACCCCTTGACCGGTACGCTGGGTGCCATTGAAGTGACCATCATAGATGCGGCTACTGCCACAAGATGGACTACCTTCGGTCAAAATTGCCAATGTGCAATGGTGCTTTTGCGCCAATTCCAATGCCTGATAAGCCCCTTGCAGAAATTCGCGGCTGACGTCATTGCCCCACTGCTCAATCACCCGCGCCTGCCCTTGCAGCACCGCCTCACCGTTACCTTGCTGAATTTCCGCGGGCGGGCGTGGTACTGGCATTCCAGCGGCCAATTCAGGGCAAACCAGAACTAAGCGCCCTTCGTCCTGCCAGCGCTGAATAATGTCATCACTGACAGAGAGCGCGCTGCCGTTATAGCGCACCGGTTTTCCCATCAAACAGGCGCTGATTAGGATGCGTGCAGGTTTCGATTCCGATTCCACGTGGATATCAACCTTATTTAATATTATGTGGCAAATAAAAAATGATGATTATGCCGATAATAGCTAATTAATAGTCTCTGGTCATGAACCTAGAGCACATCATTTCTACGCCAAATAGCTATTATCGCCATTTATGTGGGATCATTTAATGTGTCGAGTACTTGTGGTAACAGCGGTGCCCGGCATCCTAACGGCTAATCGCCGTTTCGCCCACCCTGACCTTATAACTAAACTTTCTGGGTTATGCGATTATCATCACGATAAAAGCAGGTTTTTAACCTGGCACCATGATAGGTATCTATTGAAGCCATATTTCATGCAATAATTATCAGTAAAATATTTATCGGCCGATGGCAGCTAGTTAGCGGAGAGTTATGGACACGTTTTTTATTGATCGAATGGCGACCCCGCAGGGTGAACTGGTACTGATAGCAGACAAAGAGCACCGGTTACGCGCCATCGATTGGAGCGATCATTATGAGCGTCTGATAAAGTTGCTACGCCATCATTACCGCGCGGATACCTTTACACTGGTGGAGAAACGCAATCCCGGCGGGCTGAGTGACAGTATGCAGCGCTATTTTGCCGGCGAGTTGAGCATCATTGACGATTTACCGGTGAAAACCGCCGGTACTGATTTTCAGCGTCAGGTGTGGCAGGAGTTGCGGAAAATACCCTGCGGCGAAACCATTAGCTATGGCGAATTGGCGCAAAGAATCAACCGGCCGACAGCTTCACGCGCCGTCGGCATGGCGAATGGTCTGAATCCTATCTCGATTGTCGTGCCCTGTCATCGAGTGATCGGGCAGCAAGGTGCATTGACCGGTTACGCGGGTGGGGTGGAGCGAAAACGCTGGTTATTAATGCATGAGGGTTATCTTTTAGCATGCTAACCGTTCTTGCACTTATCAGACGCAAGAAAAGATGTTAAAATTGACGCATATCAATATTATTGGGAATACCCTATGATCCCGGAAAAACGCGTAATCCGACGTATTCAGTCTGGTGGTTGTGCAATTCACTGTCAGGATTGCAGTATCAGCCAGCTCTGTATACCGTTTACCTTAAATGAAAATGAGCTGGATCAGCTCGACAATATCATTGAAAGGAAAAAACCTATTCAGAAAGGACAGGCGCTGTTTAAAGCAGGTGATGAACTCAAATCCCTGTATGCCATCCGTTCCGGGACCATAAAGAGTTATACCATCACCGAAGAGGGTGACGAGCAAATTACCGGTTTCCATCTGGCGGGTGATTTGGTCGGTTTCGATGCTATCAGTAATTTACAGCACCCAAGTTTTGCGCAGGCGCTGGAAACTTCAATGGTCTGTGAGATCCCGTTTGATACGCTGGATGACTTATCCGGCAAGATGCCCAACCTGCGTCAGCAGATGATGCGCCTGATGAGTGGCGAGATCAAAGGCGATCAAGATATGATTTTACTGCTGTCGAAAAAGAATGCAGAAGAGCGCCTGGCGGCCTTTATCTATAATCTTTCACGCCGTTTTGCGCAACGCGGTTTCTCTCCGCGTGAATTCCGTCTCACCATGACACGGGGTGATATCGGTAACTATTTAGGTTTGACCGTCGAAACCATCAGCCGCTTACTGGGCCGTTTCCAGAAAAGCGAAATTCTGAGTGTGAAAGGTAAATACATCACAATCGAGAATACCGAGGCCTTGGGCAAGTTAGCTGGTAATCCAAGAGCCGCTCTGTAGTGCCATCGTAGACCAGACCAGATCAATATTATTGGTCTGGTTCTATCTCCCACCTACCCACTTTCACTCTCATGGTTTACTCTTTAACTAACATACTGTTAATTCACGGTTGTAAGGAGACTCTATGGCAAAGTATCAGAATATTCTGGTTGCTATTGACCCCAATCAGGATGATCAACCTGCATTAAGACGTGCAGTTTACCTTGTGCAGCGCAATGGCGGCACAATCAAAGCATTTTTGCCTATTTATGATCTGTCATATGATATGACGACTTTGCTGTCACCTGATGAGCGCACCGCAATGCGTAAAGGGGTTATCAGCCAGCGTTCTGCATGGATAAGCGAGCAGTGTCGGTTCTATATTGATGCCGGTATCCCGATTGAAATCAAAGTGGTGTGGCATAACCGCCCCTATGAAGCCATTATTCAGGAAGTGCTGAAAGCCAAACACGATTTGCTGCTAAAAATGGCCCATCAACATGACCGGCTAGAGTCGATCATTTTCACGCCAACTGACTGGCACTTACTGCGCAAATGTCCATGTCCTGTCTGGATGGTCAAAGATCAGCCCTGGCCGGAAAGTGGCACCGCGCTGGTGGCCGTCAATCTCTCAAGCGAAGACCCACTTCATGACCCGCTCAATCTGCGGTTAGTCAAAGAGACCCTCGAACTCGCCGAGAATGTTAACCAAACTCAAGTGCATTTGATCAGCGCCTATCCGGTTACGCCGATTAATATTGCCATTGAATTGCCTGATTTTGACCCGAGCGTCTATAACGATGCTATTCGTGGTCAGCATTTGGTGGCGATGAAAGCCTTGCGCCAGCAGTTTGGTATCGATGAGAAATTCACCCATGTAGAGAAAGGATTACCTGAAGAGGTTATCCCTGATTTGGCTGAGCATTTGCGGGCTGGCGTGGTGGTGCTGGGGACGTTAGGTCGTACCGGATTGTCTGCCGCCTTTATTGGCAACACCACAGAACATGTGATCGACCATCTTAAATGTGATTTGCTGGCCATTAAGCCAGAAGGATTTACCTGCCCAATAGAAGGCAATGAAGATCAGGATGATACAGAATAAGTCCCCCTCCCCACTCCCTCATTATTAAGCGAAAAAAAGGGCCACATTGTGTGGCCCTTCATCTGTACTACGTAATCATTGCAGCGCGCGTAAAATGGCTTCTACGCTCTCTTTGGCATCGCCGAATAACATTTGAGTATTCTCTTTAAAGAACAATGGGTTTTGCACGCCAGCATAGCCGGTGTTCATTGAACGTTTAAAGGCAATCACACTCTGCGCTTTCCACACTTCTAACACTGGCATACCTGCAATTGGGCTGCGTGGATCCTCCAGAGCTGCCGGGTTAACGGTGTCGTTGGCACCAATCACTAACACCACATCGGTGCTTGAGAAATCATCATTGATTTCGTCCATCTCCAACACCACGTCGTAAGGAACTTTCGCTTCGGCCAATAACACGTTCATATGACCCGGCAAACGACCCGCAACTGGGTGAATACCAAAGCGCACTTTGATCCCCCGAGCTTGCAGTTTTGCTGTGATTTCAGCCACCGGGTATTGTGCCTGCGCTACCGCCATGCCATAACCCGGAGTGATGATAACCGAGCTAGCATTTTTCAGCAGTTCAGCCACTTCTTCCGCATTGGTTTCACGGTATTCGCCCATCTCTTCAGCATTACCGGTAGAAGAGCCATCAGTACCAAAGCCGCCGGCAATCACGCTGATAAACGAACGGTTCATCGCTTTACACATGATGTACGACAGAATTGCACCAGAAGAACCCACCAGAGCACCGGTCACAATCAACAGATCGTTGCTCAGCATGAAACCTGCCGCCGCCGCGGCCCAACCGGAGTAGGAGTTCAGCATTGACACCACAACTGGCATGTCTGCACCCCCAATAGAGGCCACCAAGTGCCAGCCAAAGCCCAGCGCAATCACGGTCATCAATAACAACGCGAGCACTTGCAGGGCAAGGCTATCGGTTTTGACGAACAGGATCATCAGCAAGAATGAGACAACCAGCGCCACCAGATTCAATTTATGGCGTTGTGGCAGCATCAGCGGCTTGGATGAGATAATCCCGCGTAATTTACCAAAGGCAACAATAGAGCCGGTAAATGTCACCGCGCCGATAAAGATACCCAGGAACACTTCGGTCAGATGGATGTTCACCATCACCGCATCCATCACTGCCGTGCCGTGATCCAGATAGCTGTTGAAACCAACCAGAACCGCCGCCAGACCAACGAAGCTGTGCAGGATCGCCACCAGTTCTGGCATTTCGGTCATTTCGACTTTCTTCGCCAGATAAATACCAATGGCACCACCAATCACCATGGCAATGATAATCCAGGCCACGTTACCGGAGTCCGGCCCCAAAATGGTCGCGATAAGCGCGATGGCCATCCCTGTCACACCGAAGGTGTTACCTTGTTTGGATGTTTCGTGGCGCGACAGCCCAGCCAAACTGAAAATAAATAAAATCGCAGCAACTATGTACGCAGCTGTAACGAGACCACTAGACATCAGTTACCCCTTCATTCTTATAAGTCATGGTGTTATACCAACTGAGTTTTTTATTGGAAAACTAGTTTTTACGGAACATTTTCAGCATGCGCTGGGTGACAGTGAAGCCACCAAAAATGTTGATGCTCGCGATCAGCACGGCAATAAAGGATAAGAAACTCACCCAGCCGCCATGACCAATCTGCAACAACGCGCCGACGACGATAATGCCCGAAATGGCGTTAGTGACTGACATCAGTGGGGTATGCAGCGCATGGCTGACATTCCACACCACGTAATAGCCCACCACACACGCCAGCGCAAAGACCGTAAAGTGAGATAAGAACTCTTTCGGGGCCACATTCGCCAACCAACCAAACAGCACAATCGCCAGCGCCATCATGATATATTTCGGCCAGGGTGATGTCGGCTTAGCCTCTTCTTTCACAATCGGTGCGGCTTTCGCTGCCTGAGGCTGTGCTGACACCTGAATAGGCGGCGCAGGCCAGGTCACTTCACCGGTTTTAACCACGGTTACACCGCGAATAACGGTATCTTCGAAGTCAATGTCAATCTCGCCATTTTTCTCTTTACAGAGCAATTTCAGCAAGTTAACCAGGTTGGTGCCGTATAGCTGAGATGACTGAGTCGGCAAACGGCTAGGTAAATCAGTATAACCAATGATTTTTACGCCATTTCCGGTGACGGTCACTTTATCGGCGACGGTCAGTTCACAGTTGCCCCCGGTCTGCGCGGCCAAATCGACAATCACGCTGCCCGATTTCATTGATGCCACCATCTCTTTGGTGATCAAGCGCGGCGCGGGTTTGCCTGGGATCAAAGCGGTGGTAACAATGATGTCCACTTCAGCGGCTTGTGCAGCAAACAGTTCCATTTCAGCTTTGATAAAGGCTTCGGACATCACTTTCGCGTAGCCATCACCACTGCCCGCTTCCTCTTCGAAATCCAGTTCGAGGAATTCAGCGCCCATACTCTGGACTTGCTCTTTAACTTCCGGACGGGTGTCAAAAGCACGGACGATCGCCCCCAAACTCCCTGCCGCACCGATGGCGGCCAACCCCGCAACACCGGCGCCAATAATGACCACTTTTGCCGGAGGCACTTTACCAGCGGCCGTGATTTGCCCGGTGAAGAAGCGGCCAAATTCGTGGGCGGCTTCAACAATGGCGCGGTAACCCGCAATGTTCGCCATGGAACTCAGGGCATCCATCGATTGGGCGCGAGAAATACGCGGCACGGAATCCATCGCCAATACTGTCACCTGGCGCGCTGCCAGTTTTTGCAATAATTCTGGGTTCTGCGCCGGCCAGATAAAGCTGACCAAGGTGCTCCCGGCGCGCATTAGCGCAATTTCGTCCTCAAGGGGCGCATTCACTTTGAGGATAAGGTCGGATTGCCACACATCGGTGGTATCCGTAATGGTGGCACCCGCTTCCTGGTACGCTGCATCGTCAAAACTGGCTAAATGCCCAGCTCCGCTTTCAATCGCCACGGTGAAGCCTAATTTCAGCAATTGTTCCACCGTTTTCGGCGTTGCTGCGACACGGGCTTCATTGGCCAACCGCTCTCTTGGTACACCAATACGCATAATGTTCCCTTTTACCTGTCTTTGATGATAAATAATGTCATCCTGCCTATATACTGACAAACCTGCTCTGTTATAGCTCCCTATAACCTACTGAAAATGTGACCGATGATCCATATCTGTCTGAGCTTCTGATGCAGTTTTCGCACTAAAACTGGCAGGCGGAAAGAACTCTGTATAATTCACTATAAAAATTATATTTACTAGCGGCATCTCCTGCAACTTTGCGCAAGAGTAACCAGTCTCACGATAATAAGGCAGTCCAGTGGTGACGCGGCATCAGGTTAGAAAAATGTAAATAACCCACACTTATGACGTTAAAGCCACTATTCGTAAAGCTTATCCAGATTCTTAATGTAAAGTACCGATGGCGAAACTTCAGTATTCATACACTCAGTCATATAAATTGCTGAGACACCCGCCATTATTACATGTAATAATCATCCGCTATTCTGTTACACATCAATTGTTCCGCACGTATCAACGTTAATGCGCAAGGCGAAAGGATTTTTTATGAAGCTGAAATACACGATCATCGCGTCGGCATTGCTATCACTCACTGCGCTTTCTGCTGCACATGCGGCAAAAGAACTCGCACCAGAGCAAGCAGCAGCCATTAAGCCATTTGATCGCATTACAATTACTGGCCGATTTAATGCAATCAATGAAGCAGCTGATGCGGTATCCCGCCGTGCTGACAAATTGGGCGCGGACTCTTTCTATATTCAAGATATCAATAGCAACAATAATGGTGGCAACTGGCGTGTAACGGCCGATGTTTATCATAAAGATGCACCGGAAGTGAGCAAAGAAGCCCAGTATCGTGATTTTAACGGGGTGAAAGAGCTACCAAAAGCAGAAGCTTTTGCCTTGCAGCCTTATGATACCGTGTCAGTGAGCGGCTTCTTCCGTAGCCAACCTGATATTAACGATGCCATTTCAAAAGCAGCGAAAGAGAAAGGAGCTTACTCTTTCTTTATCGTGCGTCAGGTTGATGCAAACCAGGGCGGCAACCAATTTGTCACCGCTTATATCTATAAGCAAGACGCGGCAAAACGTGCGGTACAAAGCCCAGATGTTATCCCGGCAGATTCAGATGCGGGCCGTGCTGCACTGGCAGCCGGTGGCGCAGCAGCCGCAAATGTTGAAATTCCAGGTGTTGCCTCTTCAGGTACACCAAGTGCTGATGTTGGCCGTTTCTTTGAGACGCAATCATCAACCGGGAAGCGTTACACTGTCACCTTGGCTGATGGCACGCAAATCCAGGAGTTGAGCAACACTACTGCGGCGCAAATGGCACCTTTTGATTCTATTAGCTTTAGCGGCCACTTTAACAGCATGACCGATGTCTCTCATGAAGTGGCGAAACGTGCTGCAGCCAAGGGTGCGAAGTATTACCATGTGACCCGCCAATGGCAGAACCAAAGTGGTGGTAACCTGAGTGTTAGCGCTGACTTGTTCAAATAGTTTTTGCCCGTCACGATAAACACAAAAAGGGCAGCCGCGCGCTGCCCTTTTCTATCCCTATGCCGTGCTCTTTTCTCTGTTCAATGCTGACTGAATACTTTTTTGCCTAAATCGCATATCTAATCATTGCATGATGGCTTATCACTCCGTAAAATCCTCCGAAAATTCTGGCCTATTATCTGTTAAATATTGATTAATCCGCCTCATATAATGCTATTTACAAGCCAGTAACCATTCATTAATACTGTTAAAATCAGGAACCCTAATTGGAAAAAAAACTTGGCCTGACTGCGCTCACGGCGCTAGTCCTCAGCTCAATGCTGGGTGCCGGTGTCTTCAGCCTGCCGCAAAATATGGCTGAAGTGGCCAGTCCGGCGGCATTACTTATTGGCTGGAGTATTACTGGCGTCGGGATTATTTTTCTGGCGTTTGCCATGTTACTGCTAACGCGCCTGCGGCCAGATCTGGATGGTGGCATTTTCACCTATGCCAAAGAGGGTTTTGGCGACCTTATCGGCTTCTTTTCCGCATGGGGGTACTGGCTGTGCGCGGTGATTGCAAATGTATCTTATTTAGTCATCGTTTTTGCTGCATTGAGCTTTTTTACGGATAAGTCGGGCACCACTGTTTTTGGCGAAGGTAATACCTGGCAGGCGCTACTAGGGGCTTCCTTGCTGTTGTGGTTGGTTCACGCGCTGGTGTTACGTGGCGTGCAAACTGCCGCCAGTATCAATATGGCGGCCACACTGGCAAAACTGCTGCCCATCGGCGGCTTTATTGTTTTGGCCGGCCTGGCCTTCAGTCTCGATACCTTCAGTTTTGATTTCACCGGCATCGCCCTGCATACCCCAGTCTGGCAGCAGGTGAAAGACACCATGCTGATCACCCTGTGGGTCTTTATTGGCGTGGAAGGTGCGGTGGTGGTCTCTGCCAGAGCGCGCAACAAGAGAGACGTTGGCCGGGCAACCATGCTGGCGGTTATCTCTGCGCTCTGTGTTTACCTGCTGATTACCCTATTGTCCCTCGGTGTGGTGCCGCGTGCAGAGTTAGCGGGTATGCGTAACCCCTCAATGGCGGGCATTATGGTCGAAATGATCGGCCCCTGGGGAGAGGTGATTATTGCTACCGGGCTGATTATTTCAGTGTGTGGCGCTTATCTTAGCTGGACCATTATGGCGGCTGAAGTGCCGATGGTGGCTGCAAAACATGGCGCATTCCCGAAAATATTCAGTCAGCAGAATAAGCATAATTCACCGGCAAAATCACTGTGGCTCACCAACTGTGCGGTACAAGCGGCACTGGTTCTGATCTGGCTGACCGGCAGCAACTACAACACCTTGCTGACGATTGCATCAGAAATGATTCTGGTGCCCTATTTTCTCGTCGGCGCTTTCTTATTCAAAGTGGCGTTGCAACGTCAGGACTGGCGTCTGATTCTGGTGGCCAGTGGTGCATGTCTGTATGGCTTGTGGCTGATTTATGCCGCCGGATTGCTCTATCTGCTGCTATCCGCGCTACTCTATGCCCCGGGATTGCTGGTGTTTATTTATGCCCGCAAAGGTCATGATGGGCTTAGGTTGCTCAACAAAGTGGAACGGACGGCGATTGCTCTGGTATTGGTTGCGACCCTTCCCGCGACCTGGTTCATCATGCACTGAGTGAACGCTGAATGAATGAAACAGGATGTATAAAGTAGATAGTTCAAAAGCAGGTAGTTCAAAAGTAGATAGCTCAAATGGGCAGACTGAAGGTGACCTGACAGCCTCATCTGTCCATTTAGGTATCGAATATCAAAGACTAACTATCTTCTGCGCCAGATAAATTCACAGATAAACATTCGCCCTGCTGACTTAACCGCATTGTAGGCGGAAATTTTTGCTTTATTATGCCAAGTTGTGCCGTTTCCAAAGGATAAGGCAGTTGGATATCCAACAGCGTTATCCCTTGCTGTTCTGCTAATCGAATCAAGCGGATAATATTGGTTTCATCACTGAGCTGGGTGGACAGCACCTGTAGCGCCAAAGCTGTCAGTCGCTCCTGTGGCGTCTTTTCTAATTCAACCTTCGACTTGACCACCATCCCAAAAATCGGCATCACGCCATAAATTGCATCAATAAAGCCCCAGCGCTTTTTGCATGACGCTGCCAGAAAATCCGTGTAATCGAAGCAAATTTTTTCACTGTGCGCTGACGCGCCGGTGTTTTCGCCACTCATCCTTCAGTCCTTAGCTGAACGATACAGCTATTCATTAATCATAGGTATTGAGATATAAACGATTGGCGCAACTAAATAGAGATGACGATATAATCACTTTATTAATATAATGAAATGATTCGCCTGTTGTCTAGCAATCCGTCATTCGCATTAATAACAAATTGAATAAATTACGTGCATAGTATTGCAGCTAACCACGCGCTATGCTGAATGCCGGCCACTTTTATAAACTGAAAAACATGACTAAAATAGTTTTTGTCGAAGACGACCCGGAGGTCGGAAAACTGGTTGCGGCCTATCTTGGCAAGCATGATATTGATGTGTTTGTGGAGCCTCGCGGCGATACCGCACAAGCCGTTATCGAGCAGCAGCAACCTGATTTGGTGCTACTCGATATCATGTTGCCCGGCAAAGATGGCATGACACTTTGCCGTGACCTGCGGCCCAATTATGACGGCCCGATAGTATTACTGACCTCACTCGACAGTGATATGAACCATATTCTCTCCCTCGAAATGGGCGCGAATGACTATATTCTGAAAACCACACCGCCCGCCGTCCTGCTAGCGCGATTACGTCTACACCTGCGTCAACACAATCAGCAGCAGTCGAAGGAGACGATTAGCCCACCGTTGACCGGTCATAATGCCATTCACTTTGGCTTACTTTGCATTGATCCGGTGAATCGGCAAGTCAATCTTAGTGACGAAGAGATCACCCTATCGACCTCTGATTTTGATCTGTTGTGGGAACTGGCCACCCATGCCGGAATCATCATGGATCGCGAAGCGCTGCTGAAAAATTTACGTGGCGTCAGTTATGACGGCATGGATCGCAGTATTGATGTGGCTATCTCACGTTTGCGTCGCAAACTCTATGACAACGCCCTGGAGCCTTTCCGGATAAAAACCGTGCGCAATAAAGGCTATCTGTTCGCCCCCAATGCCTGGGAGTCAGTGCAGCAATGAGAAAGCTATTTATCCAGTTTTTCTTACTGCTATTTGTCTGCTTTATGGTGATGGCGATGCTGGTCGGGCTGGTCTACAAAGTCACGGCTGAACGTGCGGGTCGCCAATCATTGGATGATTTGATGAAAAGTTCACTGTCATTGATGCGCAGTGAGCTGCGGGAGATCCCGCTAAAGGATTGGAATAAAACCATCGCCACACTGGATTTAAATCTTTCTTTTCAATTGCATATAGAGCCTCTCGATAAGCGGGATCTGGGTGAGCGATTGAATAAGCGCCTACGTGCGGGTGAGATTATTGCTCTGGATGATGAATATACCTTCCTGCAACGCATTCCCCGTAGCCATTATGTCCTCGCCGTTGGCCCGGTGCCCTATCTGTTTTATCTGCATCAAATGCGGCTGTTGGATTTAGCCCTGCTTATCCTGATTGGTATGTCATTAGCGCTGCCGGTATTTCTTTGGATGCGACCCCACTGGAAAGATCTGCTTAAATTGGAGAACGCCGCCCAGCGGTTAGGGGCCGGTTACCTTGACGAACGAACCCACTTTGACCCGACATCCAGTTTAAGCCGCCTGGGGCTAGCCTTTAACCAAATGGCAGACAACATCAGCAAATTGATTGTCAGCAAAAAAATGCTTATTGATGGCATTGCTCATGAACTGCGCACCCCACTGGTACGTTTACGTTATCGTTTAGCGATGAGTGATAACCTGACTGCCAGTGAACAACAGGCATTAAATCATGATATTGGTCAGTTGGAAGCTCTGATTGATGAGCTGTTGACCTATGCTCGGCTGGATCGTCCGCAAGTCTCTCTTAATCTGGAACCGATAGATCTCCCCAAGTGGTTAACAACAAAAGTGATGGATATGCGCATGATCCATAGTGAACGCGAGATAGAACTTGATATCCCTCATCGCGGCGACTTTGGGGATGTTGACCTGCGTTTGATGGAGCGCGTATTGGATAATCTGGTCAATAATGCGCTACGTTACTCAACTAAACGGCTGCGCGTTGGGCTGTGGTTTGATGGTGACAACGCCTGCTTGCAAGTGGAAGATGACGGGCCGGGCATCCCACTCGAAGAGCGCGCTCGGGTCTTTGAGCCTTTTGTTCGTCTCGACCCAAGCCGGGATCGGGCGACCGGAGGTTGTGGTTTAGGGTTGGCTATTGTTCACTCCATCGCGCTGGCGTATCAAGGGAGTATCTCCGTTGATGCCAGTTCATTGGGGGGAGCCAGCTTCCGCTTTTGCTGGCCGGTCAAAAACAGTTCGCCGCTGCCTGCTGAGCAAAATTAATAAAACAATCTAACCTAATAAAACAAGTCGCCTATCCGATTGATGGAGTTTTCTATGACCACTGCTTATCAGCACCTGCGTGCTACATTCACTCGCCTTTCTCGCTTTGAACATCTCTCCGCGATTGCCGGATGGGATATGCAGACCATGATGCCCGCCAAAGGGAGTCTTGCTCGCGCCGAAGCCATGGCTGAGTTAAATGTGCTGCAACACCAGATCCTAACGACCAAACAGGTCGGTGAATGGTTGAAGCAAGCGGACCATGAAGCGCTGAATGATATTGAGCGGGCGAATTTGCGCGAAATGCGTCGCCATTACCACAATGCAGCCCTCCTACCGGAGTCACTGGTGGAGGCAAAATCATTGGCCGGAGCCAAATGTGAACATGCATGGCGGCAGCAACGCATCGCCAATGACTGGGGTGGTTTTGCAGAAAATCTGCGTGAAGTGGTCAAACTGAGTCGCGAAGAGGCCTCAATTCGTGCTCAGGCGGCCGGAACGTCCGGTTATGACGCCTTGCTAAACTTGTATGAACCGGGGACAAACAGCGCCGATCTTGACCGTATATTCGGTGATCTTAAACAATGGTTACCAGCGCTATTGCTAAAAGTGACCGCCAAACAAGCCAATGAACCCTGCTTAATACCGCAGGGGCCATTTGACCTGCAAAAACAGCGTCAGCTTGGGCTGAGCGTGATGAAAGTGCTGGGTTTTGACTTTGATGGCGGGCGGGTAGATGTTAGCGTCCACCCATTTTGTGGTGGTGTACCCCAAGATGTTCGTATCACCACCCGTTATAATGAGCAAGAGTTCCTCAGCGCATTGATGGGTATTGTCCATGAAACAGGCCATGCCCGTTACGAGCAAAATTTGCCTCGTGAATGGTTGGGCCAGCCAATCTCCCATGCCCGTTCAACCGCTACCCACGAATCTCAAAGTTTACTGTTTGAAATGCAATTAGCGCGCAGTAACGAGTTCCTGCAACTGATTCGCCCACTGGTGATAGAGCAATTTGGTGAGCAATCTGCTTTAGCTGAGCAAAACTTCATTGCCTTGAACCAGCGCGTCAAAACTGGATTTATCCGCGTTGATGCCGATGAAGTGAGCTACCCTGCCCATGTCATCTTGCGCTATGAAATTGAAAAAGCGCTGATCAGTGGTGAAATCGAAGTCGATGATATCCCTGCGCTGTGGAGTGAAAAGATGCAGCAATACCTCGGGATTAATACGGAAGGTAATTACCGTAATGGCTGTATGCAAGATATTCACTGGACCGATGGTGCTTTTGGCTATTTCCCAACGTATACCTTAGGTGCAATGTATGCCGCACAGTTATTCCAAACCGCCCGTGATGCCATCCCTGGATTGGATCAGAGCATTGCTAATGGCGATATCAGCGCCCTCTTCAACTGGTTACAACAGAATATCTGGCAACATGGTAGCCGTTACCCAACAGCAGAGCTGATGACCAAAGCCACTGGCGAGCCACTCAACCCACGATTTTTCCGCCAACATTTAGAGCGTCGCTATTTATAATCGACCCGGCTAAGACTCTCGCCCGACCTTTACCTAAAGGCCGGGTATTCCTCCCCTGCAAAACATAAATATTACCTTAATATCCAACTACTATTTGGTTGCATGGGAGTGCTGATTTATTAATGAAAACTATAGTGTATGTTGTAACTAAAATAGACTGTTTGTTGTGATGTCGCCTCCTGTACAATCGGTTACAAGCCGAAACCAATGACTCACGGAAGCGATTAATGATTTCCTCTACTCTTATTTCAACGACCCAACGGGGCCGATATACAAACAGAACACTGAGGAATAGATCATGAAAACAGTATTAGCTCTGATTGTTGCTGCAACCCTGGGTCTCTCTTCTGCCGCTTTTGCCGCAGACACCGTAGCCCCACCTGCTGCACCAATGGCAACAGCGCCGGCAGCACATAGTGCGCCAGCTAAAACAATGCATCACAAAAAAGCCAAAAAATCTGATTCAATGAAAAAAATGGATAAAACAGCCCCTGTACAAAAAGCGCAGGCTGCCAAAAAACACCATAAAAAAGCAGCACACAGCAAATCTGCTCCGGCCGTTGTACCGGCGGCAAAATAGCAGCATTTAACCTGGAAAGCTGAAACTGGCTCTTCGCGAGTAACCTGCAACAGCTAATTCACTCAACACCCGGTTTACCGGGTGTTTTTTTATCAGGAGTGCTGATAATGCTGCGCCGTTATTTATTCGAAATCACTTTGGCGACATTAGTTATGTGCGGACTGATCGCATTGTTTTTTTATTTATAGTCAAGCGGCCCATGCCGCTCTAAAATTATCGAAAAATCAATTACTGACAACACACAGCATAGCTAATTATGTCTATAGTTAGCGGTAGCAGTAACCTGTAATGACCCGCATAATCAGCAGGGTATCAGGTGTGTTAATGGATACCCCCTTAGGAATAAAGGCAGGCTAATAATTTATGCGTTTATCTTCGTTGCTACTGTTGAGCTTATTACCTCTCTCTACCTCTGTAGCTTTAGCTCTGCCGCCAGCGGATAAGCCAGATAGTGACCGCGCGATTGCAGAGCAAACCACCCTGTTCTTCGGCAAAGATGATCGCACAGCAATAACGAGTAGTGCTCAATGGCCATGGCAAGCCATTGGACAAATCGAAACAGTCAGTGGCAACCTTTGTACCGCAACATTAATTTCCCCTCACCTGGCACTCACCGCTGGCCATTGTGTTCTGGCCCCGCCGGGTAAAATTGACCCCGCAATTGCCTTGAGATTTATTTCCGATAATGGCCAATGGAAGTATCAAATAACTAAACTGGAAACCCTGGTTGATGCCAAGTTGGGGAAAAAACTCAAACCTGATGGTGACGGCTGGATAGTTCCTCCCGCAGCAGCCGCCTATGATTTTGCACTCATCCGGTTAACCAGCAAGAAGCTGGTTCCGATTAAGCCATTACCGCTGTGGAGTGGAACCGCCAATCAACTGACACAAGCGCTAAAGCAGGTTAACCGCAAAATAACTCAGGCCGGTTACCCCCTTGATCATCTGGAAACGCTCTATAGTCATGAAGATTGTCTGATCACCGGTTGGGCGCAGCAAGGTGTGCTTTCACATCAATGCGATACATTGCCCGGTGACAGCGGCTCGCCACTGATATTAAAAAACGGCGAAGATTGGTCTTTGATTGCCATTCAAAGTTCTGCCCCCGCCGCTAAAGATCGCTACCTTGCCGATAACCGAGCATTGGCAGTCACGGCCATTAAGGGCCGGTTAAAAACGATAATTGATAAGGCAACCAAGAGAGGTAATTAATAGTGCTGGGAATTGACTAAAAAATTGATGCTCTGGTTATTATCTTTTACTGACAGGCTAAGGTTCTTCGCCCGTCAGAGCGGCATTACCAAGCCCTTTGTGAGGCGCTACAGGGCTTGATGACTTAGATTAACTTAATTATTAACAATATAATTACTCACTCTTTTCCTCATTCAAAATATAATAAGAAACAGGTGTTCTTTCTATTTCAATCGCCTTGGCTGTTGATATTTTTTTCTCTATAGCAACATTAGCATCAATCAACTTATGGCTATCTTCGCTAAAAAGAATTTTGCTTAGATCCTCGTCGTTATAGGAGGTGCATTGTTTATAAATGTTTTTAAATACATTATTGGAACTATCAACATATTGTTTTATTTGATCAATGTGATTTGGCTGCAGATAGCCTTTTCTAGTATCGTTACTCGCTGAGGCCGGATGAAGTAAAAAGCTAGACAATGGCATAGCCAACCTCTCTTTGGCCGCGCAGTAAAACATTGTTGCTGCAGAGGCGACCATTGATGAATTTATTGTTGTTATTGGTGCACGTGAACTTCTTACCGTTTCATAAGCCATATAGCCGCTATCCATATCGCCTCCATTGCTATTAATATAGAGATACAGATGCTTCAAAGTAGGGTAATTAGCATTTATCTCATCAATAGATGAAATTAACTCAGTAACGCTTTTTTCCGTGACATCGCCGATGTAATAAATCTTTGCAGCCGCAACAACCTCTTTTCCTGCACTTTTGTTTTTTACTACGGAGACAGTCGCTAACGATGATGCAGAAAATGTTAGTACGCAAAAAGTAATTATTTTCTTCATGTTGATTTATCCCAAAAAAAATCAATCATACTTACTCTTGCTAAAAATATAATAAAAATATTATTCTTATTTATTGTTTGTTTATAAATATCACTATTAAAAATAGCTGGATTCTAAAATTCTGACAAACAGCGCTACCCATGCAGAACAATAGATTACCGCAAGGGATTATGTTTTCAAATGCGAGTCCTTGCACTTACTCATGAATAACGCCTCCCCCGTAAAGATTAAATATTTTTTCATGCTTATATGCCCCATTCAAGAACACTATCGAGTGGAAGTCGGTACTATTTTTTTCTACAAACGACTCCATAGGAGGTTACGCGGTGACCGCCAAAATTCTTAGAGTTCAAGTTTCACCACGATAATTTATTTATTATTGTAAATATCAAAGCTATCAAGTCATGCTACACATTGAAATCCAGTTGCAGAGTGGCCCTATCCGCCAAATTATCAGCAGCCATAACCAAACAATGGCTACCAATGACTTTCATAATAATTAAAGATATGTGTAATGAAAAAACACTTGTGACACGATTTGTAGCAACAAATCCCTTTCTTTTACAAATAATGTTATTGACATAGCTTTGTGATTTTATTTCTATAATGCCGCTTTTATTAATATGAAATGCATTACTGCAATTGGTACTATTCAGAGAAGCCATACTTATATCGAATCGATATCCATTGCTATCCTCCCAATATGGTATTGACTCAAATATATCAACAAAAATACCTTGATGTAAAAATGCAGAGATAGAATCCACATAATCATGTGTCCATTGTTCTCCACCGTGATCAATGAAGTTTTGGTAACTGCTCTCAAAGTCCCCAGGAGTGCTAACCCTATAGTTATCTATATAATAATGCATCCTATACAAATCAGCTTTCATAGAATCACTCATCAAACCTCGAGTGTCTATCGATGTATTATCGACAATAAGATTATTAATTGCCATTGAGAATTTTTGCGCAAAACCTTTATCCAAAATGGCTGTAAGAGTTTTGCTGCCGAAGTAATCAGGTGAATTAATCCCGTTATTTTGTGTATTAGTCGATGAGTTTTTTTTAGAAAAAAACATTATAACTGTTCCTTTTTAGCCCTGTCCATTAAACGATTTTCGGGTAACACAATGTTGGTACTAAATAATCGAAGAGCGTAACCTCCTTTGCCAGTGAGTGTTAAGCAGTTTTAATATCCTTTAACGGAGTAAAGGTAACCTAATACATTTAAGTAGTTGCATGATGATACCTTGGGCATATACTAACGTTGTTTGGAATTGTTTTTATGCAGCATGGTGGTGGTGATTGTCAACTTTTTATTATTTCTGCACTAACTTAATATCGTTCTGTCAACGGAGAGCTAAGTGCTTAATGCATAAAAAATCCCGCGCTCGAATCAACAATAATTCCAACGCGGGATGGTACTCATCATCAATCAGGCAGAAAGCTGTTCGATGGTTTGTAAAATACGTTTCTCAGAAATGGGGTACAACGTCCCTAGCTGCTGGGCAAATAGGCTGACCCGCAACTCCTCAATCATCCAGCGGACCTCTTTCACATCGTCATCCTGCTGGCGCTTTGGCGGCAGCTTATGGAGCCACTGCTGCCACTTCTGTTGCACGTGCTCTATTCGCTGCATATTCGCTCGATCACGATGCGGGTCTATCGCCAGTTTTTCCATGCGGCGTTCAATAGCTTGCAAGTAGCGCAGAGTATCCGGTAGACGTTTCCAACCATTATTGGTGACGAAACCGCGATAAATCAGACCACCTAGCTGAGCTTTGATGTCCGAAAGCGCCAATGCTTGCGAGATATCTACCCGCCCTTTCAATCGCTTATTAATACTGAATACCGTGGTCAAGATCTGTTCAACTTGTTTGGCTATCTCCACTACCGTTTCATTCAGTTCAGCGCGCACCTTCTCCTGTAGCCGGACAAAATCGGCCTCCTGCCATACCGGGCCACCATATTGCGCGACTAATTTATCCACGCCACAAGCAATGCAATCATCAATTAGATCCATCACTTTGCCATAAGTATTGAAATAGAGACCAAGCTTGGATTTGTTCGGCAATTTCTCATGCAAATACTTAATCGGTGAGGGAATATTCAGCAGCAATAATCGCCGGGTTCCCTGCCACATCGCCTGTTGCTGCTGGGCTTCAGTATCAAATAAGCGGATCGCGACACTCTCTTTTTCATCCACCAGTGCTGGGTAGGCTTTGACTTCGTATCCGCCACGGCGCTGCTGATAGCAAACAGGCAGATCGCCAAAGCTCCAGATATGTAAGTCATTTTGCTCAATACCATCATCGGCTACAGCGGAAAGCGTTTCTTGCACTTTCGCATGTAACTGTAACTTCAGGGCCGCGAGATCTTTACCTTCGCGCAGCGTGCGGTTTTTCTCATCCAGTACGCGGAACGTCATTTTCAGATGATCAGGCACCTGTTCCCATTGCCAACTATCACGTGACACCGTCACGCCTGTCATGCGGCGTAGTTCGCGCTCCAACGCATCTAGCAGGTCAGTTTCCAGTGGCGTGACCCGCGCGAGGAAAGCCTCGGCATAATTGGGGGCGGGGACAAAATTGCGCCTTACCGGCTTCGGCAATGACTTGATCAGCGCAATCACCAGTTCACGGCGTATCCCTGGGATCTGCCAATCAAAACCCTGCTCCTGAACCTGATTCAGGATCGGCAACGGAATATGAACCGTCACTCCATCGGCGTCAGTACCCGGTTCAAATTGATAGGAGAGCCGCAGTTTAAGCTGCCCCTGATACCAAAAATTAGGGTAATCCAGCGGATTAACTTTGTTAGCACCATCCTTGATCAGCATGGTTTTTTCAAAGTTCAGCAACTCCGGCTGGGTCTGACTGGTTTTCTTCCACCAATTATCAAAATGGCGGGCAGAAATAACCTCACGACCTATGCGCTGATCATAGAAGTTAAACAGCGTCTCATCATCCACCAGAATGTCGCGACGACGGGATTTATGCTCTAACTCCTCCACTTCAGCCAGTAATTTTAGATTGGCGCGGAAGAAAGCATGGCGAGTTTGCCAATCGCCCTCCACCAAACCGTGGCGGATAAATAGCTCACGGCACAGTGGGGGATCAATCGGGCCGTAATTGATTTTGCGCTCAGTCACTATCGGCAAGCCGAATAAGGTGACTTTTTCGCTCGCCATCACTGCACCCTGCGCCTTCTCCCAATGTGGATCGCTGTAATGGTGTTTCACCAAATGTTGCGCCAAAGGTTCAATCCACTCCGGTTCAATGCGGGCAGCAATGCGGCCCCATAAACGGCTGGTTTCGACCAGTTCGGCAACCATGCTCCATTTGGGCGGTTTTTTGAATAAGCCGGAGCCTGGAAAGATGGCGAAACGCGCATTTCGTGCGCCGGTATACTCTTGTTTATCAACATCTTTCTGGCCGATATGTGATAGCAATCCGGTCAGTATCGCGGTATGGACACTGCGATAATCCGCAGCAACACTATTGACCGGGATCCCCAGCTCTTTCACTACCTGACGCAGTTGGGTGTAAATATCTTGCCATTCACGCACCCGTAGGTAGTTGAGGAAGTCGCTGCGGCATAATTTGCGAAACTGCGCCGATGACAGCTCTTTTTGCTGCTCTTTCAGATAGTCCCATAGGTTAACAAAGGCAAGGAAATCAGAGTCTTTATCCGCAAAACGGCGGTGTTTTTCATCCGCTGCCTGTTGCTTATCCATAGGACGTTCACGGGGATCTTGAATCGATAACGCCGAGGTGATAATCATCAATTCCCGCACGCTACCACTTCTCTGCGCTTCCAAAACCATACGCGCCAGACGAGGATCAACCGGCAATTGCGCCAACTGGCGACCTAGCGGAGTGAGTTGCTGATGACCATTTTCGGCGGTTTGTATCGCGCCCAACTCCTCCAGCAGCCGCACACCATCCTGAATATTGCGTTTATCGGGCGCTTCCACAAATGGGAACGCCGCGATATCCCCCAGACCCAGTGAGGTCATTTGCAGAATAACAGACGCCAAATTGGTGCGTAGAATTTCCGGGTCGGTAAATTCAGGGCGCGAGAGGAAATCCTGCTCGGAATACAAGCGGATGCAGATACCATCCGACACACGACCACAGCGGCCTTTACGCTGATTAGCCGAAGCTTGCGATACCGGCTCAATCGGCAGTCGCTGCACCTTAGTGCGGAAACTATAGCGGCTGATACGTGCCGTACCGGGATCGATAACATACTTGATGCCGGGGACAGTCAGCGAGGTTTCTGCCACGTTAGTTGCCAGCACAATCCGCCGCCCATGGTGGGATTGGAATACCCTATTCTGCTCGCTATTTGATAAACGAGCATAGAGTGGCAGCACTTCGGTATGGGGCAGATTTTGCTTCATCAGCGCATCAGCGGTGTCACGGATCTCACGTTCGCCGCTCATAAAGATCAAAATGTCGCCGGGACTCTCATGGCTCAGCTCATCCACCGCATCAAAAATGGCCTGTAGCTGATCGCGCTCAACATCATCCGCATCATCCACAATGGGCCGATAGCGAACCTCCACCGGATAGGTGCGGCCTGACACTTCAATAATCGGCGCATTATTGAAATGCTTAGAGAAGCGCTGCGGATCAATAGTCGCCGAAGTAATAATCACTTTTAGATCAGGGCGTTTTGGCAATAACTCACGCAAATAGCCCAGGATAAAATCGATATTCAGGCTGCGTTCATGGGCCTCATCGATAATCAAAGTATCATACTGCATCAGCAGACGATCCTGCTGAATTTCAGCCAGCAAGATGCCGTCGGTCATGAGCTTAACTAGCGTGTTTTCACCGACTTGATCGTTAAAGCGCACTTTATAGCCAACACAACCACCGAGTGAGGTCTCCAGCTCATCAGCAATACGGTTAGCCACGGTTCGCGCTGCCAGCCGCCGAGGTTGAGTATGCCCAATCACCCCTTTCACGCCACGACCCAGCTCCAGGCAAATTTTTGGCAACTGAGTCGTTTTACCGGAGCCAGTTTCGCCCGCGACAATTACCACCTGATGGTCACGAATGGCATTAAAAATGTCTTGTTTCTTCTGACTGACCGGCAAATTTTCAGGATAGGTGATAGTCGGACAAGCCGCGCGGCGACGGGTAACCCGCTGCATGGCAGTAGCGATTTCAGCTTCGATTTCGCGGGTAATGGCCTCTACGGCCTCTGGATTATTGACTTTTCGTGCGCCTTGCAGCCGACGCCGCATACGCTGTTGGTCACGGAGCATCAACTCACCGAGTTGGGAGGATAATGCTGTGAGCGAAGATTTCACGTTCAGTATTCCTTGTTACGATGCGGCTGCAACCCACGGCGTCAGCCCAATGATTTTATGCTATGAAGTTGATTCGCGGATATTTTTATTAATCTGTATCAATCTTTTTTCCGTCGAGATGCGGTTAGCAATCCAGCGCTTTTATTCTATAAATCTTTGCCTGATATGGTAACACAGCCAGGGTTTACGCCGTAACCCAGCCAGCATCTCTTGGTGATTATCATCGTTCAATAAAATCGAACAAAGAACGCAAAATATTGCGCTATCCATAGTAGAAAAATATGAATAAAGTATATCTCATTGAAAGGGCGATTCGCCTAAGTCTCTGTTACCTGTTAAGGAATTACGATGAGCAAAGTTCTGGTTCTGAAATCAAGCATTCTGGCAACTTATTCTCAGTCCAACCAATTGGCTGACTTTTTTGTTGAACAATGGCAAGCTGCCCACGCAGGTGACGAAATCACGGTACGTGATCTGGCCGCTCAACCTATTCCGGTGTTAGATGGCGAACTGGTGGGTGCTCTGCGCCCTTCAGATGCGGCACTGACTCCACGTCAACAAGAAGCGCTGGCACTGTCTGATGAGTTGATTGCAGAATTGCAAGCTAATGACGTGATCGTGATGGCTGCACCTATGTACAACTTCAGCATCCCAACTCAACTGAAAAACTATTTTGACCTGATTGCCCGTGCAGGCGTGACGTTCCGTTACACCGAAAAAGGCCCTGAAGGTTTGGTTACTGGCAAACGTGCCATTATCTTAACCAGCCGTGGCGGTATTCATAAAGATACCCCAACTGACCTGGTGGTCCCTTATCTGCGTCTGTTCCTGGGCTTTATCGGTATTACTGATGTTGAGTTCGTGTTCGCAGAAGGTATTGCTTATGGCCCTGAAGTTGCCACCAAAGCACAGGCCGATGCTAAAGAGCTACTGGCGCAGGTTGTTAGCGCTTAATTGATGACTTTCGCGTATCGGTGGGTGTCTCCGTTGATACGCGATGGGAAGTGACCTTGTATTACCCTCGTTTTACCCAGTAGTGCTATTAAATTAAGTCGTATCATTAATGCCAGTCTGTTTAATAGCGGACTGGCATTTTTTGTTTGCGGGGCGAGGTAAACCCACCTCTTATCTGCTGGCTATAAATATGACCCGGTGCTTTTCTATGAAAGTAGCCTGTTATTAAGATGGGCGGCCAGTGAGCTAATGGCAGAGTTGAGTCAGCTCTTTTTCACTCAGACCGGTCGTTTTCATAACGAGGGTGCGATCAACACCATTAGCCAGCATAGCGCTAGCAATTTTCAGGGCCATTTCTTGCGCCCCTTTCATGCGGCCTTTTTGTTCCAGTTTCTGTGCAATCGTCATGAGTACCTCTTCGTGCTGTGGTAGACGGTGAGCCAGTTCCCAGATAAACGTTTCCGGCGTGAGAGCTTCACCATTCTGTAGCATGTAATTCATCAATGATACTAGCTGATCTTCCGTATTGTAACCTCTTGATAGCAGTGTGACCAGTGGTTCCATCAGCTCGGATATGTCACGTTGACGAATGTGCTTCTGCAACAGTTCTAGCATGGCAATGCCCCGGTGGCTCATGATCTCATCATCTGGGATCACCGTGATATCGACCAGCGGGAAGCTGCCGCCATAGAGTTGCCCGGCCAGCACTGGCTGGTTGAACGCTTGTAGCCAGCTCATGGGATACGGGTAGGGTGTGACCTGCCCATGATAGAACAGGATAGGTATCACCAGTGGCAGTTTGTCGTTACCCGCATCGAGATGGCGCTGCATGGCGGCGATGGCATAACGCATTAACCGAAAAGCCATATGCTTATCAGGTGAACTTTGATGTTCGATTAGGGCGTAAATATACCCGTCCTGCGTCTGCGTTTTCAGCGAGTAGAGTACGTCAGAGTAATAGGCCCGCAGGTTATGTTCGATAAAACTACCGGACTCCAGTTGTAGGGTATTTAAGTCACATATTTTTCGGTATTCAGGCGGTAAGTGGATCTCCAAAAAGTCACGGGCAGTTTGTTGATGGGTAAGAAATTGTTTAAAAATAGCATCATGGGGTGTAGGGGTGGTTTTCATCGGGCGATGCTAGCACGATCGGTTTATCATATTGAATACTCAACTTAATTTTCAGATTTTTGTTACACGGAACCCCCCTCGCAGGTTTATCCTGCCTCCGTTGCCGGGAGCAGGATAAGTTTTATTATTCATCTGCGTGTTCGGTTTTTCTCTGATAGAGATCAGGCTTAAATAACCAATATGAGAGTAATACTGAGAAACCGGATAACGCAATATAAGCGCCTGCATAGACCAGATCATAAGAGACCAAATAGCTGATAATGAGAGGTGTTAATCCTCCCGCCAGCGTCGATGAGATATTGTAACCCATGCTGAGCGTGGTTGTTTGCCCCTCGGCAACGTCTGCTAATACCGACGGCATCGTGCTTGATATCATGGCAGTATTTATTATAATAATAAGCTGAGCAAGCAGGATTAACTCAATTACATTACTTCCTATCACATAATATAGCGGCACCGAAAACAGAATTAACCCTATCACCCCAGCATTAAGTACTTTAGCTGATGAGCTATATTTATCGGTTAACCAACCACAGATCAGCATAAAAAAAAGTATTAGTGTTGAGGATAGAATGGCATACAGACTTTTAAAATCGCCCAGTTGCAAATTATCACGAATAAGGGAACTTGACATATTTTGAGCATAAAACACCACGGAACCAGGAACGTTAATCAGTAATATTTGCAAGGATTTGCGCCAGTTAACCCGGCGATAATGCCCAGAGGCGGGTGGTTGAATCGGTAATCTGGCCCGAAACCAGAAACTAACCGTGATATTGACTACCCCCAACAATAGGGGAATTCGCCAGCCTACTGTTTGCATTGTCACAGGATCAAGGGCTAGTTCCAGCACTAATACCAGCAGTAATGAGGCAATAACCCCCATGATTGCACTACTCGTAATCAGTGCAGATATTCTGGCGCGTTCACTATTTTTGGCATCATTAAATAGGTAAGTGGTGAGTGTTGGCCACTCGCCGGCATAACTGAAAGAGAGCGCCATTTGCAGCACTAAAATAGCCAATGGTGTATAAGATCCCAGAAGGCTGATAGGCAATAGTGCCATACACAGTGTGGCGCTACCGCTGACAAAACTGGTGAGGATCAGGGCAGATTTTCGCCCTGCTCTATCCGCATAACGGCCAATAATATAACCGCCGACTGGCCGGACAATAAACCGCAAAGCAAATATCCCCCACACCATCTGCGTCGCTTGCTGATACCCCTGACGTTCTAACTCTGCAGTTAAATATACAGATATGGCAGCAAATACCGCAATATCATAATATTCAAGTGCATTCCCGGCGACAGCACCCAGTCTAAATTTCCATTTCATTTAACCTCCTTTATATTATATGCACTTTGCTCTTAGAACATCTTTTTACAGGGCCACGCTTTCCTTTTATTTCATTGATTTATAATCATAGCGACGATTAACAATTACTTTTCTAAGGGTAAGTAATAAGTGTTTCCAGGCAGGACATAGTAATACCATGCTCCTTAAGTGCATTAAATAAGCCGCCCAATGAATGATGTTCACAATTTAACTTCTTTTTTATTCGCTGAATACGTGCATGTTCAGTGGTGATTAAGCATCCCTGAATGGCAGCTATCTCTTTGACTTTACGATGAGCCAATAACAGTCTAATGGTAATCATCTCTTTACGTGTAAAACGGACATTACCAAATCGCATATAAGGGTGAACATCCAGTAGATCGTTAGTTGAATCATGTTTTTTATTGGTAAGCTCTTTATAAGTAGGTATCTCCTCCCGTAACGGTAATATAATATCGCGATCTTGATGCCATACGCGATGAGCATAATCAGCAATAATTGGTTTCCATTTATAGAGAGTCATTACATCATTAAAAGATAGTTTACTCTTGGAATTAATGGATAAAAGTTCAAATACATTGTCATATTGCGTACAAATATCAATTTTGGTTTCTCTTTTGTTGTTTTTTAGCAATACATCCATAAACTTAGATGAGTAATCATGCCAATATTGAATACCAGGTACGATGCGTTCACTAGTGAGTAAATCTAAATCATTATCAAAATATATCAAATACCACTCATAATTACTTGGTATTGTTAACATGCGCTTATTAATTAGATCTACCTCACCATAAGTTATGTCCATATTATCCCAGTCAAAATTATGTGAGAAAACTCTTCTTAGATTTATACTGTTTTTTTCAATGGTATTATTCTTTCCATCCATGACCACCTCCTGGAATTATTAGATCCCTTATTAGGAAACGACCTTTACTCATCATCTAAAAAATAAAAACCCATATAAAATCAAGGATAAACAGTAAGTCTATCCAAACAAGACAAGGTAATATCATGTTCCTTTAGCGTCTTAATTAACTCTATTAATGAATCGTGCTTACAACTTAATTTTTCTTTAATTCGCTGAATGCGCGCATTTTCAGTTGTGACTGAGCACCGCTGAATTGCAGATATTTCTTTTGCTTTTCGATTAGAAAGTAGCAATCGAATGGTGATAATTTCTTTGCGTGTAAAAAAAATATTACCAAATCGCATATATGGATATCTGTCCAATGATTCATCAGGATTGCTATTATAATTTTCAAGAATACTCTCAGGAACAGGTATATCCTCCCGTAACGGCAATATAATATCCTGCTCTTGATTCCATATGCGATGTGCATAATAGGCAATAATTGGTTTCCATTTGAATATAGTCATCATATCGGCATGTGATAGATTTATCTTAGAATTTATAGAAAGAAGTTCGAATACATTTTTATACTGTGTACAAATATCTACTTTCAAACCTATCTTATTGTTTTTTAAAAACACATCAGAGTATTTAGAAGAGTAATCATGCCAATATTGAATCCCAGGTACAACGCGCTCACTAATTAACAAATCCAAATCATTATCAAAATAGATTAGATGCCATTCATAACTACTTGGCATCGCGAATATACATTTATCACTAAGATCTACTTTCGAGTAATTAACATCCATTTTATCCCAATCAAATACATGTGAAAATACTCGCCTTAAATTTGAACTACTCTTTTCAACTGTATTGTTTTTTGCATCCATAATTACCCTCACTTAATATTATCACCCTAAAGAAATCTATCTGAACATATATTAGACATTAACACGTCGCCATATAACACACAACAATACCAATTCAAACAAGTATATTATAATGCTACTCTTTAATTTAAGATCAATATAACTTTAGAATACCAAGGCAGTCAAAAATCCAATTTAACCATGAGAGTGACTTATTGTAATTTCAATTATTATTAATCTGATTGCTATTTTAAAAAGGGAGTAACTGTATTATGAAGAAGGACTGGAATCCGACCGAGATCACCTCGGCGATAAGAAATAAGGGGTCGACTCTTTCAGAGTTATCACGGCGCGCAGGATTAAGCGCATCCACACTGAGTAATGCACTTAATCGTCAATGGCCAAAAGGCGAAAAGATTATAGCGGACTTTCTCGGGATAGATGCTGCGGTAATATGGCCATCACGTTATAAAAACAAGAATAAAAATAATAAATAACTATTAGCTAGTGCTAAAGTCAAACGCCCAGGTTAAAAGCGGGCGTTTGACTGAAATACCTTGATGCCGACATGGCGATATTCAGCGTTTCATCCATTGACCATTAATGCCGCGCACATACTCCCCCGCAGCAGCGCGGTTAACCAGTTTCTGCCCCGCCAGCTTGGCTACATCTTCGGTTGAGATGTGGTTCTTCTGCGCCACTTCTTCATATTTTTCAGTGCGCGCGATATTGATCTGCTCCACCAGCGCCAGTGTTTCAGGATCTTTTTTCACTGGAGCCAGGTATCCGCTGAGGGTTTCGCCCACCCGCCCCTGCTGCTTGGCCTGCTCTAAAGTCAGCGCAAACGCCATTGAGCTAAACAGCAGAGTGCCACTCAATATCATGCCACTCAAAATCAGCCGAATCAGCCCGCCGGTGCCACCAATCCAGCCTGAAGTTTGTTTGTTCATCATGGCTCCTTAGAATAAGTTGGATTGATTTTTAAGCAGGTTTTCCACATCTTTATCGACTCTGATCTGGATTTCATGCTCAATCTTGACGTTCATATTGATAGTGATAGGTTTTTCCGGAGTCGCTACCTCGAGGCGCACACAGCCACTGAGTAGCAAAATACCCAGAGCCATCGCCATACGTTCCCCTGTCAAGATCTTCATTCCTTCGTCCTCGCCGGTGTGGCTGTTGGTTGTATTGAAAGCGTTTGTTGTAACCACTCTTGTAAAATGTCACCAAAACGCAAGCTGCGCCAGAGTTGGAAGACATTTTCCTGATGTTGATAGTTCAAGATGACCGCGCGTTTGGAGTTTTTCTGCGTATTCACACCATGAATTTTCGAACTTAACGTTAATTGCCCCAGATTATCAAGATCCACTTTGGCATACGATTGATAAATCTCCATATAGCGTAGCCAGTCAATTGCCGCACCGGCGGCAATATTGCTGTCACCGATTTGGTTAGCCAGATCCTGATCCAAACGCAATGTCACCATGCCGTCATTCGCCATCCAGCCATTGCGCACCAGCCATTGAGGATTATTGAGATAAAGTGGCAGCTCACCATTCACTTTACCTGACATCGCAAACTGTTTCGGCTGTAGTACGGTAAAGAGTTCGCTGAGATCAATGGCGGTTAATTTCAGCACTGCGGCATCATGTTGCGGCAAGCGCAAAGCAGACAAACTCATGTGCCCCTTTAGAATATCCATGCCCACATTGCTCAGCGTCAATGGGGCCTCCTCTGAATAGGGGTAACTGCCCTGTAAATCGGCGGTAATATTGCGCATATCAAACAAATTGGTGAGTGAAGCAATGCGCAGCATCACTGGCTCTTTGGCCCCTAATTGCCAGCGGTGATCTTGCAGGCGGTAAGACATTACAAAATCCAACCCACTCAGCTCGCCATCTTTTAACCACATCCCGCCACGTTTCACCACCCAGTGACCACCGGCGGTGAAACCTTGTTCACGGGCCGCCGAGAAAGCCGCTTGAGCATAGAACTCCCCATCACGCAGTTTGATGCCTAGCTCTTGTGATATCAGCGGCTGGAATACCGTTAACGACTGTTTCGGCCACCAGCCTTCACCACGTAAGCGCTTGCCATCCCAACGGCCACTTAGCGGGATTGGGCCAATTGCCTGCGCCTGTAGTTTCCCCTGCCACAGGAAGCTCTCTGGGTCACGACCATTGAGTTGCAGCGACAATACCGCCGGCGGCAAATAACCACCGCCATCACTAAATGCGACTTTTTTCGCTCCCAACTCAAAACCGGCAATAAAGGCGGGATGATGATGATCCCGCTGCCAGTTCAGAGGTTTGACCAATGTCAGCCGTGGGGCTTCAACTTTCACCAATCCATACTGCAAACGGTCAAAACCGGTCGAGAGCTTATCCACGGTGATCAATGTGCCCTGCCAGCTCCCTTTGCCGCTGACATCCCACCGCGCCGCCAGCGGCGGTAGTAGACCATTGCCCCAATAGCGCCACTGCCACTGACCTTTATCTGGCCAAAAATCCTGCGCCTGACCATCCAAATGCAAATTAAAATGGCCCCAGTAGCTATCTTGCGCATCGACAATGGCCTGTAGACGACCCGAGACACCCGCGGAGGTCACTTTTACCCCCGCCAGAGGCCAACGGGCATCCCTTATCCGCAATTCTGGTGTGACATTACCGTGGGCACGCAGCAAAGCGCCGGGGTGCAATACCCAGGTTGGATTGAGCACCGAGCCGCTGAGGATACCGGGGATGGTGGCATTCAGCACCATGGTCTCCAGATTAGCTTGCCCGCTGAGCTGGAAGGTTAAGTCGCTGTTGGTCAGGCTGAGATTGCCTGGCCCAAGGGTCAGTACTGCATTGCCCTTACCACTTTGGCCGGAGGTGATCACATGGATGCGCGCATCCACCGAGGTTTGATCCAACCCCTGATCCCAGTCATGTAGCGTCAGATTAATACCACCACTCAGCGGCTGCTGGGCATAGGGCCACTGCCACTGTCCATTAGCAATTTGAATTTGATTAGCTGATACACGCCACGGTAACCGCGCCAGCGGGGCGTCGTCACCGCGCTCAGTGAGGGTCAGCACCCCTTGCTGCTGTTGCCAGCTCAGGTTCAGTAACAGTGGTTTGGCGAGATAGCCGGTGGTCAATACGCCGTCAAGCGCCCCCTGCTCAGGCCAATCATCCACCGACAGCGGAATTTTAATCTTGCCGCTAAGTTCAAACGGCTGCGGAGTGCCGGGCACCGCCATCGAGAATTGATGCAGGCTAAGCTGCTGATTTTCATCCAGTGTCGCGGCAAAGCTCAATTGTTGGCCCTGATAGCGCAACTCTTGACTAAACTTCTGCTGTGGGAGAGCGCTATCTTGGCTGGACGAGGTGAGGGTCAACTTACCGGCATATTGCTGCCACGGCGTAATCTGTAAGTTGGCGATATCGAGATCCAGCACCGATAGCTGCTGCTGCCAGTAGGCCAAATCTTGCGGTGCGCGCTCGCCAGTGCTCGGTAATTGACTCAGGCAGGCGGTATCCAGCGCCACATGACCGGCCGCCACTTGCCAGCGGCCTTGATGGTAACCCAGGCTCAGGGTATCGATATTGGCGAGTGTGCAATCTTGTACCCGATAGCGCAGTTGCGGAAGATGCAATGCACCATCTTGCCACACCGGCGGGCTAGCTAAGGTGAGTTGGCTACCTTCCGGCAACCAATATTGGGCGATTTTCGGTAACCACTGCGGCAGGGTTTTCCATAACGCCATCAGAGAAATTGCGCTGATCAATAACAACCAACCCACTATTTTTGCGCATTTAGTCATGACTTGCCCTGTTTTATCACCGCGCTGACTCACGGTGTGCTTTAATCTCACTAATCTAAACTGCAATCTCGATAATCTAAGCTGCTGCAAGATACCACAATATAGCGTGATACCCTTGTAACTCGAATATCACTGCTGCCATTGAAAACTGGAATAAAAACCTTACTTTTTTGGCATTAGAAAGTGACAACTGCTCTCCTTAGCTTATTGTTGCGGCAAATTGTATGATTTATTCAAATCTGTTAGATTGATCACAATATTTTGGCGGAGAAATCACGATGAAATTAGCCGTTTACAGTACTAAACAGTATGACCGCAAATACCTCGAATTGGTCAACAAAGATTTTGGCTTTGAATTAGAGTTTTTCGATTTTCTGTTATCGCCGAAAACCGCAAAAATGGCGGCGGGCTGTGACGCGGTCTGTCTCTTCGTCAACGATGATGCTTGTCGCGCTACCCTGGAAGAGCTGAAGAGTGTCGGGGTCGAGATTCTGGCACTGCGCTGCGCGGGCTTCAATAACGTCGATCTGGAAGCGGCGAAGGAGCTGGGCATTCAGGTGGTACGTGTTCCGGCCTACTCACCGGAAGCGGTTGCTGAACATACCGTCGGCATGATGTTGAGCCTCAACCGCCGCATTCACCGCGCCTATCAGCGTACCCGTGATGCCAACTTCTCGTTGGAGGGTTTGATTGGCTTCAATATGCACAATCGCACGGCGGGGATTATCGGCACCGGTAAAATTGGTGTCGCCACCATGCGTATCCTGAAAGGGTTTGGTATGCGTCTGCTGGCCTTCGATCCCTACCCAAGTGCGCAAGCGCTGGAGTTGGGTGCGGAATATGTGGATCTCAAAACCTTATATGCCGAATCTGATGTTATCTCGCTACACTGCCCGATGACCCCAGAGAATCACCATTTGCTGAATAAGCAATCATTTGACCAAATGAAAGATGGTGTGATGATCATCAATACCAGCCGTGGTGGTTTGATCGATTCGGTGGCCGCCATTGAAGCGCTGAAACAGCAAAAAATCGGCGCACTCGGTATGGATGTGTATGAGAATGAACGCGATCTGTTCTTTGAAGACAAATCCAATGACGTGATTCAGGATGACGTTTTCCGCCGCCTCTCTTCATGTCATAACGTGTTATTTACCGGCCATCAGGCATTTTTAACCGAAGAAGCGCTGACCAGTATTTCTGCCACCACCATGCAGAATATTGCTCAGTTGAAAAAGGGTGAACCTTGCCCGAATATCATTACCGTCTGATATCATTACCGCCTGATTAAATACAGCGGTGCGGCCCATGGAGGGGCCTAATAATGGCATCCCGATGAGCTGGCATCCGTTAGCGACTTTGGCAAGCACCACGCATCAACGCCCACTCCTCGCACCGCTTACCATCGGGTAACTGACACATCCCGACACTACTGCCATTTAGTTGCTTAGCCAGGGTTAATACTCCCCCGGCATTGGCGCAATTGAGTGACGCGGGATTAGCCATGCTGACATGAGTGTGGGCACTGGTGGCTTGCTGCACTGGCTCATAAGCATTGTTGTTTGATGCGGTATCGGTTGGATCATTGCTGCTGCAAGCGGCTAAAAAAAACACGGCGCCACCGACAAACCAAGATAATAATTTCATTCTTTTGCTCCGGCATAAGAAATATATAGCGCTATAATTGGCTTATATAATATCTGTTATCATTAAAACACAACATAAATAAGCATAAACACCATCATTTGATTTAGCTTAGCGTAAAGCGAATAGCCTAATTATCAGGGTATTTTGCCGCTTAAATGTTGGGGAAGTCATTAAATTGATATTAATCAGATAGAGAATCAGCGACCTAGAGTTGATAAAAAATAAAAGGGAATAACGATGATTACTGATTTATTACTACGAATTACCTTAGCGGGTGCGCTAGGTGGGTTAATTGGTTTTGAACGTCAGTTGCGTGCTAAAGAGGCCGGGTTACGCACCCATATTCTGGTGGGTATTGGCAGTGCCATGTTTATGATCGTGTCAAAATATGGTTTTGAGGATCTATTGACACTGGAACACGTCAGCTTTGACCCCAGCCGTGTAGCAGCACAAGTCGTCAGCGGCATGGGGTTCCTTGGTGCCGGGACCATCATGATTCAAAAGCAGATGGTAAAAGGGCTAACTACCGCCGCCGGAATGTGGGTTACTGCCGCTATCGGTCTGGTGATTGGTAGCGGACTTTATGAAATTGGGATTTATGGCACGCTAGTGACACTGGTGGTGCTGGAGATCTTCCGCCAATTAAGTCAGCACCTGATCGGGCAGCACCACTATGTCTCTATTAAGCTGCTGTCGGAGAGTGTCCCGCGTATTTTGGTGGCTCTGCAAAAACTACAGCTACAACCCATTAATCTGTCAGTCACTCAAAAACATGAAAAAGGGGAAACTGACTGTGAACTCACCATGGAAGTGATGCTGTCACCGAAAAAGAACCTGCACGAGATTTATGAAAAATTATTAGCGATCGAGGGCGTTCATCAATTAGATATCAGGTAATTGGATTATTTTTGGCTATTAATCAATAATCAAACTTATCGATCTCTGCGTTACCGCTAAACCCGCGATAGCGCAGAGAGTATAAAGTGGATACGTGCTCCCCGTCCCCATTCTGTCTTATTAATGCATCGGTGTTTTGGATAATAAATTAATCACCAGCACGCCAGCAATAATCAGTGTCATACCCGCAATCGCCGCCCAATCCAGTTTTTGCTGATACATAAAAGTGGCGGCCACTGATACCAAAACAATCCCCAATCCTGACCATATAGCATAAGCAATGCCCAATGGCATGGTTTTTACCACCTGCGAAAGCCCCCAAAAAGCAATACCATAGCCAATCACCACCACCACCGAGGGCACCAGGCGGGTAAAACCATCAGAGGCTTTCAACATTGTGGTTGCCACTACTTCGGCAACAATTGCCATCAATAAATACATGAAACCGTTCATGGCTACTCTCTCATTTTACTATTGAGCTGACATTATGCCCGCCCGGATGTAAATGGTCATTAAATCCCTCTCTGCTTCACAATTATTTCACAAATACCCCTGAGCCATAATCGCAGGTCACAGCGACGAGCAATATTTCGTGCAATGGTAAATAGTTTTTCTAATTGTAATAATTAATATCTGAATCACCGCAATATCGCCATCCAGCCGACTCAACTTATTCCTTGCCAACTGACCGCCACACAAATGCGATAACTGGCAAAAATGCGCTCTGCTAGAATTTTGCTATTAGTTCAAATAATCAGTTAACGGTCAGATACGCCCAATACCCATTTTCTATGCATGACACCTGTTCTCTGCATAATAAGCAATGTGAAGGTACAAATTAATGATTACAACTGACGGTAACAGTGCCGTCGCTTCTGTGGCCTATCGTGCCAGTGAAGTGATTGCTATCTACCCTATTACGCCAAGTTCCACCATGGCTGAACAAGCTGATGCCTGGTCGGGTGACGGCAAAGTGAATATCTGGGGTGATGTGCCCCGCGTGGTGGAGATGCAGTCGGAAGGCGGGGCCATTGCCACCGTGCATGGCGCACTGCAAACCGGCGCGCTGTCGACCTCCTTTACCTCCTCGCAGGGATTGCTGTTGATGATCCCAACGTTGTACAAGTTAGCTGGCGAGCTGACCCCCTTTGTGCTCCATGTGGCCGCCCGCACCATTGCAACCCACGCGCTGTCTATCTTTGGTGACCATTCCGATGTCATGGCGGTGCGCCAGACTGCTTGTGCCCTGCTGTGTGCCAGCAGCGTGCAGGAAGCGCAAGATTTCGCGCTGATTTCTCAAGTGGCGACACTTAATAGCCGCATTCCTTTTATTCATTTCTTTGATGGTTTTCGTACCTCACACGAAATCAATAAAATTGTCCCTCTCAGTGATGACACACTGCGTCAGCTATTGCCGCAAAAAGGGATTGATGCTCACCGCAGCCGCGCGCTTTCGCCGGATCATCCGGTGGTGCGCGGCACATCCGCCAACCCTGATACCTATTTCCAATCCCGTGAGGCCACCAACCCTTGGTATAACCAAACTTATCAGCATGTTGCCGATGCCATGCAGGCGTTTGCTGAGGCAACCAGTCGCGAATATAAGCCATTTGAATATTATGGTCACCCGCAAGCTAATCGTGTGATTATTCTGATGGGGTCCGCTATCGGCACCTGCGAAGAGGTGATTGATAGTTTGCTGACCCGTGGCGAGCGAGTTGGCGTGTTGAAAGTGCGCTTATTCCGCCCCTTCTCCGCTGAACATTTGCTGAGTGTGTTGCCGCCATCGGCGACAAAAATTGCAGTGCTGGATCGCACCAAAGAGCCGGGAGCCTTAGCGGAGCCGCTCTATCTTGATGTCATGACGACGTTGGCGGAGGCTTATAGCCGTGGCGAACGCGCCACCTTGCCGAAGGTGATTGGCGGCCGCTATGGTTTATCCTCCAAAGAGTTTGGCCCCGATTGCGTGCTCGCCATTTTCAAAGAGCTGAGTCTGGATTTGCCTCGTCCGCGCTTCACGGTAGGGATTTTTGATGACGTGACCGGCCTGTCACTGCCACTGACTGATGAGACAATCGAGCAGCGGGCCACACTGGAAGCCCTGTTTTATGGTCTCGGCAGTGATGGTTCTGTCTCGGCGACCAAAAACAGTATCAAAATTATCGGCAACAGCACCTCACTTTATGCGCAGGGCTATTTTGTTTACGACTCGAAAAAGGCGGGCGGCCTGACGGTCTCACACTTGCGCGTCAGCGAAACGCCGATCAACTCAGCTTATTTGGTCAGTCACGCCGATTTTGTCGGCTGCCACCAATTGCAGTTTATCGACATCTACCAAATGGCTGAACGACTAAAGCCCGGCGGTATTTTCCTGATTAATACGCCTTTTAGCGCCGACGAAATGTGGTCGCGACTGCCGCAGGAAGTTCAGGCGGTACTGCATCAGCGCAATGCGCGTCTGTTTGTGATTAATGCCGCAAAAATCGCCCGTGAATGCAAGCTGGGCGCGCGTATCAATACCGTGATGCAGATGGCGTTCTTCCATCTGACACAAATCTTGCCCACCGCGATGGCGCAAGAGCAGTTACGCACCGCCATTGACCGCAGTTACAGCAATAAGGGGCCAGAAATTGTCACCCGCAACTGGCAGGCGCTGGATGCCACGCTGGAAGCATTGGTGGAAATTCCGCTGCAACCTATTGATGAACACAGCCCAATGCGCCCGCCGATCGTCTCCGATCTGGCCCCCGATTTTGTCAAAACCGTCACCGCTACCATGCTAGCAGGTCTGGGCGATGCACTACCCGTCTCCGCCTTCCCGCCCGATGGCACCTGGCCGCTGGGCACCACTGCATGGGAAAAACGCAATATCGCGGAAAATATTCCTATCTGGCAGCCCGACCTCTGTACCCAATGTAACCATTGTGTTGCCGCCTGCCCGCACTCGGCAATTCGCGCCAAAGTGGTACACCCTGATGCAATGGCCGGTGCACCAGAGAGCTTGCAATCATTGGATGTCAAAGCGCGCGATATGCGCGGGCAGAAATATGTGCTGCAAGTCGCGCCAGAAGATTGCACCGGGTGCAACCTGTGCTACGAAGTCTGCCCGGCGAAAGATCGCCAAAACCCTGAAATCAGAGCCATCAACATGAAACCACGGCTGGAGCATCTGGTGGCAGAGAGAGCCCACTATGATTTCTTCCTCCAGTTGCCGGAAATCGATAAAACGCAAATGGAGCGCATTGATATCCGCACCTCACAGCTAATTTCGCCGCTATTTGAGTACTCCGGCGCATGTTCCGGTTGCGGTGAAACCCCCTACATTAAGTTGCTGACGCAGTTATATGGCGACCGCCTGTTGATTGCCAATGCCACCGGTTGCTCCTCCATTTATGGCGGCAACTTGCCGACGACTCCCTATACCACCAATGCTGATGGCCGTGGCCCGGCATGGGCTAACTCGCTGTTTGAAGATAACGCCGAATTTGGTTTGGGCTTCCGCCTGACGGTTGATCAACATCGCCAACGTGTCACTCGCTTGATCAATGAGCTGGCTCCCCAACTGCCGCCGGAACTGGTCAATCAATTGCTCAATGAGGAGGCCGCCCCTGAAGTTCGCCGCCAGCAGGTGATGCAACTGCGCCAGTTGTTAGCTGATATTCCCGGCAATGATGCGCAGCAATTAGCCACCGATGCCGATTATCTGGTGGATAAATCTGTCTGGCTCATTGGCGGCGACGGCTGGGCCTATGACATCGGTTTTGGCGGCCTTGACCACGTGCTGAGTCTGACAGAAAACGTCAATGTGCTGGTGCTGGACACCCAATGCTACTCCAACACCGGCGGTCAGCAATCCAAAGCCACGCCACTGGGTGCCGTCACTAAATTTGGTGAGCATGGAAAACGCAAGGCGCGCAAAGACTTAGGCGTCAGCATGATGATGTACGGCCATGTTTATGTGGCGCAGATTTCCCTCGGCGCGCAGCTCAATCAAACGGTGAAAGCCATTCAGGAAGCGGAGGCCTACCCCGGCCCATCACTGATTATCGCTTACAGTCCTTGTGAGGAGCACGGCTACGATCTGGCCTACAGCCATGATCAGATGAAACAATTAACGGCGACCGGTTTCTGGCCGCTATATCGTTTCGATCCGCGCCGCACAGCAGAGGGTAAAGCCGCCCTGGCGCTGGACTCTCGCCCACCGAGCAGCGACCTGACTACCACACTGCTTAAGGAGCAACGCTTCCGCCGACTCAATACCCAAGAGCCAGAGGTTGCCGCGCAACTGTATGCCGCTGCCGAAAAAGACCTGAAAAAACGCTATGATTTCCTGAGCTTGCTGGCCGGTAAAGCAGAGAAAGCGCCAACCGAGTGATAAGTTAATCTGCAAAAATAATAAGCCAGTCAGCTTTTTGAACTGACCCCATAAAGTTGGACGGTTTGTCAGGCGGTTATCTGGGCCTGAGT
>NZ_CAWQAF010000001.1:108913-163411 GCF_963892745.1 Yersinia sp. Marseille-Q3913 | reverse complement strand
AACTCAGGCCCAGATAACCGCCTGACAAACCGTCCAACTTTATGGGGTCAGTTCAATTAGCCCGACTGGCTTTTTAGTTGAAACAGCTATTCGCGAAGGATTAACGTTTCAATGCATCACTGATTTCATCGCTCATTGCCTGAACGATAGATTTCACAATGCGTGGATTACCGGCCACGATATTGCCAGAGCTGAAATGGTTATGACCGCCCGCAAAGTCAGTCACGATACCACCCGCCTCACGTACCAACAACTCGCCACCGGCGAAATCCCACGGCTTCAAGCCAATTTCAAAGAAACCATCTACGCGACCAGCGGCAACATAGGCCAGATCCAGCGCCGCTGAACCGGTGCGACGGAAGTCTGCACACTGCTCAAACAGTTTACCTACCACGCGCAGATAAGCGGGGGCGTGCTGTTTCACTTTGAATGGGAAGCCGGTTGCCAAAATGGTGCCGTCCAAATCTTTGGCGTTGGTACCGCGCAGACGATAACCGTTTAACTGAGCGCCCTGACCACGGGTAGCTGTAAACAGTTCGTTACGCATTGGGTCATAAACCACGGCAACTTCAGTGCGGCCTTTAATGCGCACGGCGATAGAGACAGCGAAATGAGGGAGACGTTTGATAAAGTTGGTAGTGCCATCCAGCGGATCAATAACCCATTGCACATCATAATCTTCGCCGAGCAACTCACCACACTCTTCACTGATAATTGAGTGTTTTGGGTAAGATTTACGGATAACGTCGATAATCAGATGCTCTGCATCACGGTCTACGTTAGTAACAAAGTCATTACTGCCTTTCTGGCTCGCTTCGACAGCGTCCGGGGTTTCATAATTTTTGGCAATCAGGTTACCGGCCTTACGCGCAGCGCGTATGGCGATAGTCAGCATCGGATGCATGGGTATCTTCCACTAGGATGTTAAAGAACGAGAAACGGCGCATAGTATAGCAGGGGTTCTGATAAATACCTATGACTGTGTTAAGATATGGCGATTCCCCGTTATCCTCAGAGTTTGTATGCTACACAATATTCGTATCGTTTTGGTTGAGACTTCTCATACCGGCAACATGGGTTCGACAGCCAGAGCCATGAAAACCATGGGATTAACCAATTTGTATCTGGTCAATCCGTTGGTAAAACCGGATTCTCAGGCGATTGCGCTATCCGCAGGTGCCAGTGATGTCATTGGCAACGCCACTATAGTTGATACCTTAGATGAAGCGCTGGCTGGATGCAGTTTGGTTGTTGGCACCAGTGCCCGCTCCCGTACACTGCCTTGGCCCATGCTGGAGCCGCGCGAATGTGGCGTGCGTAGCGCACGTGAAGCAGAACATGCGCCGGTAGCACTGGTATTTGGTCGTGAACGCGTTGGTTTGACCAACGATGAGCTGCAAAAGTGCCATTATCATGTCGCGATCCCGGCAAACCCGGAATACAGTTCACTGAATCTGGCGATGGCCGTGCAAATCTTGGCCTATGAAGTGCGGGTGGCATTCCTTGATCGTCAGCAAGCGGCGGCACCAGTAATAGAAGCAGAGGAAGCCCCTTATCCATTAGTGGATGATCTGGAGCGTTTTTACCTGCATCTGGAACAGGTTTTGTCTCACACCGGTTTCATCCGTCAGGCACATCCAGGCCAGATTATGAGTAAGTTACGTCGCCTATTTACCCGTGCGCGCCCGGAAGCTCAAGAGCTAAATATCTTACGTGGGATGCTGACATCGATCGAAAAGCAGGATAAATATCCAAGCAATGATAGTGGTTACTCGGCTGGGAATATTAAAAATTAATTATTTATCAAACCGTTATTATAGAATTCGACCCATATTATTGAAAATGGAATGGGCAAATAATACTTGAGTGATTTACTAGGTTAAATAGTTGACTGAAACAGTCAAGAATGTCAGACTTCGGGCTTGTTTTCGTCAACAGGTAACTTTAGCTATGAGACTGACATCCAAAGGCCGTTATGCCGTGACCGCCATGCTTGATGTGGCATTACATTCCCATGACGGGCCAGTACCTCTGGCCGATATTTCTGAACGTCAAGGGATCTCATTATCCTACCTGGAGCAACTTTTTTCACGGTTACGCAAAAATGGCTTAGTGGCTAGCGTTCGTGGTCCAGGTGGCGGTTACCTGTTGGGTAAAGATGCAGCAACCATTGCGGTCGGTGCTGTTATCATCGCCGTTGATGATTCTGTCGATGCCACCCGTTGCAAAGGTAAAGCGGGGTGTCAGGACGGTAATGTCTGTCTGACTCACTCCTTATGGAGTGACTTAAGTGATCGCATTTGCTGCTTTCTGAACGACATCACACTGGCAGAATTGGTTAATAAACAAGATATTCGAGAGGTTGCGGATCGTCAGGATAACGATACGCGCCGTACGGCCAATGGCCGACCGCAAGAGACGATTAACGTCAATCTGCGCGCATAAGCAGAATCTGCGGAATTTTACGTTTTGGAAGTGATGTACGGAGCATAAGAGCAATGACCGAATCAAAAGTAAAGACACCGATCTATTTGGATTATGCAGCAACCACCCCGGTAGATCCTCGTGTCGCTGAAAAAATGATGCAGTATCTGACTCTGGATGGCATTTTCGGCAACCCCGCCTCGCGTTCCCACAAGTTCGGCTGGCAGGCAGAAGAAGCTGTTGATATTGCACGTAATGATATTGCCGCATTAGTGGGTGCTGACCCTCGCGAGATAGTCTTCACCTCGGGTGCCACTGAGTCTGATAACCTGGCAATTAAAGGTGCTGCTAACTTCTATCAGAAGAAGGGCAAGCACATTATCACCTGTAAAACCGAACATAAAGCGGTGCTGGATACCTGTCGCCAACTGGAGCGTGAAGGCTTCGAAGTGACCTATCTGGCCCCGCAGTCTAACGGTATTATCGACCTGAAACAGCTTGAAGCGGCAATGCGTGAAGAGACCATTCTGGTTTCCATCATGCACGTGAATAATGAGATCGGTGTGGTGCAAGATATCGCTGAAATCGGCGAAATGTGCCGCAGTCGCGGGATCATCTTCCACGTTGATGCCACCCAAAGCGTCGGTAAACTACCCATTGATCTGAGCAAACTGAAAGTCGATCTGATGTCCTTCTCTGCCCATAAAGTTTATGGTCCGATGGGCATTGGCGCACTGTTTGTTCGCCGCAAACCGCGAATTCGCATCGAAGCACAGCAGCACGGCGGTGGTCATGAGCGCGGTATGCGTTCTGGCACATTACCGGTGCACCAGATTGCTGGCATGGGTGAAGCTTACCGTATCGCGAAAGAGGAGATGGAGAGTGAAGCAGCACGTCTGCGTTCCCTGCGTCTGCGTTTGTGGAACGGTCTTAAAGATATCGAAGAAGTTTACCTGAATGGCGATTTGGAGAATGGCGCACCTGGCATTCTGAACGTCAGCTTCAACTATGTTGAAGGCGAATCGCTGATCATGGCACTGAAAGATTTGGCTGTTTCATCAGGTTCTGCCTGTACCTCCGCGAGTCTGGAACCTTCTTACGTGTTGCGCGCGTTAGGGATGAACGACGAACTGGCTCACAGTTCAATCCGTTTCTCTCTGGGGCGTTTCACCACCGAAGAGGAGATCGACTACGCCATTGCGCTGGTACGTAAATCCATTGGCCGTCTGCGTGACTTGTCCCCATTGTGGGATATGTTCAAACAGGGCGTGGATATCAGCAGCATTGAATGGTCTCACCATTAATTCCAGACTTTAAGACTCAGGAGTAATCACATGGCTTACAGCGAAAAAGTAATCGATCATTACGAAAATCCCCGCAACGTCGGTTCATTCGACAACGCAGATCCTACCGTCGGTAGCGGTATGGTTGGCGCGCCCGCTTGTGGTGATGTCATGAAGTTGCAGATCAAAGTTAACGAAGCTGGCATCATTGAAGATGCGCGTTTCAAGACTTATGGCTGCGGCTCTGCCATTGCTTCCAGCTCTCTGGTAACTGAATGGATGAAAGGCAAATCTCTGGATCAGGCTGAGGCTATCAAAAATACGCAGATCGCCGAAGAGCTGGAGTTACCGCCAGTCAAGATCCACTGCTCAATTCTGGCGGAAGACGCCATTAAAGCCGCTATCGCCGACTACAAAAGCAAACACACTGCCAACCAGTAATTGTGGTTAGCAGTGGTAAATATGTAGTTTTGACAATAGGTTATTCACCACCCGCTTATTCTTTGCTTCAGTGTAAGACACTGATTATAGGCCCAAAAATTTCAAAGTGCAGGAAGGCGGCAAACGAAATCATCCTGATGAGCTTACACAAGTAAGTGATTCGGGTGAGCGAGAGTAGCCAACACACCTGCGGTTTGAAAGATGGCGGGGATATGGGCGGGTTTCAGAGTTGAGGAAGGTGTATGTCGATATCAATCAGCGACAGTGCTGCACAGCGGGTCAGCGCCTTTTTAAGTCACCGTGGTAAGGGCTTAGGCCTGCGCTTGGGTGTCAGAACATCGGGCTGCTCCGGCATGGCATATGTGCTCGAATTTGTTGACGAAATGAACGATGACGATATCGTTTTTGAAGACAAAGGCGTGAAAGTGATCATCGACGGCAAAAGCATGGTCTATCTTGACGGCACCGAACTAGATTTCGTCAAAGAGGGGCTGAACGAAGGCTTTAAGTTCAACAATCCGAACGTCTCAAATGAGTGCGGATGTGGCGAAAGCTTTAACGTCTGATGACCGCTTTTGTTTCTGCCTCAGGCACTTGATACCTTATATACCCAACGTCATTAGAGTTGCAAGGGAGTGAGCGCGGCTAACCCCCTGTAGCACTATGGCGAAGGGGATAACCCCAGAGCATGTTATGGATTACTTCACACTATTCGGGCTGCCGCCTCGCTATCAGGTTGACGGCAACCAACTCACTACCCGCTATCAAGAATTGCAACGTCAATTCCACCCAGACCGTTTTGCCAACCAGCCTGATCGCGAGCGTTTGGCCTCATTGCAACAAGCCGCGACCATCAATGATGCCTACCAAACCCTCAAGCACCCGTTAAAACGGGCCGAGTATATGCTATCTTTGCAGGGTTTTGATTTAGGTAACGAACAGCACACCATGCGCGATACCGCGTTTTTGGTGGAGCAGTTGGAACTGCGCGAAGAGCTTGATGCCATCGAACACCAACCCGATGCTGAAACACGGCTCGCGGCATTCAGTAGCCGCCTGGCTTTGATGACGAAAACGCGCAGCCAACTGATGGTCGAGCAATTGGATCAACAACAGTGGGAACAAGCCGCTGATACGGTGCGAAAATTACGTTTTCTGGATAAATTGCAGCAGCAGGTCGAACAGCTAGAAGAGCGCCTGTTTGACGATTTTTCCTGAGGATGTTGCCCGACAAACTCTTATAACAGTGATATATCAAACGACCTTTGCAACAGATCTGAATATAACGCAAGGCCTTGGTATCTCGCCGGATAGATTTTGCTTTTTAGACTCATGATTGATGGAAGCTCAACATGGCCTTATTACAAATTAGTGAGCCTGGTTTAACTGCGGCCCCGCATCAACGGCGGCTGGCGGCAGGGATAGATTTAGGCACCACCAACTCATTGATTGCCACGGTGCGCAGCGGTAAAGCGCAAACGCTGGCAGATGAACAGTTACGGGATCTTCTGCCCTCGGTGGTTCACTATCAACAAAATGGCATTGATGTCGGCTGGCATGCGCGTGAGTGTGCCGCGCAGGACCCGGTCAACACCATCAGCTCAATCAAACGCATGATGGGCCGCTCTTTGGCGGATATCCAACAGCGCTACCCCAATCTGCCTTACCAATTCCTGCCCAGCGAAAATGGCCTGCCGATGATCCAGACCGCCGCTGGATTAGTCAATCCGGTTCAGGTCTCTGCGGATATCCTCAAAACCTTGGCGCAGCGCGCACAGGCGGCGCTGGAAGGTGAGTTGGATGGCGTGGTGATCACGGTTCCGGCTTATTTCGATGATGCGCAGCGTCAGGGCACCAAAGATGCCGCACGTCTGGCCGGGCTGCATGTGTTGCGCTTATTGAATGAGCCAACCGCCGCGGCTATCGCGTATGGTCTGGACTCCGGTCAGGAGGGGGTGATCGCGGTTTACGATCTGGGGGGCGGCACCTTTGATATCTCCATTCTGCGCCTCAGTCGTGGGGTGTTTGAAGTGCTGGCAACTGGCGGTGACTCCGCATTAGGGGGCGATGATTTCGACCATCTATTAGCCGATTGGCTGCGTGAGCAAGCCGGCATTACTTCCCGTGATGATCACGCTATTCAACGGCAGCTACTTGATGCGGCGATTGCCGCTAAAATTGCCTTGAGTGATGCCGATGTTGCCGAGGTCTCGGTGGCTGGCTGGCAAGGGCAGATCACGCGGGTGCAGTTTGAATCTCTGATTGCCTCACTCATCAAACGCACACTCATGGCTTGCCGCCGCGCGCTGAAAGATGCGGGTGTTAGCGCTGACGAGGTGCTGCAAGTGGTGATGGTCGGCGGCTCGACCCGCGTGCCGCTGGTGCGTGAACAGGTGGGGCAGTTCTTTGGCCGCACTCCGCTGACCTCGATCGATCCCGATAAAGTGGTCGCCATCGGCGCGGCTATCCAGGCTGATATTCTGGTGGGCAATAAGCCAGACAGCGACATGCTGCTGCTTGATGTTATCCCGCTCTCATTGGGGCTGGAAACCATGGGCGGTTTGGTGGAAAAAGTCATCCCACGTAACACCACCATTCCGGCGGCCCGCGCACAAGAGTTCACCACCTTTAAAGATGGTCAGAGTGCGATGATGATCCACGTGCTGCAAGGGGAGCGCGAGCGGGTGCAGGATTGCCGTTCGCTTGCCCGTTTCACCCTGCGTGGCCTGCCGACACTGCCTGCGGGCGGGGCGCATATTCGCGTCACTTTCCAGGTGGATGCGGATGGGCTTTTGAGTGTCACGGCGATGGAGAAATCCACCGGTGTCGAGGCATCAATTCAGGTGAAGCCATCTTATGGGCTATCTGATGATGAGATAGCCAACATGATCAAAGATTCGATGGTTAATGCGCAGGCCGATATCAGCGCGCGTAAGTTGGCGGAGCAACAAGTCGAGGCCTCCCGGGTGCTGGAGAGTCTACAAGGCGCATTGGCGCAAGACGCGGCACTACTCAGTGAGCAAGAGAGTACCGCTATCGCGCAAGCGATGACGTTATTACAGCAGCAGATGCAGGGCAGCGACCCACAGGCAATCGAAGCTGCGATCAAGGCGTTAGATGCACAAACGCAAGATTTTGCCGCGCGCCGGATGGATGCTTCCATTCGCCGTGCTTTGGCTGGCCATTCAGTGGATGAGGTTTAATCATGCCCAAAATAGTATTTCTGCCCCATAAAGACCTTTGCCCGGATGGCGCAGTGCTGGAAGCAACCCAGGGTGAGACCATTCTGGACGTTGCCTTGCGCAATGGTATTGATATTGAGCACGCTTGCGAGAAATCCTGCGCCTGCACCACCTGCCACTGTGTGGTGCGCGAAGGTTTTGATTCCCTGCCGGAGAGCAGTGAGCTGGAAGATGACATGCTGGATAAAGCATGGGGTCTGGAGCCAGAGAGCCGCCTGAGCTGTCAGGCCAGAGTCACTGACGAGGATCTGGTGGTTGAGATCCCGCGTTACACCATTAACCATGCACGGGAGCACTGATATGAGCATGACCTGGCAAGACAGCCGTGAGATTGGCGAAGCCCTTTACGACCAGTTTCCCGATATCGATCCCAAAACGGTGCGTTTTACCGATATGCATCAGTGGATTTGCTCTCTGGAAGATTTTGATGATGACCCGCAAGCATCGAATGAAAAAGTGCTGGAAGCTATTTTGCTGGTTTGGTTAGATGAGTTTAGCTAATCATTGATAAGGGCCGCCGGGCGAGTGGCGGAGAGAACAGGTAGATCGTAAAGACGCCGTCAATCCCTCCCTGGAGGCTCGAGCCGCGCCATCCCTGGCGCGGACGCTTTACTCTTCTACCCGTCCTCTCCGTTCCAGATCGCGTCATTGGGGTTTGTCAGCAGTTTAAGGGTCGCGTAAGCGGCCCTTTTGCTTTCTGTTACTTTTTATCTGTTACATTATCTCTAACGAAAGCGACTTTTTAGCGTAGAGTGTTGGCTTGTTCGATAGAAATTTTTGTTCCGCCGTGGCTAACACAGAGTCGCGTATTATCAGCTGAATAACAGCAAAAAATAATAATGACGAGGTCGTCGATGACAACAGAAATGATGCAAGTATCCCTATCCGATAATCCTGCCGATGCCCGTTGGGGCGAAAAAGCGCTGCTCAGCACTGATGCTGAGGGCATGACCATCCATCTGACGGCGAATGGCCAATTGGGTGCTATCCAACGTGCCGCCCGCAAGATAGATGGGCAAGGTATTAAGCAGGTAAAACTGGCCGGTGAGGGCTGGGGTCTGGAGCAGAGCTGGGCATTTTGGCAAGGGTTCCGTGGGCCAAAAGGCCAGCGCAGTGTTGAGTGGGCAGAGCTGCCAGAGAACGAAAAAACCGAGCTAGAACAGCGCCTTAAAATTATCGACTGGGTGCGTGACACCATCAACGCCCCGGCAGAGGATTTAGGCCCAGAGCAACTGGCGAAAAATGCCATTGATTTGATGTGTGCGGTATCTTGTGATGCCGTCACCTACCGCATCACCAAAGGTGAAGATCTGCGCGAGCAGGGTTATGCCGGAATTTATACCGTCGGGCGCGGATCTGATCGTGCCCCGGTATTATTGGCGCTGGACTATAACCCGACCGGTAACCCGGATGCACCAGTCATGGCTTGTCTGGTCGGCAAAGGGATCACTTTTGATTCAGGTGGTTACAGCCTGAAACAGAGCGCGTTTATGGATTCGATGAAATCCGATATGGGGGGCGCGGCGACAGTGACCGGCGCGTTGGCATTGGCAGCGGCCCGTGGGCTGAAAGAGCGCGTGAAGCTCTATCTATGCTGTGCCGACAATATGGTTAGCGGCAATGCATTTAAGTTGGGTGATATTATCCGTTACCGCAATGGTAAGTCGGTTGAAATCATGAATACTGATGCAGAAGGGCGTTTGGTGTTGGCCGATGGCCTGATTGATGCTGCCGAGCAGCAAGCCCCCTTGATTATTGATGCGGCCACCTTAACTGGTGCGGCAAAAACCGCCTTGGGTAATGATTACCATGCGCTGTTCAGCTTTGATGATGAGCTGGCACAAGAGTTATTAAACAGTGCAAAAAGTGAGCATGAACCTTTCTGGCGCTTACCGTTGGCTGAATTCCATCGCAGCCAGTTGCCATCCAATTTTGCTGAGCTAAATAATGTGGCGGGTGCTGCTTACAGTGCGGGTGCCAGCACTGCCGCGGCTTTCTTGTCCCATTTCGTGAAAAATTACCAGCAGGGCTGGCTGCATATTGACTGCTCCGCCACTTACCGTAAAGCTGCGGTGGATCAGTGGTCTGCTGGCGCAACCGGGTTAGGGGTGCGGACTATTGCCAACTTGTTGTTGGCGAAAGCAAAATAAGAAATTGATGTGCCTAGGAGTGAGAATAGGCAGATCGTAAAGACGCCGTAAACCCTTCCCTGGGGGCTTGTTCCGCGCCATCCCTGGCGCGGACACTTTACTCTTCTACCTATCCACCCTCCCATTTATCCTAGTAAGATGTTTTTTTGGAGTAGAGCATGAGTTTGCCGCAATCCCCCATTGATGATAATCACGATCATCACCATGACGATGAGCAGAGTCTGGAATCCCTGCTAAAACTGGCGGCGACGGAGTCGATTCATCGTATCGCCTTTTTCCGTGCCTTGCTGGATGCCACTGTTCTGGTGCTGGTGGATAATTCGGCGCAGGGCAGTGAAGATGATGGCGAGATGACCTTCACTGCGGGCAATGGGGTCAATATTCTGCATTGGGAAAAGCAGGATGGTGAGTCTGTTATTCCATTCTTCACCTCGGTAGAGGTGTTGCAGCAGGCGCTGGATCTGGCTGAAGAGGCGCCAGGAGAGCGCGAAAAGCAGCCTTTTATCGCCATGCCAGTGCGGGTGTTATTCGAAATGACCCAGGGCGCACATCTGTTTTTGAACCCGAAATCAGAGCACGGTAAAGAGTTCTGGCCGCAAGAGGTGGCAATGCTACTGAAAAATGGCGGTTTAGCCCAACCGGCTGAAATGACGGTAGATAAAGAGAGCCAGATTTTACTGGGGCAGCCGGAAGAGTACCCTACGGCGATGGTCGACGCGCTGATCCAATTATTCAGCCAGCGTAAACCGGTGCGCCGTGCATTTTTGGCGCTGATGCATGATAAGAGTGTGGACGAGAAGCCTAACCTGCTGATTGGGCTAGAAGTGGATGGCAGTGGCGAGGAGATTGACCAGCTGATCCAGGAGGCCGGCAATGTCGCCAGTGACCATGCGCCGGATGATCGCCCGGTCGATTTTTGTCTGGTTAGCGAGCAACAGCGCGGTGTTAGCCACTATCTGATGACCCATACGCAGGCATTTTATCAACGTAAATGGGGCAGTTGGCTGCGCAATGTTATCCCTTCGGTTAGCCATTAGTAATTGATAAGTGACATAAAAAAAGGGAGCCGATAGTGGCTCCCTCTCTATTTCACTGCTACATGAATTTCACTGTGGTTTAGAACTTAGAAGGTGTAACCGACACCCAGATTAATGGTCACTGGGGTATCAACGTTTTTGCCTTTCGACAGTTTTACTTCAGAACCGACAGAGAGGTTTTTGGTCATGTTTACATTCATACCAACACCTGCATTCACACGAGTACCTTTGCGGCTGTTATCAAACATCTCGCCGTTGACCAGCACGTTGTTACGCGCCATCAGGTCATGGTCAACAGAGAACAGTGCATATGGCTTGATCTCTGCACCGCTATTCAGCACAAAGCGATAACCGGTGTTCACACCCAAGGTCCCGGTGGTATTGCGTGAACCCTGGTTCTGCGCATCCATGCCGTTAGACAACTGGTACTGACTCTTACCGGAAGCAAAGGTGCTCAGCGCGGCATAAGGAGAAACATACATTGCATCAACATTGATATGTTTACCCGCTTTCAGTGCCACACCCAGACCAGAGAAGTTAGCACTACCGCTGGCGTTGTTGCCCTGCGAGGTGATATTCAGCTTCTGCTTAAACTGGTTAGTTTTCAGCACACCATTCAGGTAGTAACCGCCATTGGTCAGATATTGTGCATATGCACCCAATGAGTTACTTTCCACGCTACCGCTGCTCTGGTAATCAGATTTGATATCTGAGCTGCTGCGAGCTGCGAAACCACCCAGGCTCAGTACAGAATCACCTAACTCAATGGCTTTATCGCCACCCAAGGTTACGCCATTCAGTTTTTGGTCGAAATTAGCGGCCGTACCTTTCACTTTGAAGTTATCGTTCAGGTAATTAATCCACACGCCACTTTCGTTGGCTGAGGTGCTTTGCTTATCCAAACGATTCTGAATAGAGCTTAACTCGGCGTTAAAGATAACCGGCATGGTATTCGCTACCGCCAGAACACCGGCAGTACTTGGTGTCAATACAGTGGTATCCGCCACCAGCTTATAGCCGCCCTTACCATCGCTGACCAGACTGTGCTTGTAGTTACCCAGGTTAATTGGCCCATTAGACAGCGAGAAACGAGCGGCATTAGTACCTTTAACATCAATGATTTGCAGATTAGTCGGTGCGACACCATTATCACTGAGTTGGATGCCAAAAGTACCATCAGCATCGCCGGTAACATTCAGCGGTGCATTTGCCTGATTGTACAGTGATGCTGCCAGATTAAAGGTACCAGCACCTGACAGTGAATTCATGGTCAACTGAGCATTGGTGTTGCTCATATCAACAGTACCGCCATCCAGTGTGACATTTTTAAAGGCGAACTGGGCAGGAGGAGCCATTACTGCGGCACGGAACAGTGCGTTTTGTGGTGCATTCGCGCCAACTAACTGCATGTTACCGGCTAAGTTCAGGTCAGCATCCTCAGTATTTGCGCCGTCGTACACACTGATAACGCTATTTTCATCTGCATCAATGGTGCCGCTAACCTTAGCGGTGGTAGCGAAGGTGGTGTTGCTGCCAATGAGTGTTGTTACGCCGTCAAGTTCACCGGCGATCAGGGTATCACCATTTTCAACTTGCAGCTTAAAGGCCTGAGCGCGCGCCATCAGATTAAATTTACCGCCATTCACGGTGGTGTTATTGGCTGTTACTCCGCTAACCAGCGTGAAGTCAACTTGGTTGAGTGTGGTATCTTCAATAGTGGCACCGGATTTAACATCAAATTTACCGCCATTAACGGTGGTGTTATTGGCTGTTACTCCGCTAACCAGCGTGAAGTCAACGTCGTTGAGTGTGGTATCAGCAATAACGGCACCGGATTTAACATCAAATAGCCCACCATTGATGGTTGTACTCAATGCTGACGTACCGCTTTCAAGTGTGAAAGTACCATTTTTCAGGGTAGTACCTACTGCCTGCGCACTATTTTCCAGGGTTAATGTTCCGCCCTTAATGGTGGAGTTAGAGACGATGGCACCATTACTGGCAGTAACCTCACCTTCACTGACCATATTACTGATCCACGAGTGCGCGCCTGCTGTCACTACCCCACCTTTGGCAACGGTAGCACCTTCAGATTTGGCGATCGTATCTTTATCCCCCCCTGCGAGGTCTAACTTACCTTGAGCGCCAACCTGCGTCTTGGTATCTGTACCGCCGCTATTGGTCATGGTGCCGTCGGTGATCACCGAGTCAATTGCTTGTGCATCTGCTACCAGATTTATGCTGCCGTTTTCGGTCACAATGCTGCCAACGACCTTGCCTTTAGTGGCTACGTCTTGCGTGCCACCAGCCACTTTAGTATCGATAGCGATAGTATCTGTAGCAACAGTATCTGTTGTACCTAAGGCGATAGTTTTATCGACAGCTGACAAATTAATAGTAGCGGCATCGTTGACTAGAGTAGTAACAGCATTCTCGGCGGTAGTTAATTCACCTTGTTTGGTGGAAAGTTCAGTGTTTGCGTTGGTTTTGGCCTGTTCAGCTTTACCAAGATCCGCGTTAATCTGATCAAGTTCTTTAGTGGACTTCTGGTGCTCATCCTCTGCACTCTCTACCGCTTTTTTAGCAGCTTCAGCAGCCTTGATTGCTTCTTCTGCCTGTTTGGCCTTATTGATTTTCTCCTCTACATCATCGAGTTGTTTTTTTGCATCAATTTTAGCTTGTTCTGTGTCGCTGGCTGCCTGTTCTATACCCGTGGTCTTAAGAGCAGCTTCGTTTTCCTTGTTCGTAATATCTGATTTTTCACCATCTAGCTTTTGGGTTTCAGCTTTATTGTCTTCAACTGCATCCTTAGCCAGCTTAATATCCTCCTCAAAGTTTCTGACTAAAGCCTCATAGGCTGCTTTATTCTTTTTTGCTGTGGCTTTTAGTGTGCTATCACCGCTGTTAAGGTTACCTTCGGTTCGCTCATGCTCTTTTTTGGCTTTAGCAATGTCGGTATTAGCATCAGCTTCTTCAACGCCTTGAGCAGCTTCTGCGTTAGTGAGAGCTGTATCTAACTCGTCTTTTTTTGTGGTGAGATTACTTAATTTATCTGTTAGCTCTGCAATCTGCTGACCAAACTCGTAGATTTTATCTAGGTGCGCCGTTTTTGCTTTTTCAGTTTCTTCAGCTTCTGCTGTTTTATCGGCTAGCGTTTTAGTTTTTTCTTTAAGCTCTGTTTCTGAGTCAGTAATCAGAGCAGTTACTTTTTTTGCAATATCTGCGTCGTTAGGATCTAACGTTATGGCAGTAATGGCAGTAATGGCAGTAATGGCAGCTTCTTTCTTACTGTCTTTTGCTGTAAGAGTTGCCTCTAAATCAGTTTTAGTTTGTTTTTTTGCCGCGACTTCTTGGGCGGCAGTAGTTTCTTTTTTCTTCAATTCATTAAAGGCTTGAGTAAAAGTTTCTGCTGTTTTTTCTGCTAACTCAACGGCTGCTTGCGCATTTTTTTCCGCTTCTTTCTTCTCGCCCAGCAGTTCTAAACTATCTTTCTGCTCTTGAGTAATAATACCAGCAGCCAGATAGTCGCTTAGTTTTTCATAGATACTCTTTTCAATAACCGGTTTTTTCTCGACAACAGGTACTGTCCCCTGGAAAGACCCGCCATCAGTCCAACGCTGTACTTTGTCAGTACTGATTTCTTCTACTTTAGGTTGAAGAGGTTTGCTCTCTTTTGTCAACATTGGCAATGCAGCCATTGCCCCGCCAGAAACCAGCGATGAGATCAGAATAGATAAAGGTAAGAGACGCGTATTTAATGTATTGCGATGATTCATAGTTTTATAACTTCCTATTTGCAGATAAATTTTAATAAATGAATGCTAAAGATAATAAGGGACGACAAAATGTTGGAAGGAATATAAGGAACTAACCTTAGCCAGGCTAGTTATTAAAACCTTAAAGACATTAATTTATATTAATTTGATTTTATCTTGTATTTTTCACGATGAGGTATCTAGTCAATTTGTTGTTATTATTGGTTTTAACTTATCATTGCTTCTGTCTTTAATTTTTCGCCAGAGTTAATTTAATTTTTTATTAAAAAAATATTAAATACGATTTTTCTGTTTTTCTATGGAAGAGTTAGAATATTTCCTAGAAATTCTACTTTTTTCTGGAGAGAAAAAATCATCTGTTTTATCTCTCTATATTCCCTTTCAGGCGAATGCTATAATCCTGCTCTCAGCCAGGGAGCAAGATATGAATCACAATGGTTTGCTGCGGTTAATCTCAGGAATAAAAAAGGGTATCGGGGTCAGTGGCCTGTTGTTGAGTACCACTCTGCTATTGGCGGGTTGTGATAACAGCAGTAGTAAAGAGGAGAGTAGCGCTCCGGCCCCTACCACCACCCAGGCCACGGCGCTGCCCGCCAATGGCCCGTTGAGCCACCCCAAAGATGCCGCCACATTGGCCGCACTGGCAAAACGCCATGCCGGCCAGCCGCTCACCTTGCTCGATGCCTCTGAGCTGCAACTTGATGGGGCCAGCGCCATGGTGCTGACCTTCTCGCAACCGCTGGACCCCAATCAGGATTTTGCCGCGCAAGTGCATCTGGTGGATACCCTCAGTGGCACCATTGATGGCGCTTGGGAGCTATCAGATAACCTGATGGAGCTGCGCTTACGTCATCTCAAACCTGAGCGCAAATTGCTGCTCACGGTTGATAGCACGCTGAAAGGGGTTGGCGGCGCACAGCTTGGCGCACCACAACAGCAGCAAATCACCACCCGTGACATCAAGCCGAGTGTCGGTTTTGCCAGCAAAGGCTCCCTGCTACCGGGTAAACTGGCGCAGGGCCTGCCAGTGATGGCGCTGAATGTCGATAATGTCGACGTTAACTTCTTCCGCATTAAGCCCGCCAGCCTGGCCAACTTCCTCGCCAACTGGCAGTACCGCAGCGCGCTCTCTAACTGGGAGTCGGACGATCTGCTGAAAATGGCCGATTTAGTCTATACCGGCCGTTTTGACCTCAATCCCGCCGCCAATACCCGTGAAAAACTGCTGCTGCCACTAGCCGATATCAAACCGCTGCAAGAGTCCGGCGTCTATCTGGCGGTGATGCAACAAGCGGGTCACTACAGCTATACCAATGCTGCCACCCTATTTACCCTGAGCGATATTGGCGTTTCGCTGCACAGCTACCATAACCGCATGGATGTTTTCACTCAGGCGCTGGCGGGCGGTGCCGCTTTGAAAGGGGTCTCGGTGCAGTTGCTGGATGATAAAGGGCAAGTGCTGGCGCAGGCGGAAACTGATGCTCAGGGCCATGCGCAGCTAGAGAAAAAGGCCAATGCCAAACTGCTATTGGCCTCGCAAAATGGGCAGACCAGCCTGATTGATCTCAATGCGCCGGCGCTGGATCTGGCGGAGTTTGATATTGCCGGGCCAGAGGGCTTTCTGAAGCAGTTTTTCGTCTTTGGCCCGCGCAACCTGTATCGCCCCGGTGAAACCTTAATTGTCAATGGCTTACTGCGCGATGCAGACGGCAAGCCGCTGACCACTCAACCGGTTAAAGTGGATATCCTCAAACCAGATAACCAACTGGTGCGCAGCTTTGTCTGGCAGCCGCAAGCGGGATTGTATCAATATCAATACGCCATTCCTGCAGGCGGCCCGACCGGTGAGTGGTCCCTGCGCCTCAATCTGGGGGATAACCAGCCGCGCCTGTACAAATTCAAAGTGGAGGATTTCCTGCCAGAGCGCATGGCGCTTGAAATCACTACCCATAAAGCGCCGATCGCCACTGATAGTGAGGCCCACTTTGCGGTCACCGGGCGCTATCTCTATGGTGCGCCGGCATCTGGCAACCGCCTGCAAGGGCAGTTGTTCCTGCGCCCACTGCGGGAAGCGGTGGCGTCGCTGCCCGGTTTTGAATTTGGCTCTATTACCGAAGAGAACCTCTCCCGCACGCTGGATGAGTTTGATACCACGTTAGACAGCGACGGCGAAACTGAGGTCGCGGTGGAGAACAGCTGGCAGAGTGCCCAATCGCCGCTGAAACTGATTTTACAGGCCAGCTTACTGGAGTCCGGTGGCCGTCCGGTCACTCGCCGTGCTGAACAGGCGGTGTGGCCCGCCGAGGCGCTGGCGGGAATTCGCCCGCTGTTCAATCAGCAGCAGGTTTATGATTACCGCAGTGACAGCTATAAATCGCAGCCGATGGTTGATCAGGACTCTCAGGCGGATTTTGAGATCCTCTATGCCACGGCGGATGGTGAGAAACAGGCGGTTAATGGCTTAAAAGTCAAACTGATACGCGAGCGCCGTGATAACTACTGGCAGTGGTCAGAAAGTGATGGCTGGCAGTCGCTGTTTGATAAAAAAGATCTCCAACTGGCGGAGCAAACCATCAATATTGCCGCCAACGGCAGCGCGAAAGTCAGCTTCCCGGTGGAGTGGGGCGCTTACCGCATTGAGGTGAGCAATCCGGATAACTCACAGGTCAGTAGCTCGCGCTTCTGGGCCGGCTACAGCTGGCAGGATAACACTGCGGGCAGTGGCGCGGTGCGCCCGGATCAGGTCAAATTGACACTGGATAAACCCGCCTATCGCCCCGGCGAAAAGGTGAAATTGCACATTGAAGCCCCCGCCGCCGGTAACGGCTATCTGCTGGTGGAGTCCAGCGACGGCCCACTGTGGTGGCAGCAGGTGACTATTGCGGCAGGTGGCACTGATGTTGAGGTGCCGATTAACCCCGGCTGGGCTCGCCATGACCTCTATCTGAGCGCGACGGTGATCCGCCCTGGTGATAAAACACAGCAGGCGACGCCAAAACGGGCGATTGGTTTACTGCATCTGCCGCTGGTGGATGAAACCCGCAAACTGGCGTTGCAACTGGATGCGCCAGCCCGTATTCGCCCCAATCAGACCTTAACTGTTAAAGTGAAAGCCAGCCGCAGCGGCGCGCCGCTACCTGAAAAAGTGCAGGTGCTGCTCTCCGCCGTCGATAGCGGGATCTTAAATATCACCGATTACGCCACGCCGGACCCTCACGACGCCTTTCTGGGGCGCAAGCGCTACAGCGCGGATCAATATGATGTTTATGGCCAGCTGATTGAGGGGCAGGGGCGGTTAGCCAGCTTGCGTTTTGGTGGTGATGGCGATGAAGAGGATGCGCTCGCCCGTGGTGGTAAAAAACCGATTACCGAAGTGACCATTGTGGCGCAGCAGGCCCAGCCGGTGACTCTAAATGCGCAGGGTGAGGGCACGGTTGAGCTGGCTATTCCCGATTTTAACGGCGAATTGCGCCTGATGGCACAAGCCTGGAGTGACGAAGATTTCGGTAAAGCCGAGTCTAAAGTGGTGGTGGCCGCCCCACTGATTGCCCAACTGGCGACCCCACGCTTTCTGGCTGGTGGCGACAGCACCGCACTGGCGCTGGACTTAAGTAATTTATCCGGTCAAGCGCAAACCCTTGCACTCAACTGGGCAGCCAGCGAGTTACTGGCGCTAAAAGGCGAGTCGACTCAATCTGTTACGTTAGCATCCGGCGAGCGCAAAACGGTATTGATTCCGGTTCGCGCACTGAACGGTTTCGGGCAGGGTGATATTGGCCTGACTATCACCGGTATGGTGTTGCCGGGGGAAAAACTGCCCGATTATCAACATCATTGGAAAATTGGCGTGCGGCCTGCTTATCCGGCTCAAACGCGCCATTTCGCCAATGTGCTGCGCAGTGGCGAGAGCTGGAGCTTGCCTGTGGAGGCGATGGCGGGATTGGTGCCTGAAACCTTGCAAGGGCAACTGCTGGTGACAAGCCGCCCACCGCTGAACTTAGCGCGTTATATCAGCGAGTTATACGCTTACCCTTATGGCTGTCTGGAGCAAACGGTGAGCGGTTTATATCCGTCGCTCTACAGCAATCATGCGCAGCTGACCGCGCTGGGTATCAAGGCGGATAGCGATGAAAAACGGCGTCAAACGATTGATGTCGGCATTGAGCATCTGCTTAGTATGCAGCGCTACAATGGCGGTTTTGGCTTATGGCGCAATGACAGCCCGGAAGAGTTCTGGCTGACCGCCTACGCCACTGACTTCCTCTATCGTGCCAGTCAGCAGGGCTACAGTGTGCCGGAGGCCGCTTTAACTGCCGCCAACACCCGTTTGCAGCGCTACTTGCAAGATCCGAGTCAGATTGAAATTCGCTACAGCGAACAGAGCAAACATACCCGTTTTGCCGTGCAGGCCTATGCCGGTTTAGTGCTGGCGCAGCAGCAACAGGCGTCGCTGGGGGCATTGCGTCAACTCTCTACCCGCAGTGACGACGCCCGCTCCGGCTTGCCGCTGGTGCAACTGGGTGTGGCACTTAAGCTGATGGGCGATATGCCGCGTGCCAAAGAGGCCATCACGCAAGGGCTGAATACCCCGCGCAGCGATAAAGATTACTGGCTGGAAGATTACGGCAGTTCAGTGCGCGATGATGCCCTGATTTTGGCGCTACTCACCGACAACAATTTGCTGCCAGAGGTGCGCGATAGCCGCTTGTTGGCGCTATCCGATGCATTAATTGGCCGCAATTATCTCTCCACGCAAGAGAGTAATGCGCTGTTCCTTGCCGGACACACGCTAATAAGTGGCGCTGAAACGCCGTGGCAGCTGGCGATTGCGCCATCGGCTGAGTTACTCGCAGCGAGCGCGACTTTAACGCAGAGCACGGCGCTGAACCAAAACTGGTCGGCACAGCAATTGAGTGGTGGGATGCAACTGCAAAATCGTGGCGATACACCGCTGTATAGCCGCGTCGATGTGGTGGGCTATCCACAACAAACACCAGCGCCATTTAGCCGTAATCTGCATATCAGCCGCAGTTATATCGGGCTTGATGGCAAGCCGTTGCAGTTATCACAATTGAAGAGTGGTGAGCTGGTGCTGGTGCATCTGGATGTGTGGGCGGATCAGCGGGTGCCGGATGCGCTGGTGGTGGATCTACTGCCTGCGGGCCTGGAGCTGGAAAATCAGAATCTGGGCGACAGCAGTGCCAGTTTGGGTGAGAGCGCCAACAGCGTGACCGAGCTACTGCAGGATATGCAGCAATCAGATATCAAGCATCAGGAGTTCCGCGACGACCGCTATGTGGCGGCTGTCAGTGTCGACGGCTATCGCCACACTACGTTGCTCTATCTGGCACGCGCGGTCACGCCGGGCATCTATCAGGTGCCAGCACCACAGGTGGAGTCAATGTATGTGCCGGATTGGCGGGCGCTAGGGGTCACGCCGATGCAACTTGAAATTGTTAAGTGAATACTTACTCCCCCTTTGCTGGCGGTTAGTCGCAGCAAAGGGGGGTAAAGGCTATTGATGCGAACCCCGTTTTTTTTCCGCTATCGCCGCCTGTGGTGGGCGCTGGCTACCATCGTCATATTGCTGCCGACCACCCTGTGGCTGGCGGATAAACTTTGGCCGCTCCCCTTGGCGCAAGTTCAGGTCGCCCGGGTGGTGGTGGCTGAAGATGGCACGCCACTATGGCGTTTTGCCGATGCCGATGGGGTATGGCGTTATCCGGTGACCCTGCAACAGGTCTCACCTTACTACCTGCAAGCCCTGCTCACTTTCGAAGACCGCTGGTTTTACCGCCACCCCGGTGTTAATCCACTGGCGTTAGCCCGTGCCGCCTGGCAGGATCTGCGGGCGGGTAAAATCCTCTCTGGTGGCAGCACGCTATCAATGCAGGTTGCCCGCCTGATCGAGCCACATCCCCGCACCTTAACCGGAAAATCACGACAAATTTGGCGCACCTTGCAACTGGAGTGGCATTTTTCTAAAGATCAAATTCTGGAGCTCTACCTTAACCGCGCCCCTTTTGGTGGCACCCTGCAAGGTATTGGGGCCGCCAGTTGGACCTATCTGGGCAAACCGCCTGCACAGTTGACGCCCGCAGAAGCGGCATTGCTGGCGGCGCTGCCACAGGCCCCAAGCCGCTTGCGGCCAGATCGCTACCCGCTGCGGGCTAAAGCGGCGCGGGATAAAGTATTAACCCGGCTGGCCGATTATCAGGTCTGGACGCCAGCAGAAGTGGCTGATATCAAACAAGAAGATATCTGGCTGGCACCACGTCAGGTGCCGCAACTCGCGCCACTGCTGGCCCGCCGCTTAACCCTGGGCAATCAGCGGGAAGTGATCCAAACCACTTTGGATGCTGCGCTACAGCGGCAATTGGAGGATATGGCGGCCAGTTGGCGGCATCAGTTGCCGGAGAAAACCTCGCTGGGGCTGCTGGTGGTCGATCACACCACCATGAATGTGCGTGCTTACCTTGGTTCGGTGGATTTTCAGGATGATAGCCGCTTCGGCCATGTGGATATGGTCAGTGCCTGGCGCTCTCCGGGATCGACACTCAAGCCTTTTCTGTATGCCATGGCGTTGGATGATGGCCTGATCCATGCTGAGTCACTGCTACAAGATGTGCCGCGTCGCTTCGGTGATTACCGCCCCGGTAATTTTGATACCGGATTCCATGGCCCGGTCAGTGCCAGCGAAGCGCTGGTGCGCTCACTGAATTTACCTGCGGTGCAGCTATTGGAAGCTTACGGCCCGAAACGTTTTACCGCCAATTTACGCAATGGCGGCCTGAACTTACGTTTTCCACCGCACAGTGAGCCGAGTTTGGCGGTGATCCTCGGCGGGACTGGCTCACGACTGGATCAGCTCGTCGCCGCCTATAGCGCGTTCGCCCGTGGTGGCATGGCGGCGACACTGCGTTTTGAACCTCAACAGCAGATACAGGAGCGGCGGCTCTTCTCCCCCGGTGCCGCGTGGATTATCCGGCGCATCATGGCCGGTGAGGCCAGACCCTTACCGGACGATATTTTGCCGGTAACTGTGCCATTGGCGTGGAAAACCGGCACCAGCTACGGCTACCGTGATGCCTGGGCAATAGGTATCAACGCCCGTTATACCATTGGGGTATGGGTTGGGCGGCCCGATGGCACACCTGTCGCCGGGCAGTTTGGCTATGCCACCGCCATCCCTATACTCAATCAGGTCAATAACTTACTGATGTCAGGAGCGCAACAGGGTGGCCGCCAGTTACCGCGCGATCCACGACCTGCGTCAGTCAGTCGGGCAGAGATTTGTTGGCCCGGTGGGCAGCCGTTAGCGGCGGGGGATAGCAATTGCCGCCAGCGCCGCCAAAGCTGGGTGCTTGATGGCACAATACCACCCACCTTGGTGGCTCAGGGGCAGGAGAATCGGCAAGGTAGCCAGGTGAGTCTATGGCTAAATCCACAGGGCCAGCGGGTGGCGGCAGATTGCCCGGAAGCCATGCCGCGACAGCTAACATTATGGCCACTGCCACTCGAACCCTGGTTACCAATAGCCGAGCGGCGTAGCCAACGATTGCCGGTACTGAGCACACAATGCCCACCACAAGGTGGTGGTGATATAGCGCCACTACTGATTTTAGGCATCGGTGATGGTGCAGTCGTCAAACGCTTACCCGGCCATAATAGCCTCGATTTGCGTCTGGCGGCACAAGGCGGACGTGGGCAACATTGGTGGTTCCTCAATGGGGAACAGGTGGCGGTAACGGAAAATAACCAATCATGGATCCAAACCTTATCTGTGCCGGGTGCCTATCAACTTAATGTATTGGACGAAAGTGGGTTAGTGAGTAATTTAGTGTTTCGTGTGGAATAGACTTAATTATCCTATTCAACTAATTAGATATATTTTTTATAACTAATTATCAAATTAGTCTTCTTGTGATAAAAAAAAGAGATATAAAAATTCATATTATTCTATAAAATAATTAATTTAGCGGAGAGTATTTTATTGCACACTTTCTTCTTTATATTAGTTAGCCGAGAGGGGAATTGATATGATAAAAAATAATTGCATTCTCTTTTTTATTTCATTGCTTATCATGTTAAGTGATGATGTTCTGGCAGAATCGCCGAAAATTTGTTTTTATTCTGATGATAATTATAATGGGGAGTATTTTTGTTCTTATGAGGGTTATTTTTCCAGCTCCCTTTTTCCCTTATGGAATGACAGAATATCGTCTATCAAAGTTCCTTATGGCATGGCTGTCATACTCTATGAAAATGTGAATTTCTCTGGTCGCTCATTAACACTCAACAATGATACTAATTCTTTAAACTCCCACGAATTTCAATGGTTCAATGATCAAGCAAGTTCATTAAGAGTAAAAGATGCAGTATGTTTTTATGAGGATGATAACTTTATGGGTGATGCCATTTGTTTATCAGAAGGTAAGAAAGCTAACCTGTATAATTACGATAACATTAAGACTCTCTCTCCTATGTTGAGGTCATTCAATGATGAAATCAAGTCCATATCAGTACCAGCAGGGATGCAAGTGACTATTTATCAGCACGATAACTTTACTGGAAATGAATTCACTTTAACGGAAGATTATTTTTTTGATGATCTGGAATATATAGGGATGGGTCTTCATATAAGTAGTATCGATGTTTCGCAAAACAGTAGTTTTCTTTGTGATCACAACTGTGCTATTAAAGAAAATATGATATTACCGATAAGGCAGACTTTTGGTAATTATTGGTTTGATGAAAAAATAGGGCCAAAACAGATGTTGGTTAGCTTTAAGTTAACCGATGATGATGACTTTCTTATATTGATTGCAAATGGTGGGTTAATAAAAATTGAAAATAGAAAAATATTTATTATTTATGATAATTTAGATAATGCTGCTTATTTTGAAATGAGCGAAGAAAGTGACAGTTTATCAATGTTATCACGCTTTAATGGTGGGTATTTTGAGGTGCAATTTATTGAGTCTATAGGCGCTAGACCCATCTTTCTCACTCCCTTAATTGGCTATTTATTTGATCCATTTGATATTAATACACATTTTTTTATCATGAACATAAATGCTAATAATAGTTCAGTTATAATTGATAAAGTAGTTTTGACCGCTGAGAAGGCTTATAGCAGAAAAACGCGAAGTATCAGCGGAGCCATTGCTTGTTGGTCCATACCTCTGCTTAATATTTATAATTATATCGTGCAGGGGCATTGCAACCAGGTTGATCGTTTTGTATCAAACGTTACAGATTTTTTTAACGGTGGTAACGATAAAATATTGCAAGTTTTTGGTTCATCTAAACCACTGCCTAAAATAAGTACCAATGAGCCACTTTTTTTTGAGGGACGGTCGTCGGAACATTCGGCGTACGTTGATGCGGTATTAACGCATGTTAATACCTCTATGGATAAAAAGTCACTAACAATACCCGCCACGGCTTTAGCCTGTAAAGTCTCGATGAAGGAGCAACTCCTCCCGCATATGCGCGCCCGACGTGACCTTATTCCCCCCTGCATTCACTGGACACTTGATATTATGACGGATTTCACATCACTATTTGGTGGTAGCCTTGATGGCTGGAATGCTGAAAATTTCGGCAAAGTTATTACGCGGATCCTTCAGGACGGACATACCGGCCATGCGGTTTCAGATGTTGATACCGAAACGCGCTTAATTAATAATGTCAGGGATTATATTGCTGCAGATGAAAATCATGAACAGCTCCGCTTAAAAACAGCGTTCGACTTCTCTCAACTCGGTTATGCCACTTATTTATACTTTAATAATCGAGGTGCTTCTGTTATTTCTCCTCAGCGTACACAGACACTCTCCTTAGGCCGTTACGAATTGGCATTGGATACCTTTAACTATGTGGAGACCGTGCCGAGAATATATCAAAATGGCTACTGGGTTGATTATCCTAATTCTCATTTTGACGTTGAGATTATTAGTGGAATACCCGAAGAGACTCGGGGGGCTAGGCAAAATGTTCTCCCCATAATAAATGAATGGCGGCGATTATATAGTCAGGAACAGCCACAAGAGGGGAGTGCAGCCTCAGCGGATGCTAAAAAAGGCGCGCACAGTGATGACGTACCGAGCGCGCAGGCCGATAGAGAGAGGATTATTTCTGCATCACGTATTGTCAGTGATGTCATTCAGAGTTGGTTAAGAACCAGCCGTGAGGATTATGTGTATGTGATAGTTCGTCTGGCAGGGCGAATAGTGAGCATTACTGTCGCTGTTGATATTAATGACACAGATGTGGGGGTCGCCGGCTCATTAACAGATCCTGCTTATGTACTGCACCCAGAATCCGAAGGGGCAATCCGCGGCGCGGGAACGGCGGCGATCAGAAGTCTGGCCCAATATGCGGCTACCTTAGGGCGACGGGCTTTAGTTTCAGAAGTGATTAGCCAACCCTCAGCTATTGTAAAAAGAAAGGTCGGATTTACATTTGTTGAGGAACTATAAATAAGGTAGAGCGCCTTAGCCTGGCAGGATAATTTTTATGTAAAATGTGAGTTGTACATAAAAATGAGTAATTAAGATAAATTATTTTTAATAAAATGTTGTGATTCCGGTATGCAATCGCTGACTGCGAACATATAATCGGCGGCCACTTATACAGGTCGGTAACATTGAGTGTTAAGGCGTTACCCGTTAGCTAAACTTAGCTCCTTACTTAAGGTTGTTAGCGGCGCGGTTGCAAGCCCGGTCAATATTAGAAATCCAATAGAGGTTATCATGGCTTTAGAACGTACTTTCTCCATCATCAAACCAAACGCTGTTGCCAATAACGACATCGGCGCTATCTACGCGCGTTTCGAAAGTGCTGGTTTCAAAATTATTGCGGCAAAAATGCTGCACCTGACCAAAGAACAGGCTGAAGGTTTTTACGCTGAACATAAAGGTCGCCCATTCTTTGACGGTTTGGTTGAATTTATGACCTCTGGCCCAATCATGGTTCAGATTCTTGAAGGCGAAAATGCGGTTCAGCGTCACCGTGATATCATGGGCGCGACTAATCCAGATAATGCACTGGCAGGGACTTTACGTGCGGATTTCGCCGATAGCTTCACTGCGAACGCCGTACACGGCTCTGATGCGGTTGAATCTGCTCAGCGTGAAATTGCTTATTTTTTCGCTGCGGATGAGATTTTTCCCCGTAGCTAATGGTGTGAATCAGTGTCGGAGTGACCAGTATTCAATCAGTTGAAACCATCTGTTATCAATTGAAATAATATAAAGTTGGCCGACAGCTTTCCAATTATGGAATCCACGCCTTAAAATTTGTACAATGCCGCGCCCCGGTGGAGACATCTCTCCCGGGGCGTTCTATTATTGATTAGATTCCAGTCTTTATTCATCGCCGTTTCTGAGCCGTACCCGGTTTAAAGCACAGCGCCGTAAAGTGTAATAACGAGGCCACGACAATTTATGTCTGAACAATTATTAACTACATCAATACCAACTGATGTTGCCACTCTGTCTGACAATGGGGCTGAAACCGCCGCACCTGTCACTAGCAAAATCAATCTGCTCGATTTAAACCGCCAGCAAATGCGCGAATTTTTTGCCCAAATGGGTGAGAAACCTTTCCGGGCAGATCAGGTCATGAAGTGGATGTATCACTACTGCTACGATGATTTCGAGCAAATGACCGATATCAATAAAGCGCTGCGCGCTAAGTTACAGCGTGTGGCGGAGATCCGCGCCCCTGAAGTGGCACAAGAGCAGCGTTCTACGGATGGCACCATTAAGTGGGCCATTACCGTGGGTGATCAGCAAGTTGAAACCGTGTATATCCCGGAAGCCGACCGCGCCACATTATGTGTCTCATCACAGGTAGGCTGCGCGTTGGAGTGTAAATTCTGCTCTACGGCGCAGCAGGGCTTTAACCGCAACCTACGGGTATCCGAAATTATTGGCCAGGTATGGCGTGCGGCGAAAATTATCGGCTCATTAAAATCAACCGGTACGCGGCCTATTACCAACGTGGTGATGATGGGTATGGGTGAACCCCTGCTGAATCTGAATAACGTTGTACCCGCCATGGATATCATGCTGGATGACTTTGGTTTCGGTCTGTCCAAACGCCGCGTGACGCTATCCACCTCGGGTGTGGTGCCGGCGCTGGATAAGCTGGGTGATATGATTGACGTTGCACTGGCCATCTCATTACATGCGCCAACTGATGATATTCGCGATGAGATCGTACCAATCAACCGCAAATACAATATTGAAACCTTTCTGGCAGCGGTACGCCGTTACTTGGATAAGTCCAAAGCTAATGGCGGGCGGGTTACCGTTGAGTACGTTATGCTGGATCACATTAATGACAGCGTGGAACAAGCTCATCAACTGGCGGAATGTTTAAAAGATACGCCATGCAAGATCAACCTGATTCCATGGAACCCGTTCCCCGGCGCACCTTATGGCCGCAGCTCAAACAGCCGGGTGGATCGTTTCTCTAAGGTGTTGATGGAGTACGGTTTTACCACCATTGTGCGTAAGACTCGCGGTGATGATATCGATGCCGCATGTGGTCAATTGGCCGGTGAAGTGATTGATCGTACCAAACGTACCTTGAAAAAGAGAATGGCGGGTGAACCTATCGCCATTAAGACAGTCTGATTGATAAGATTGCCAGATCACAGATAACTAATTGTTATTTAACTTATAATTTGTAGTGCGCTCAATACTGAAAAGATTACTCAAATGTCAGTAATGGGAATAACATGAGTGGCTATTTTTGCACTTATCTTCACACATAAGGACAATTGAGAAAGCATGAAGCTGACAAGACTGTGGAGAGTTTGCCTGCTAGCAACAATACTGGCTGGTTGTTCTGGTTCGTCGCCAGAAAAAACTAATCAGCCAGCGGCAGGGCAGACGCGTTTACAACTGGGTTTAGAGTATTTGGCGCAAGGTGATCTTAGTGCCGCGCGGCAGAATCTTGAGAAGGCTGTAGAGGCGGATCCGCAGGATTATCGCGCTCAATTAGGCATGGCATTTTATGAGCAACGTATCGGTGAAAACAGTGCCGCAGAGCAGCGTTATCAACATGCGATGAAACTGGCACCTGGAAATGGCACTGTACTGAATAATTACGGTGCGTTTCTGTGTAGTTTAGGGCAGTATGTATCGGCCCAACAACAGTTTAGCGCAGCAGCGCTGTTACCTGATTACGGTCAGGTGGCAGATAGTCTGGAAAACGCCGGATATTGCTTTTTACGGGCCAATCAAAATGATCAGGCTCGCGCATTGTTGAGCCGGGCATTGAAGTATGATCCGGATAAGGGTGAGCCGCTGCTCGCAGAAGCTCAACGGCATTTTGGTGAAGGGAATCGCGCTCAAGCGCAACTATTACTGGATGTTTACCAACATACGCTACCAGCCAGTGCTGAAAGTTTATGGTTACAAATTCGTTTCGCCGCGCTAGCAGGCCGTCAAGATAGTGTTCAACGCTATGGCAAGCAGCTTGCGCGAAGTTTTCCACAATCCAAACAGTACCAGCATTTTCTAGCTAATGAATACTGAAGCCTCCCAAGATCAAACTGTTCCAGAGACGACAGGTGAGCGCCTGCGTCAAGCCCGTGAAGCACTAGGGCTAACTCAGCAGACGGTTGCAGAACGTCTGTGTCTGAAAGTATCCACAATCCGTGATCTTGAGGAGGATAAAGCACAAGCTAATCTCGCCTCAACATTCCACCGTGGTTACATTCGTTCTTACGCCAAACTGGTTCACCTTCCCGAAGATGAACTGTTACCCATGCTAGAAAAACAAGCTCCAATCAGAGCGGCGAAAGTCGCCCCAATGCAAAGTTTCTCATTGGGCAAAAAGCATAAAAAACGCGATGGCTGGTTGATGACGTTCACCTGGCTTATTGTGTTGGTTGTGCTGGGGCTGACCGGGGCATGGTGGTGGCAAAATCATCAAGCGCAGCAAGCAGAAATAGCCACCATGGCTGATCAATCTTCTGCTCAACTGTTGCAAAATGGCGGTCAATCTGTGCCGCTGACTGATGATAATAGCGAGCCTGCACCATCTCCGGATGCTCAGGCACCTGTTAGCAACTCTACACCAATAACAACGGGTACTGCTCCTGTCACAAACAGTGCAGCACCAGCAGATACGGCGAATAGCCGTGTCGAGACAAACACCCAGGGAGCGACGCCGGCGGAGTCAGTGGTCGTCTCCCCAAGTCAGGCTCCGTTACCTGATGTTTCTACCGCACAGCCACCATTGCCGACAGCCAACGCAGGGGTGAATGGTGCGGCATCAGCTGCTGGTTCATTGGTCATGAACTTCACAGCTGATTGCTGGTTACAGGTTGTTGACGCGAGTGGGAAAACGCTGTTTAGCGGCATCCAAAAAGGGGGGGCTACCCTCAATCTATCGGGTAAATCGCCCTATAAGCTAACCATTGGTGCACCGGGTGCACTGACGATCACTTATCAGGGTAATCCAGTAGATTTAACTAAGTTTATTAAGGCTAATCGCGTAGCCCGCCTGACTGTCGGTGTAGAGTAATATTGTGGTCTTGACAAACTATAAGGTGGTTCAAATAGGCAACCACCATAGTTTTGAAAGAGTGCTCTGTTGTATAACCTACACGACTGTAAAGGAGAGTGTGTAATGCATAACGAATCCCCCATTATCCGCCGTAAATCTACCCGAATTTACGTCGGTAAAGTGCCTATTGGTGATGGTGCACCGATTACAGTGCAATCAATGACCAATACCAAAACCACGGATGTTGATGCCACAGTTGCCCAAATCAGGGCATTGGAACGTGTTGGTGTGGATATCGTACGTGTCTCAGTACCGACTATGGAAGCGGCTGAGGCATTTAAGTTGATCAAACAGCAGTCGAATGTGCCGCTGGTTGCCGATATTCATTTTGACTACCGCATTGCCCTTAAAGTCGCTGAATATGGTGTTGATTGCTTACGAATTAACCCCGGCAACATTGGTAACGAATCCCGTATTCGCGAGGTGGTTGCCAGTGCGCGCGATCACAACATCCCTATCCGTATTGGTATCAATGGTGGTTCGCTGGAGAAAGATATTCAGGAGAAATATGGTGAACCTACGCCAGAAGCCCTGCTTGAATCCGCGATGCGTCATGTCGATATCCTAGATCGCCTCAATTTCGACCAGTTTAAAGTCAGTGTTAAAGCCTCCGATGTTTTTCTGGCGGTAAATTCCTACCGTCTGTTAGCCAAACAAATTAATAATCCTCTGCATTTAGGGATCACTGAAGCCGGTGGTGCGCGCAGTGGCTCAGTCAAATCGGCCATTGGGCTGGGTTTGCTGCTGTCCGAGGGTATCGGCGACACTCTACGTATTTCGCTGGCTGCGGACCCCGTTGAGGAGGTCAAAGTCGGCTTCGATATCCTTAAATCTCTGCGGATCCGTGCGCGTGGGATTAACTTTATCGCCTGCCCAACCTGCTCCCGCCAGGAGTTTGATGTTATCGGTACAGTGAATGCGTTGGAACAACGGCTTGAAGATCTGATTACACCGATGGATGTTTCTATCATTGGTTGTGTGGTCAATGGGCCGGGTGAGGCATTGGTATCGACCATTGGTGTGACCGGTGCACGTAACCAAAGTGGTTTCTACGAAGATGGCGTTCGCCAGAGAGAGCGCTTTGATAACAAAAACATGATTGATCAGTTGGAAGCGAAGATTCGTGCCAAAGCATCAATGCTTGATGCCAATAACCGAATTACTATCAATCTGCTGGATGATAAATAGGTCGTTGGGTGGCAGATAGATGCTGCTGGTAGTGTGTTATTAGCTAGCATGGATGCCAACCAACATGAAAAGTGGATAGCGCCCACTTTATATTGCATATTGCGCTTGTAGAGGTAACAAATTGCCACCATTGAATAAGTGGATGGCAAACCTCTATAATCGACTTTATTTTTTGCACTATGCCCAAACTCGCGGGAGTGGCTGTTAATAATGTTGCTGCTTCCCGTTAGATGGGAATAAAACTACAGAGAACAGACGTGGCAAAGAACATTCAAGCCATCCGTGGTATGAACGACTACCTGCCGGCCGACACGGCGATATGGCAGCGTATTGAAAGCATCTTGAAGCAAGTGCTTGCAGGCTACGGCTACAGCGAAATTCGTATGCCGATTGTAGAGCAGACCCCGTTATTCAAACGCGCTATTGGTGAAGTCACCGACGTGGTTGAAAAAGAGATGTATACCTTCGACGATCGCAATGGTGAAAGTCTGACACTGCGCCCGGAAGGCACCGCAGGGTGCGTGCGTGCCGGTATTGAACATGGTCTGCTGTACAATCAGGAACAACGTCTGTGGTACATCGGCCCGATGTTCCGCTATGAGCGCCCACAGAAAGGCCGCTATCGTCAGTTCCACCAGTTGGGTGCCGAAGTTTTCGGCCTGCAAGGGCCAGACATTGACGCCGAGTTGATTCTGCTGACTGCCCGTTGGTGGCGCGCTTTGGGTATATCAGAGCACGTGCAACTTGAGCTGAACTCCATTGGGTCATTGGATGCTCGCGCTGATTATCGTGAGGCACTGGTGACATTCCTGGAGCAGCATGTTGAGGTGCTGGATGAAGATTGTAAGCGTCGCATGTATAGCAACCCGTTACGGGTACTCGACTCCAAAAATCCCGATGTTCAACAGTTGCTTAATGATGCACCTAAGCTGTCTGATTATCTGGATGAAGAGTCAAAACAACATTTTGCAGGTCTATGTGAACTTTTGGACCAGGCCAGCATCCCATATACCGTTAATGAGCGTTTAGTTCGTGGTCTGGATTATTACAACCGCACGGTATTTGAGTGGGTGACCAACAGTTTAGGCGCACAGGGCACCGTTTGTGCCGGTGGGCGTTATGACGGCTTGGTTGAGCAATTAGGTGGTCGCGCAACACCTGCTGTTGGTTTCGCGATGGGGTTAGAGCGTTTGGTCCTACTGGTGCAAGCAGTGAATGCTGATTTCCAGATACCGGCGACCGTTGACGTCTATGTCATCTCGTCAGGTCAAAATACGCAAAGTGCCGCGATGCTACTTGCCGAAAGTTTGCGTGATGCCATGCCAACGCTGAAATTAATGACCAATTACGGTGGTGGCAATGTCAAAAAGCAATTTACCCGCGCTGATAAGTGGGGGGCTCGTGTGGCATTAATGCTTGGCGAAAACGAAGTGGCTGCAGATCAAGTGGTCGTAAAAGATTTGCGAAATGGTGAACAAGAAACGCTGGCGCAAGCGGATGTTGCTGCGCGTCTGGCTTTGATGTTGGGTTAAGGAGAGAGACACCGTGGAAGTCTATACCACTGATAATGACCAGGTTGATGCAGTGCGCCGCTTCTTTAGCGAGAATGGTAAAGCGCTGGCCGTGGGTGTGGTGCTCGGGATTGCTGCATTAGTGGGTTGGCGTTACTGGCAGAGTCATCAGAATAGTGCCATGACGGAGGCCTCCACTGCCTATCAGCAAGCCAGTGATGTTTTGTCAGCTAACAGTGCTGATGGTGTTGCGCTTGCTGAAAAATTTGTTCAGGGCAATAAAAATAACTATGGCGTACTTGCCGGGTTAGAGCTGGCGCATCATTTCGTTGAGCAAAACGAGTTTGATAAAGCAGCACAGCAGCTGACTCAAGCGCTGGGGCAGACAAAAGATGAAAACCTATTGTCGCTAATTAATTTGCGTCTCGCTCGTTTGCAACTGCAATTGAAAAAACCGGATGAAGCATTGAAAACACTGGATGCAGTGCAAGGTGATGGCTGGACGGCGATGGCGCAAGATGTCCGTGGCGATGCGTTATTAAGCAAAGGTGACATCCCAGGTGCGCGGGCCGCTTACAGTAAAGGTGTCGAATCCAATGCTTCTCAGGCGCTGCAAGCTCTGCTGCGCATGAAATTGAATAATTTGTCCAGCTAAGGGGTATTCCCATGCAATTGCGTAAAACACTCTTAGTAGGACTGGTATCTGTTGCCCTATTGAGCGGTTGTTCACTGTTTAACAGTGAAGAAGATGTGGTTACAATGTCACCACTGCCAAAAGTTGAGAACCAATTCACGCCAACTAAGGTGTGGAGCACCTCCGTTGGTGGTGGTGTCGGTGATTATTACTCTCATTTGCGTCCAGCCTGGCAGGGGACTTCTGTCTTCGCCGCCGACCGTAAAGGTCTGGTGAAAGCCATGGATGCGGACACCGGCAAGCAAATTTGGCAAACCGATCTGTCTGAGAAAACCAACTTCCTTTCCAGCAACCGCTCTGCAATGTTATCGGGTGGCGTAACGGCTTCAGGTGCGCATGTGTATGTCGGTAGCGAGAAAGCCGTGGTGTATGCCCTGAACTCTGACGATGGTCAGATTGCATGGCAGACCGTGGTGGCGGGTGAAGCATTATCTCGCCCAGTGGTCAGTGATGGCGTGGTTCTGATCCACACCTCAAATGGTATGCTGCAAGCGCTGAATGAATCTGACGGCGCGATTAAATGGACACTCAATCTGGATACGCCTGCTTTGTCCCTGCGTGGCGAATCTGCGCCAGCTGTGGCATTCGGTGCTGCCATTGTCGGTGGCGATAATGGCCGCGTCAGTGCGGTGATGATGGAACAGGGTCAGTTAATCTGGCAGCAGCGTATTTCTCAAGTGACCGGCACCACTGAAATTGACCGCCTGAATGATGTCGATACGACACCAGTGGTGGTTGATGGTGTGGTTTATGCACTGGCATACAACGGTAACCTGACGGCACTGGATCTGCGTTCCGGCCAGATTCTGTGGAAGCGTGAGATGGGTGCGGTGAACGACATTATTGTCGACGGTGGCCGCATTTATCTGGTCGATCAAAATGACCGCATTGTCGCGCTGAAAACTGATGGCGGTATAACCCTTTGGAGTCAAAGCGATTTATTACATCGTAACTTGACCGCTCCGGTGATGTATAATGGCTATCTGGTTGTCGGTGATGCCGAAGGTTATCTGCACTGGGTGAATACTGATGATGGTCGTTTCGTCGCTCAACAGAGCGTGGATAGCTCTGGCTTCTTAAGTGCGCCAGTGATTGCCAGCGATAAGCTGTTGGTTCAGGCCAGAGGCGGCACGGTTTACGCGTTCACCCGCTAATTCTGATCAGTGCCTGTTTAACAGGTCAATATCCAAGGTCATTGGAGTTACAGCAAGGCAGCAAATGAATGAATCCCGATGAGCTTACTCAAGTAAGTGATTCAGGTGAGTGAATGCCGCTAACACCGCTGCAACTTCAAGGACGAAGGATTTAAAGCGGCTCCTGATGTTCAGGGGCCGTTTGTCTTCTAAAAACTGCGCTGTTTAAGGTTCAGTACAGCGCTGTAGCGCTTTGAAAATTAAGTAATGAGGCTTCAAAAATGATACCTGTCATCGCGCTGGTCGGGCGCCCGAATGTGGGTAAATCCACTCTATTTAACCGCTTAACGCACACCCGTGATGCGTTAGTTGCGGACTTTCCCGGGCTAACGCGTGACCGTAAATATGGTCGTGCCGAGGTCGAGGGTCATGAGTTTATTGTTATCGATACCGGAGGTATTGATGGCACAGAAGATGGCGTAGAAACCAAGATGGCTGGTCAATCGTTACTAGCGATTGAAGAGGCCGATATTGTCCTATTTATGGTTGATGCGCGCGCCGGGCTGATGCCTGCGGATCAGGGCATTGCCCAACATCTGCGTAGCCGTGAGAAAGCCACCTTTTTGGTTGCTAACAAAACTGACGGTATTGACCCGGATACTGCAACTGCCGACTTCTATTCATTAGGCTTGGGTGAAGTACATGCGATTGCGGCTTCCCATGGTCGTGGTGTTACCCAACTGATTGAAGATGTTATGGCGCCTTACATTGACGCCGAAGAGCCTGAAGTTGAGCTGACCGATGAAGAGGCAAATGCTGCCTATTGGGCGGCGCAGGAAGCTGATGACGACGAAATTCCGGAAGATGAAGAAGATGATTTCGATCCGCGCACTCTTCCAATCAAGTTGGCTATTGTCGGGCGTCCTAACGTAGGTAAGTCCACACTAACTAACCGCATCCTCGGTGAAAATCGTGTGGTGGTGTATGACCTGCCGGGTACTACCCGTGACAGTATTTACATCCCGATGACCCGTGACGAGCGTGAATATGTTCTGATCGACACCGCTGGGGTGCGTAAACGCGGCAAGGTGACTGAAACTGTTGAGAAATTCTCAGTTATTAAAACCTTGCAGGCCATTGAAGACTCCAACGTTGTGCTATTGGTTATTGATGCCCGTGATGGTATTTCGGATCAGGATCTGTCGCTGTTAGGCTTTATTCTGAATAGTGGGCGCTCACTTGTTATTGCCGTCAACAAATGGGATGGCATGACAGAAGAAGCCCGTGCGCAGGTTAAAGATATGCTGGACCTGCGTCTTGGCTTTGTTGACTTTGCTCGCATTCACTTTATTTCTGCTTTGCACGGCAGTGGCGTGGGCAACCTATTTGAATCCATACAGGAAGCTTATGACTGCTCTACCAAACGAGTAGGCACCTCATTACTGACCCGCATTATGCAAATGGCAGAGGAAGATCATCAACCTCCGTTGGTTCGCGGCCGTCGTGTGAAGCTGAAGTATGCCCATGCTGGCGGTTATAACCCGCCGATTGTGGTTATCCACGGTAATCAGGTGACGGATCTGTCAGACTCTTACAAACGCTATCTGATGAATTACTTCCGCCGTTCACTGAAAGTAATGGGTACGCCAATTCGTATTCAGTTCAAAGAGGGTGAGAACCCGTTTGCGGGTAAGCGCAATACCTTGACGCCAAATCAGATGCGTAAACGTAAGCGTTTGGTCTCGCACCTGAAAAAAAGTAAGTAACCACAGCAAAGCGCGGGCATTCCGCGCTTTTTGCCTTTTTAGCGTACAGTATTTAAGATGCCATTTGGGCAACTTCCAGCCTGGGCCGCTTACCGGTAGACAAAAGGAGTTGAACACCCGCCATGTCATGGGAAACCTGGAGTTTCGCATTCGGTGTTACTGTACCTAACTTATTGATGATGTTGCTCGGTGTGCTGTTACGGCGTGGTGGTTTGATGGATGACCGCTTCTGCGATGGTGCGACCCGCGTGGTCTTCAATCTCGCCCTCCCTTGCTTGCTGTTTTTCAGTGTCGCCACCAATAATGTTAGCCTGATGGATAACCTACCACTGGTTATCTATGGTGCTGTTGGGACGTTGTTCACCTTCTTGTTACTTGAGTTCTCCGCCAGGTGGCTGGTCAAAGACCCGAAAGAGCGCGGTGTATTCGTGCAGGGCGGATTTAGGGCTAATACGGCGATTGTCGGTTTGGCTTTCGCTATGACCGCCTATGGCGCAGAGGGGGTTACGCTGGGGTCGATGTACCTAACGGTAACGGTGATACTCTTTAATATGCTGTCGGTGATCACACTCACCCGCAGCTTGCAAGCCGGGCAGGGCGGGAAAATCAGCAAAATGGCCTTGTTACGCAGCATTGTGACTAACCCCCTGATTATCGGTTTGCTATGTGGTTTAGCCTATGCTCAAACCCATTTGCCTATTCCTACGGTGATTGCCCAGACCGGTAGCTATATCTCTGGCTTAGCACTTCCATTGGCGCTGTTGTGCACCGGGGCGAGTCTCGATTGGCAGGCGATGTTCCGTTCGTCTAATGTGGCGGCGTTATCTTCGGTAGCCAAACTATTCGTGGTGCCTATGCTGATGACCCTCGGCGGTTTGCTGATGGGTTTTCGTGGCGCGACGCTAGGAATTATCTTCCTCTTTTCCGCCACACCAACCGCCGCAGGTAGTTATGTGATGACCCGTGCGATGGGGGGCAATGCCACTTTGGCGGCGAATATTATTGCGCTCACCACTGTCGGTTCATTCTTCACCACCGCACTTGGGATCTATCTCTTACGTTCGATGGGTGTAATCTGAGTGTTGAACCGCAAAACAGGAGAGAAATGATGGATGCGTTATGCCCGATTTGCCAAAAAGCGATGACAGAAGTCAGTGGTCACTATCATTGCGCTCACTGCCATGGCAACTACCAGCAACAGGCTGATTGCCCCGATTGCGGCAAGCCGCTGCAAGTGCTGAAAGCCTGTGGCGCCGTCGACTATTTTTGCCAGCAGGGTCATGGGCTGGTTTCGAAAAGTCGTGTGCGTTTTAGTTACTTGCCGACCGTCTGGTAGCACCACGATGGGCTGAAACGGCTCCGCTACTCTTTTGCTGCTTTGCGCTGGCGCGGCTTCTTCGCCACATTGATCTGGGTAATTTCACTCTCCACCCACCCATCTTGCAGTCGAGTGGTCAATTTATCGCCCGCTTGCACTTGCCTGGTGCTCTTGAGCAGTGCGCCCGCTGGAGTCTGGGTGACGCTGTAGCCGCGGGCCAACGTGGCTAATGGGCTGACGGTTTCCAGCTGTGAGCAGGCGATGCCAAAGCGCTGACGATAGCCATTGAGCTGGCGCTCCAGTGCCTGACGCAAACGGTACTCTTGCTGCTGTACCCGCTGATGGTAGCGGTGGATCTGCCCCTGCGGCTGGGCTTGAACCAGGCGCTGCTGGAGCCTTTCGGTGCGCCGACTCAATAAACGAATCTGGCTCTGTGCACTCTCTTCCAGCCGTCGTTGCAGCTTCAACAGCAGTGTTTGCTGACGTGCCAGTCGTAAATGGGGATGTTGTTGCTGCAACCGGTGTTCGAGGCGGCTGAACTGCTGCCCACGCTGCGCCAGATAGTAATCCATCGCCATCTCCATCCGTTGCTGCTGCCCCTGTATTTGCCGAACCAATTCAATCTGGTTGCGGCTGACTAACTCTGCGGCAGCGGAAGGGGTAGGGGCGCGTAAATCGGCAACAAAATCAGCAATAGTGACATCGGTTTCATGACCGACAGCACTGACAATCGGAATGCGGCTGTTAAAGATGGCGCGGGCAACCCGCTCGTCATTGAAACTCCACAGATCCTCCAGCGAGCCGCCACCACGCCCGACAATCAATACATCACATTCAGCGCGTAAGTTAGCGAGCTGAATGGCGCGGACTATCTGCAATGGTGCATCGGCACCTTGCACCGCTGTCGGGTAAATAATGACCGGCAGTGAGGGATCACGGCGCTGTAAAACTTGCAAAACGTCGTGCAGAGCCGCGCCGCTGGCGGAGGTAATCACCCCGACCTGTTTAGCTGGGCTGGGCAGAGATTGCTTGTTAGCTTGGTCAAAAAGCCCCTCTGCGGCCAATTGCTGCTTGAGCTGCTCGAATTGCTGTTGCAACAATCCATCACCGGCAGGCTGCATACTCTCCGCGATTAATTGATAATCGCCACGGGGTTCATACAGCGTAATCGATGCCCTGACCAACACTTGTTGACCATTTTGCGGACGGAAAGTGGTGCGGCGATTGGTGTTGCGGAACATCGCGCAACGCACCTGCGCCCGATCGTCTTTCAGGGTGAAATACCAGTGACCGGACGACGGCTGAGAGAAGTTGGAGATCTCGGCCGTGAGCCAAATCTGGCCCATTTCCATTTCCAGTAGCTGTCGCACCGTCTGATTAAGGCGGCTGACAGTAAAAATTGTTGATGCGGAAGATTGTGGCATGTGACCTGGATCAAATTTTAAAACAAGCACTTAATTGATCGATATTACCTGCCTCACAACTGTTGGCAAGAAATATTATGAGAAAGTACTGGAGGCAAACGGTTACGCTCTGTAGAATGCCACGGCAATATTTTATCTTTTCACATTCACCTTGGTGAGATATTGCCCATGCTACGTATCAAGAAAGAAGCACTAACATTTGACGACGTTCTCCTGGTTCCAGCCCACTCCACAGTGCTGCCTAATACGGCGGAACTTGGCACTCAACTGACCGCAACTATCCGCCTAAATATCCCGATGCTCTCCGCAGCGATGGATACTGTTACCGAAGCTCGTCTGGCCATTGCGCTGGCGCAAGAGGGCGGTTTAGGTTTCATCCACAAAAATATGTCCATTGAGCGCCAGGCTGAAGAAGTTAGCCGGGTGAAAAAGCATGAAAGTGGCGTTGTCACTGAGCCACAGACTGTTACACCAACCACCACTCTTCGCCAGGTTAAAGAGCTGACCGCCCGTAATGGTTTCGCCGGCTATCCGGTGGTGACTGAAGATTACGAGCTGGTTGGGATAATCACTGGCCGTGACGTTCGCTTCGTTACCGACCTGGAGCAACCTGTGACGGCGGTAATGACACCGAAAGATCGTTTGGTTACCGTCAAGGAGGGCGAAGCGCGCGAAGTTGTGCTGCAAAAAATGCATGAAAAACGTGTCGAAAAAGTGTTGGTTGTTGATGACAGCTTCCACCTGCGCGGCATGATCACCGTGAAAGATTTCCAAAAAGCAGAACGCAAGCCAAACGCCTGTAAAGACGAGCATGGTCGTCTGCGGGTTGGTGCTGCTGTCGGTGCCGGAGCAGGTAACGAAGAGCGTATCGACGCGCTGGTTGCTGCTGGCGTTGATGTTCTACTGATCGACTCCTCCCACGGTCACTCCGAAGGTGTGTTGCAACGTATCCGCGAAACTCGTGCCAAATATCCAAACCTGCAAATCGTTGGCGGTAACGTCGCGACTGGCTCGGGTGCAAAAGCGCTGGCTGATGCGGGTGTGAGTGCGGTCAAAGTGGGTATCGGCCCAGGTTCAATTTGTACTACCCGCATTGTTACTGGCGTCGGTGTGCCACAGATTACGGCGATTGCAGATGCGGTTGAAGCGCTGGAAGGCACTGGTATTCCGGTTATCGCCGATGGGGGGATTCGTTTCTCCGGTGATATCGCCAAAGCCATCGCGGCGGGCGCTTCTTGCGTCATGGTCGGTTCCATGTTGGCCGGTACTGAAGAGTCTCCGGGCGAAATCGAACTGTATCAGGGCCGCTCATTCAAATCTTACCGCGGGATGGGTTCACTGGGCGCGATGTCCAAAGGCTCCTCAGACCGCTACTTCCAGACCGACAATGCGGCCGATAAGTTAGTGCCGGAAGGCATTGAAGGGCGCGTGGCGTACAAAGGTCTGCTGAAAGAGATTGTGCATCAGCAAATGGGGGGCCTGCGTTCATGCATGGGGCTGACCGGCTGTGGCACCATCAACGAATTGCGTACCAAAGCTGAGTTTGTTCGTATCAGTGGTGCCGGCATTCAAGAGAGCCATGTGCATGATGTGACTATCACTAAAGAGTCACCAAACTATCGCATGGGCTAAGTACTGATTATTTTTAGAGTCGCCCGTGCTATAAGGCGGGTGACGGTTTTTTATTTTAATATCAATGCCCGATTAATTGGCGTTACAGCACGGCAGCAAACGAATGAGTCCCGATGAGCTTACATAAGTAAGTGATTCGGGTGAGTGAGAGCCGCTAACACCGCTGTAACGTCAAGTAAGAAGGGGATTTTTGGAATCGCCGCACATGACAAAAAACATCCATAAACATCGCATCCTTATTCTTGATTTCGGCTCGCAATACACTCAACTGGTGGCGCGCCGTGTTCGTGAGATTGGTGTCTATTGTGAATTATGGGCGTGGGACGTAACTGAAGCCCAGATCCGTGAATTTAATCCAAGCGGTATCATTCTTTCCGGCGGCCCGGAAAGCACCACTGAACACGACAGCCCACGAGCGCCTGATTATGTGTTCACCGCAGGTGTACCTGTGCTGGGTGTGTGCTACGGCATGCAGACCATGGCAATGCAGCTAGGCGGCAAAGTTGAAGGTTCAAATCAGCGCGAATTTGGTTACGCGCAGGTTGAGATTAAAACTGATAGTGCGCTGATCCGTGATATCAAAGATGCCATCAATCCAGCCGGTGAAGCAGTGCTGGATGTGTGGATGAGCCATGGCGATAAAGTCACCGCGATCCCCTCTGATTTTGTCACTGTTGCCAGCACCGATACTTGCCCGTTTGCCATTATGGCCAACGAAGAGAAACGTTTTTATGGCGTGCAGTTCCACCCAGAAGTGACCCATACCAAGCAAGGTCAACGCCTGCTGGAGCGCTTTGTTCTGGACATCTGCGCCTGCGAAGCACTGTGGACGCCAGCCACCATCATCGAAGACGCCATTGTCCGCTTGCGTGAGCAAATCGGTGAAGACCACGTGATCCTTGGCCTGTCCGGTGGTGTTGACTCATCTGTGACCGCAATGCTATTGCATCGTGCCATTGGCAAACGCCTGACCTGTGTGTTTGTTGATAACGGCCTGTTGCGTTTGAACGAAGCGGATCAGGTGCTGGAGATGTTCGGCGATAAATTCGGCCTGAATATTGTCCATGTGGCCGCAGAAGATCGTTTCCTCTCGGCGCTAGCGGGAGTGGACGAACCAGAAGCCAAACGTAAAATCATTGGTCGCGTATTTGTTGAGCTTTTCGACGAAGAAGCCTGCAAACAAGAGCAAGTTAAGTGGTTGGCGCAGGGTACTATCTATCCAGATGTGATTGAATCTGCTGCATCTGCTACCGGTAAAGCGCATGTGATTAAATCTCACCACAATGTGGGCGGCTTGCCGAAAGAGATGAAACTTGGGTTGGTAGAGCCACTGAAAGAGCTGTTTAAAGATGAAGTGCGCAAAATTGGTCTGGAGTTGGGCCTGCCGTACGACATGCTATACCGCCATCCATTCCCTGGCCCTGGTTTAGGTGTCCGTGTGCTTGGCGAAGTGAAAAAAGAGTATTGCGATTTACTGCGCCGCGCCGATGCTATCTTTATCGAAGAGCTGCACAAAGCGGATCTCTACAATAAAGTCAGCCAGGCCTTCACCGTGTTCCTGCCTGTTCGTTCGGTCGGCGTGATGGGCGATGGCCGCAAATATGATTGGGTTGTTTCACTGCGCGCAGTTGAAACCATCGACTTCATGACCGCACACTGGGCGCATCTGCCATATGAGTTCCTGGGGCGCGTCTCAAATCGTATCATTAATGAAGTGAATGGTATCTCGCGTGTGGTTTACGATATCAGTGGTAAACCGCCCGCAACCATTGAGTGGGAATAGTATACGGCCCCTTGACGACTATTTAACACGATAGCCAAACCCTCAAACCCTCTGCCTTGGCAGGGGGTTTGAGGTTATTAACAAAGTGCCGGTTGCGGAGAGAACAGCTAGATCGTAAAGACGCCGTCAATCCCTCCCTGGAGGCTCGAGCCGCGCCATCGGGGTTTGTCAGCAGTCTGAAACCCTCTGCCTTGGCAGGGGGGGGCTCTTTTTGACGGTATAAACTGCACCGCTACCATCCACTCACCTATCTCATTAATCCCGATGATGAATTGTTCGATCGGGTGCATTACTCGCCGCTATAGTTACAAGATGTGATCTGCGTCACATTTGGCTTTACCCTCACAGTCAGAGATGTATAATCTTGACGAATCTTTACAACTAAACTAAATGTTTAACATCTGCATCTCATCATTCACATCGCCAATCAGGCGGGAAATTTGTTCATAATCAGTCAAGATTGCCACTGCCGTCGCGTGAAGCGCACGGTAGTTTAGCTCGTAGTCACCCACATCTGTTAACGCCATGCCGACTAACAACATGACGATCAATCCAACAGATGAATACTGCGCGCCTGCTTTTTTGTGGAGAAAAACATGTCGGTAAATCGCTCTCCGATCCCTCAGGTACGCGGCATTTCACGCCGTCGTCTACTGGGCTACATTGGTGTCGGGCTGGTCAGCAGCCTGATGAGTCCTCTCTCTCTGGATGCTTTCGCGGCATCAACCCAAACTTCATCACAGAATCTGGAAAGATTCATGTTGGTCTCTCGCGCATTGACGGGGAAACGCCAGCTCAATGGGCAGATTGGTCAACGCATCTATCAGGTTCTGCTCGGAAAAATCGGTGGTTTTGACCAAAAACTAGCTCTGTTGCAACCCTTGCCCGCGGGTGACCCTGCTCAATGGCCGCCATTGCAGCAACAAATTGCCCGGCAGATTTTACAAGGCTGGTATATCGGCGTGATTGGCGAGGGAGCCGACGCGGCGGTGATTAGCTTTGAAAATGCGTTGATGTTCGATGCGGTATCCGATGTGTTGGTTATTCGCTCTTATTGCCCGAATAGACCTGGATACTGGGCTGCTAAGCCTGATGTCGCCCTATAATTTTGGAGAATACATTTATGGCTGACACACTTAAGGCGGATATCGTCGTCATTGGCTCGGGCGTTGCGGGCGGATTGGTGGCGCATCAACTGGCGATGGCGGGTAAATCAGTATTGGTTTTGGAAGCGGGGCCGCGCTTATCGCGCTGGGAGATTGTGGAGAACTTCCGCAACCAGCCGGATAAATCAGACAACATGGCGCCTTATCCCTCCACCTCATATGCGCCTCATCCGGAAGCTAACCCAAATAATAACTATCTGATTCAAAAGGGCGAGCATCCGTATGATGTGCAATATATCCGTGCCGTTGGCGGGACAACCTGGCACTGGGCGGCATCGGCCTGGCGTTTTCTGCCGAATGATTTCAAGCTAAAAACGCTGTATGGCGTCGGGCGTGACTGGCCGATAGAGTATTCCGCGCTGGAAAAATGGTACTTGCGGGCAGAGCAGGAGTTAGGTGTTTGGGGGCCGAGTGATGAAGAGTTAGGGTCACCGCGCAGTGAGCAGTACCCGATGGCACCTTTACCCCTGTCGTGGAATGAGCAGCGCATCAAAACCGTGCTAAACAGCAACCGCTTTACTGGCAGCGGTTTTAGCGATGCCCATTTTAATGTGGTGACCGAGCCTGTGGCGCGTAATAGCCGCCCTTATGATGGCCGCCCGACCTGTTGTGGTAACAATAACTGTATGCCAATTTGCCCCATTGGGGCGATGTACAATGGTATCACCCACGTTGAGAAAGCTGAGCTTGCAGGGGCTATCGTGCGCCCACAAGCGGTGGTTTATCAGCTAGAGGTTAACGACCAGCAGCAGATTACTGCGGCACTGTTTAAGGATGCGCAGGGCAATGAGCATCGGGCTGAAGGTAAATTCTTCGTGCTGGCCGCCAATGGGATTGAAATTCCGAAACTGATGCTTATCTCCACCAGTGAGAAGAACCCGCGTGGTGTGGGCAACAGCTCAGATATGGTGGGGCGTAATCTGATGGATCATCCGGGGACGGGGGTCACCTTTATGGCCAGTGAACCGCTGTGGCCGGGGCGTGGGCCGCAGGAGATGACCTCGCTGGTTGGGTTCCGTGACGGGGAATTTCGCGCTGATTTCGCAGCGAAAAAGATCCATTTATCCAATTTATCGCGCACTGACCAGGTCACGATTGAGCTGCTCAAGCAGGGCGATTTGCAACTGGGGCCACAGCTTGAAACCAAAATCCGTGATCGAGCCGCGCGTTTTGTGCAGTTCGATAGCTTCCACGAGATTTTGCCGCACGTAGAAAACCGCATCATTCCCAGCGCGACCGAGAAAGATGCTATCGGCATCCCAAAACCAGAGTTCTACTACGCCATGGACGACTATGTCCGTAAAAGTGCGGTACACACCCAGCAGGTCTACGCCGAAGCCGCGAGACTAATGGGCGGCACGGAAGTTAAATTCAATAATAACTTTGCCAACAATAACCATATCACCGGTACGACTATCATGGGCGACGATCCGAAAGATTCGGTGGTCGACAGCGATTGCCGCACCCATGACCATAAAAACCTGTTTATCGCCAGCAGCAGTGTGATGCCAACAGTCGGTTCCGTGAACTGTACGCTGACCATCGCGGCACTCTCCCTGCGTATCGCTGAAACATTGAAGGCCGAGGTGTAACATGAAAAAAACAACCCTGGGTCACTCAGTGAAACCCCTGCTTATTGCATTGGGATTCGTCATCAGCGGCTATGCCAGTGCTGATGATAGCTTGATTGCACGTGGTGAGTATCTGACCAAGGCCGCCGACTGTGTGGCGTGCCATACCACCCAAAACGGCAAACCTTTTGCTGGTGGGCTGGCCTTTAAGACGCCAATGGGCACCCTATATTCGCCCAATATCACCGCCGATAAAGAGACCGGCATTGGCAGTTGGACGGATGAGGAGTTTCTGCGCGCGTTACATGAAGGGAAGGGCAAAAACGGCGAAAATCTCTACCCGGCATTTCCTTACACCTCATATACCTTGCTGACCGATGAAGACGTTAAAGCGATCAAGGCCTATCTGTTCAGTCTGCCTGCGGTGCATCAACCCAATCGCGAAAATGAGATGCCTTTCCCATTCAATCAGCGCTGGGGATTGTGGTTCTGGAATCTGGTGAACTTTGAAGGGCAGCGCTTCCAGCACGATAGCAGCAAAGATGCACAATGGAATCAGGGCGCTTACTTCGTTGAGGCGTTGGGTCACTGCGGTGAATGTCATACGCCGCGCAATATCACCATGGGAATGAAAGAGAGCAAAGCCTATGGCGGTACTGAGATTGACGGCTGGACAGCATTCAATATCACCTCAGACCCTCATGCGGGGATTGGTGGCTGGAGCCAGGCGCAAATTGTGCAATATCTGCGTACCGGGCATGTTGACGGCAAAGGGCAGGCGGCAGGCCCGATGGCGGAAGTGATTGAAAACAGCACCCGCCACCTGACAGAGAGTGATCTGAATGCCATGGCGGTCTATCTGCGCACGCTAAAACCGCTTAATCCGGATGATGAAACTCAGAGTCGCTCGGATTGGGGTCAATCGGCAACCAGCGTGAATACCTTACGCGGTGTGCCATTTAAGGCGGATAACAGCACTGACGGTGCGCGTTTGTATCTGGGAAACTGCGCGACGTGCCACAGCTTTACCGGTGATGGCGTAAAAGATGGCTACTATCCTTCGCTGATGAAGAACTCGGTAGTCGGGGCTAAGACACCCAATAACCTGATCAATGTGATCCTCCATGGGGTTTCGCGTAAAACCAACGACGGCGAGGTGTTCATGCCCGGTTTTGCCGAGACCTTAACTGATGAGCAGGTGGTGAGCTTGAGTAATTATCTGCTACAGCAGTTTGGGCAGCCAACACTGAATATCAAAGTGGATGATGTCAAAACGCTGCGCGGGGAGTAAGGGATAAAGTCAGGGAGCCTTGGCTCCCTGAGGTTATTGACAAAGTAGCTTGAGTGGAAAGAACAGGCAGATCGTAAAGACGCCGTAAAATCATCCCTGATGGCTCGAGCCGCGCCCTCCCTGGCGCGGACGCTTTACTCTTCTGCCTGCCCACTCCGTTATTGATTGAGTTGTCGGGGTTTGTCAGCAGTCTGAGGGAGCCTTGGCTCCCTTTATAGGATTACATCAAAAAATATCAGTGTGGAGCGATGAGTCGGTATAGTGATACGTAGATATTCGATAATAAATTAGTGAGAAAAGACTCCTTTTTACTACCAGTGCCACTCGTGTTTAAATTTGTTTTTTCCTTATTTTCATCGTTAATATCAGTAATGATATTATTGCTAATTAGCTCGGGTTGATTAACTTTCTGCATGTCGGTTAATGTGGGTTTAGTAGTTAAAGTTTTTGACTGTGATGTTGTTATTATATGACGCTCTCTGAGTGCTGGCTTATCTGTATTTTTAATTGCATTTTCAATGCTTGAGTTAACATTTTCATTTTCTTCTGGTAGAATGCTTTTTATAAAGTCACCTAATATTCTGATATTTAACTCTCTATCGGCATAAGTGGATTTATCTTGATTAATAAATGTAAAATCAAAGTGATGTGTTGCTTGGATATCCTTTGCTAACTCTTTTTTCTTGTCATTACTGATTAGTGGTGAATACATCTCCACGAGTTCGGCAGCCGATTTAATGGATTTATCTGATTGAATAATCGTGTTGCAGACATTATCAGATAAAGCATGGTAAGTCTGCATAATATGCTTAATGACGTCTTTCTCTATTTCATTTTTTAAATCTTTGCTGCCATTATTATAATGAAATTTTAACTCATGAATTGCATTGTTTTTTAATAGTGTTTCTGTTGAGTTATTCCATGTGTTATAGTCCATGGGGGGTGGCGATGATGATATAGAACTTATCATTTTTAATTCCCTCTCTCAGTGACTTCAGATATGAATATACCTGACGTTATTCCTTAAATAAAGATAGGAGAGGTGAAATCAGTATTTCACCCGATCTCATTTTTCATCCAATATATATCGATATTAAGCCTACTTAACTTTTTCATTATGCCAATGCATCAAAATATAGTCGCCGTCACTGCTTTTGCCGGTAGCAATCGCCACCCAACCCTGTTTTTGATAAAAAGTCAGCGCTCGCTGGTTTTTTTCCAGGCATTTGAGTGAGCCATGGCTGGTAAATAGATTTTGCGCTGCCTGTAATAGTGCTTTGCCCGCCCCGAGATGCTGGGCCGCAGGATCAACAAACAGGTGATGCAGGAAGCTCTCCTCGATAAAAATTGAGGCGAAACCCAAGTGTTGATCGCCATCCATGGCCACCAAAATGGTCTCTCCGAGAGTGGAGCGGTCAAAATCCTCCAGACGAAAGTGCTCCCCATCCAACCAGCTAAAAGCAGCCCGCCGTGATGCCAGATACAGAGTGCGCAGAAAGGGGCGGTCACTCTCCTGATACAGCCGGATCTCAATACTCATTCTTCGGTTATCTCTCCAGTACAGCGCAGTTTTGTTGTCTTGATGATTTGTTTTGCGAATGCGTTGATCTTCTATCACCAGATCTGGATTATGCCATGGTTAGTGCTGGCAATGACTTTTAGTGTTACGTGCTATTCCGCGCATCCAGTAAAAAAACTCATAAAATATGCAGGAGTCAGTGAAACAGGACAACTGCTTGATATTTGGCATTCAACACACCATGATTTGCGTAGCACTGTATGGGCTAATTTAATTGATGAAAAGGGGAGTACAATGGCAGGTTATCAACCGCCTTATACCATAACACCAAATATGCTAAATCAGGTTGTTGAGGTCGGGGAACTATTGGGCCGTTGGGCCACGCAGGCAGAGCAATCTTCCCCTTTGCTACGTAGAGAAAATCGGATTCGCACTATACAGGCCTCATTGGCAATTGAGCATAACAGTCTGACGACGGAACAAGTTACGGCGGTTATGGAGGGTAAACGAGTACTGGCACCAGCGAAAGATATTCAGGAAGTGCGTAACGCTATTCTCGCCTATGAAAAGCTTCCCCACTGGCAAAGCTATCTACTCGATGATTTATTGGATGCACACCGTATTTTAATGATGGGTTTAGTTGATACACTGGGTCAACTACGCTACGGTAATGTGGGCGTTTATCGGGATACACAGCTTATTCATATGGCCCCTCCTGTCAATCAGTTACCACGTTTAGTCGGCGATCTCCTTAAATGGTTACAGCACACTGACATTCATCCACTGATTGCCAGCTCTATCTTCCACTATGAATTTGAGTTTATTCACCCCTTTGCTGATGGTAATGGGCGTATGGGGCGTTTATGGCAAACGCTGATCCTCAGTGAATGGCGCTCAGAACTGGCATGGTTGCCGGTAGAAACCTTAATTCATAATCAGCAGCAGGAATATTACAGGGTATTAGGTGAATGCGATCGGGCCAGCGATAGCACACTATTTATCGAATTTATGTTGGCGAAATTGAGTGGCACATTAGCTGAAGGTATTGATGCACAGAAAATCAATCCTTCCATGATGTCGGTAGAAATGCCGGTACAAATGTCGGTGGAAAATTCATTGCCTTTGGGTCTGACTGCTGAGCGCATCTTGGCGATCATTGCCACGAACCCCGCTATCACTATTGTTCAACTGGCAAGTAAGCTAAGTGTGAGTAGCCGGACGATTGAACGTAATATCAAGGTATTACAGGAGAGAGGCTGCCTTTTAAGAGTTGGGGCAACAAAGAGTGGGTATTGGCGGGTGATTTGATGTGTCATCCCCCTGAATTTAGTCTTCTTTCTTAATTTTCCTGATACAGCCGGATCTCAATACTCATTCTTCGGTTATCTCTCCAGTACAGCGCAGTTTTGTTGTCTTGATGATTTGTTTTGCGAATACGTTGATCTTCTATCACCTGCCAATGATAATAACAATTCTGACTCGGGGTGCCCGCCACAAAAGTGGTTTGGCTGAGATATACCCGTATTACCTGATCTGGATTATACCAGCGTAGGGAAGTCTCGGCACCGCAGGGTTCCGCCTTCTTGACCGCCGGTTAGGAGGAATATGTACGTTCAACCTGCCGCTTTTTCTTCAGTTGTCACTGTGCATCCCGCACTATTCGCCCTATCGCTTGCGGATATGAGTATGGAGACATATTCATGAAGCGCATTAATGCACTCACCATTGCCGGCACTGATCCCAGTGGTGGCGCGGGTATTCAAGCTGACCTGAAAACCTTTTCTGCTCTGCAAGCTTACGGCACCACGGTTATCACCGCGCTGGTGGCGCAAAACACCATGGGCGTACAGTCGCTCTACCCCATCGCCCCCACTTTTGTCGCCGCGCAACTGGATTCAGTGCTGCGTGATGTGCGTATCGATAGCGCCAAAATAGGTATGCTGGCCAATGCCGACATTATTGAGGTTGTCGCCGCGCAACTGCGCCGCTATCCGATTAAATTTGTGGTGCTGGATACCGTGATGGTGGCGAAGAGTGGTGATCCGCTGTTGGTACCAGAGGCAGTGGCTGCCCTACGCCAGCAATTGCTGCCACAGGTAGACCTGATCACGCCGAACTTGCCGGAGGCGGCGGCGTTACTCAATTGCCAATCTGCCCGCGATGAACAAGAGATGTGTGAGCAGGGGCGGGCGCTTTTGGCGCTAGGCTGTCAGGGGGTGCTGATGAAAGGGGGCCACTTGAGTGGCGAAGATAGCCCGGATTGGCTGTTTACCGCACAAGGGGAGCAGCGTTTTGTCACCCGCAGAGTCAGCACTCGCCATACCCACGGCACCGGTTGCACCTTATCAGCAGCACTAGCGGCATTGCGTCCCCGACATGCAAACTGGGGTGATACAGTCGATGCGGCCAAAAGTTATCTCCAGGGGGCATTGGAGCAGGCCGATACTCTTGAGGTGGGGCAGGGGGTTGGGCCGGTGCACCATTTCCATCTATGGTGGTAATCCCCTTCGTCCTTGAAACCACAGGGGTGTTAGCGGCGCTCGCTTACCCGAATCACTGACCTGGGTCAGCTCATCGGGATAAGCTTGCTGGCTGCCTGCGTTTTACGCCAGCAAATAGCGCTGGGTCATGGTAAACATCGCGATGGCACGTTGCAGATGATGAGCATCAAAGCGGTTAAGCAGATAACTCTCCGCGCCTTTGCGGGGGCGGATGCACAGTGACAGCTTCGGCTCGCCAGCTTCATCGTTGATCAGACTAAACTGATAGCTGCCGATCTCTTTCTCATTTTCGCGCCAGGAGATTTGTACCGCAGGCAGTGGGTTAGCGGCCGTGGGGTGTCTGACGGCGAAAAAGTACTCGCCAGCCCAGAAACCGGCGTAATCACCATCGGCTTGCAAGGATTTAGTGCGGAAAATCGCGGCATCTGCTAACTGGCTGATCACCTCCGCTGTTATTTGCCGCTGAGCTTGCTGCCACAGCGGGGTGTCGTTCTCCAGTTGCCAACAGGCCGCTCCCAGATAATCATTCAGTTCGCGCCAATCTGCATCCAACTGCTGTAGCAGCTCTTCGTCGAGGATATTGCGGTATTGCTGCATACCACTAGGTTGCTCACCCAGTGTTTCGTAGGTGATTAACTCCATGGTGCGCGGCTTACGGCGAAAGCTCATCCATAGCACCGCTTTCGGGATGCGGAACTCAATCGACTGAATACTTAGCCGATAGCTATCGCCTTTGTTCACCACAAAACCGTTGGCCGTGCCGCGCTTATTTTGATAGTTACGCACCACCACCACACTATTGAGTCCCATCCAGCCAGTGACATAATGCTCGCTGTCTGAGTTGGCGACATCGAGATCGATTACCATCTGGATGATCTTATCGGTCTCAAGCTTGTCCAGCGGATGGGCATCCCCGGCAGAGTAATAGAGCTTCTCGGGTTCTTCGGGTAACTCATAGGTTAACATGGCATGGCCTTCTGATAATCATCTGGTTCATAGCTTAACTCAAGCTGTCATACCGATTGTGGTATAACTGGAATTAGGATGAAAATTCGTGCTATGGATCAACTTTTTCTACTGTTGATGGTCATAGACAAGCAAACTAACACTACGCCTGCAAATTAGTTGCACAGAGAGCACGTTCAATACTCCGGCGAGTAGATTAATCAGATCATAAGGATTTCGATAATGAAAGGTCATAAAACCCTCCATTGTCTTGTTGCTGCGGCGATACTCAGTGCCAGTTCCTGGGCCTTCGCGCAGCCAGCCAGTGCAACTTCACCCGTTTTAGCTTCATCCGCTTCAGCTTCGGCACCTTCTCAGGCCACGCCTGCTAAACCCCTGCCGACCACGGCGGATCTGCTGCAACAGCCGGTTTATAAAAATAGCTGGCAGAAAATGACCAAGAGCCAGAAAAACCTGCCGGCATGGGCGCGCAAAGGGGTGGGGACGTCAGGGCCGTATGAGGTCATCAATTGGGCAGGGCAGCAGTATAAAGTAGGCCGAATTTGTAAGCCCCATGATTGCAGTAACCATTTTATGTGGGTGGCGTTTAGCCAGAATAAAAAGCAAGTTTGGCAGGCATGGGGGATGAGAGTCTCGGTGGATGACAAACCGCAAGCACTGGATAACCCGAGCAAATTTGCTACTTATCAATGGTTAGGCCGCCCTGATGAGCACATTCAGGCGCTGCTGAAAAAGCAGTTACAGCAAGATCCTAACTGGCGCTAATCTTTGGCGGCGGATAATGAGCGCGGAGCATGATGCTGATCACCATGCCCCGCCGCACTCATTAAGCAATACCCGCTTGATGCAGATCATGCAGATTAATGGCACCGACCAGTTTCCCTTGCAGATCGACCACGGGTGCTGCACTGATATGATGCTGATGCAGTGCTTCCAGCGCTTCGCCAGCACGCCACTGTTCAGGTAATCGGAAGCCGGGACGGGTGATCGCCCCAGTTAGTGGTTGTTGTAATGTGCCGCCTTTTACCAGCCAGCGGCGTAAATCGCCATCGGTAAACACGCCAACCACCCGCTGACTCGGATCACATACTGCCACCAACCCAAGCCCGGTACGGCTCAGCTCCAGCATCGCCTCCATGACGCTGTCGGACTCATTCACTACCGGCAGGCGATCACCGGTTCGCATCAAATGGTGGACGCGATTTAGCAGGCGCGCACCCAAGCTGCCCCCCGGATGTGAGCGGGCAAAATCTTCTGCATCGAAGCCGCGATGGCGCATTAATGCCATTGCCAGTGCATCACCCATCATCAGGGTATTGACCGCGCTGGATGTGGGGGCTAACCCCATCGGGCAGGCCTCATGCTCAACACTGATATCTAATACGCAGGCAGCACTTTGTGCCAGTGGTGACGCTTTACCACCAGTGATCGCAATCACCGGAATATGGCTGTCAGCCAGCAGGGGCAGGATCAGATCCAACTCTTTAGCACGGCCAGAGTAGGAGATAAAAATCAGCACATCCTGCGGGCCAATCATGCCCAAATCGCCGTGTAATGCTTCGGCGGGATGAACGAAAAACGCGGGGGTGCCGGTACTGGCCAGTGAGGCGGCGATTTTTTTGCCGATATGACCAGATTTTCCAATACCGGACACTACCGCTTTACCGGTGCAGGTCAGCAACAACTCACACGCACGAATAAAATTATCATCTAATCGAGACAGCAACTTGTGGGCTTCTGTCAGCTCAATTTCCAGTGTTTCACGGGCATAGGTCAGCAGTGGATTACTCATTTTTATCAACCAGAATGATGTTAATGCCCATTTCTTGTAGTGCCTGCAAATATTCCGGGCTAATCCCTTTATCTGTAATCAGGGTATCAACGGCGCTTAATGGGCAAACTACATTTGGGCTTTTACGGCCAAATTTGGAGGAGTCGACCAGCAGAATGATGCGGCTAGCGGCACGGCACATCGCGGTGCTGACATGATAAACTTCGTTAAACGTGGTGACTCCGGCTTTCAAATCAACACCATCTGCGCCGATAAACAGCTTATCGAAGCTGAAATTATCAAATGCAGATTCCGCCAGACTGCCATGAAAAGAGGCTGATCCTTTACGGTAAGTGCCGCCCGGCATCAGAATTGTTTGATCGTTATTCAACTCAACCAGCTCATTGACGATATGCAGGCTGTTAGTCATCACCGTGATATTGTTGAATTTTGTCAGGTGCGGCACCATTTGTAACACCGTACTCCCCGCATCAAAAACCAGACTGTCGCCATCTTTGATCAGTTGACTGGCCGCTTGGGCAATCTGTTTTTTCTTATCGGTATTGATATGTGTTTTGCGGTCAATCGGTTGTTCGACATCATCACGATTTAACACCACGCCACCGTAGGTACGGATAACCGCCCCCTCTTTCTCAAGAGTGGTTAAGTCCTTACGGATAGTGGTTCCGGTGGTCGAAAAGTGGTCGGCGAGTTCATCAACTGCCGTCTTACCGTGTTGCTGGAGATATTCCAGTATGGCAACCTGCCGCTGCTTTGGTTTCATAGCGATTCCTGCTCAAGTATTTCCATTGCCTCTTTTTCAGGCATAACTTTCACATGAAAAAGAATAACTTTCATTATGAAAATATCATGATTTCGGTTTAATCGCTAACGATAGTGCAGTTTGACATGCAGTATCCGTAGGAAAGATCACATTTGGGATTAAATCCTGCTGATGTAACCCATGGAGGTGAGTTAATGGGCGTGGGCGGGCAAACACACTGATTCCACGCATGATCATGCTGTCGCTGACCCGCATATTCTCATCAAAAGCTAAAGCCATCACCACTCTGGGCTTAAAACGCCCACCAGAGCGGCCAACCCCTACCAATTTACTGTGCTGACACAGGCGATCAAAAGTACGGTTAAACTGATTGATTTGCCACCAACCCAGTAAGATTTGTAGGACCCAGGCGATGATGACAACACTGATTAATGCAGATGTAAGTGTCATTTACTCTTCTCCCTTGGCGCTGCAGCGGTGTTAGCTGCTCTCATTCATATGTCAGATGGGATACCTGAGTCACTGGTGCGAGTCAGTGACCCAGGTGTTGGCTACTTTAAAACATCACCTGCCCGCCAGTAATATTTATCGATTGGCCAGTGCAATAGGCGGCTTTATCACTGGCGTAGAACAGCAGGGTATTCAGCACATCTTGATAATCACAGCCACGTTTTAGCGGCACTTTATCGGTATAGTATTTTTCAACTTCTTCTGGCTTAATGCCCAACTTAGCGGCGTACTGCGGTAAAAGTGATTGGAACATCGGTGATTTGAGTAAATTCCCTAACATCAGTGAATGCACGGTAATACCGTAATCAGCCAAGTCCAATGCCAGTGATTGCGTTAGCCCCACACCACCAAACTTCGCGGCACTGTAACCGGAGTTGTGTTTGCTGCCCACTTTACCCGATTTAGAATTGATTTGGATAATGCGTCCACCATTACCATCACGGATCATCAGGCGAGAGAACTCACGGGCGCATAAGAAGTAGCCCACCAAATTCACCTGTAATGAGCGGTCAAAATCATCCAGCGGGAAATCTGTAATCGGCGCGGCTTTGGCGATGCCGGCACTGTAAACCAATAAATCTGCTTGATGGAAGCGCTGATCGACAGCTTTTGCCAGCATCTCCACACTGCTCTCATTGGTGGCATCAACCTGAAAACCACGGGCAGTGTCTGTTCCATACTCTGCATTAATCTGGTCGGCAACCAACTGTGCGTTATCTGAATTTAAATCAGCCACCGCCACTTTATAGCCTGCTTCGGCAAGGCCCTGACACAAGAATGCGCCCAGAGTTTGCCCACCACCAATCACTACTGCTACTTGTTGTGACATATACACCTCCATTATCCTTCGTACTTGAAGCTGCCGCAGTGTTAGCTGCACTCACTCACCCAAATCACTGACTGATGTCAGCTCATTGGGATTCGCTCGTTTGCTGCCTTGCTGCAACTCCAATTACTTTGGCTAATATCCTTGGTACTTGAAGCTGCCGCAGTGTTAGCTGCACTCACTCACCCAAATCACTGACTGA
>NZ_CAWQAF010000001.1:85500-108813 GCF_963892745.1 Yersinia sp. Marseille-Q3913 | reverse complement strand
TGTCAGCTCATTGGGATTCGCTCGTTTGCTGCCTTGCTGCAACGCCAATAACGTCAGATATAAATTAATAAATAAATTAACGAATAAATTTCAGTGAGCTACCGACAGGAATATCACTGGGGGTCGGGCCATTCACATGGATGGAGCCGGGGAACTCGGGCTGCTGATCACCATTGAAACGGATGGTGACGTGGCCCAACTCCCGCAGATTTTGAGTTGCCACCTCGCCAACCGCAGTGATGACGTAGCGCAGTTGTGCCAGTTCCATAATGTTGCCTACCTGTAATTCCCCATCAGTGGTACTGTGCTGATGGATAAAACAGAACTCTTCAATATCTTTGGGTGCCCCCTCGCGGAAGGTGATGAGCATGTCATCAAGCAGCGCCTCGCGGGCGCTGTCGCCGATAGTGGTAATGGTTGTCTGATAAATAGTATTCATACGTACATCCTTAACCGTTGAATGTATTACAGAAATCTTTAGGTGATGCTCTTATCGATTCGATAACTCTTACTGATAGATAAAGGCCGATACTGCCCAGGCAATCAATACCGTTGGTGCGCCGGTGAGGAAGCGACCAACCAGCACTGATGGAACGCCAACCCGCACGGTATCTTGCTTCGCTTCAGCCAGAGAGAGACCGACGGGGATAAAGTCACACGCCGCCTGAGCATTTATCGCAAATAACGCTGGCAGGGCTAATTGTGGTGGGATATTCCCCAAACCAATTTGTACCCCAACCAATACGCCGATAACTTGTGCAATAACGGCCCCTGGGCCTAAGAATGGGGACAACAGTGGGAAGGAGCAGATCAGCGCCAGCAGCACTAACCCTATCGGGCTGCTAGCCAGTGGGGTTAAGCCGTGGGCAATAAAATCACCCAAACCGGATGCCATGATGATGCCGATTAATGCTGAAACGAAGGCCATAAATGGCAGGATAGTTTTCAGCACGGTATCAATGGTGTCGCGGCCTGACTGGAAGAACACCGCCACGACAGAGCCCATGCCCATACCCACTTTCGCCAATAATCCATCACTCTGCTCGGTGATTTTCTTGCTGGTGTCGTAATCACGCCCCCCTTTGGCTGAGCTATTTTCTGCTGCTTTGGGTGCTACAGCTGCGGCCGATTCTGCCCGCACTGCGGGTTCGCCTTTCACTACGGCTGCTGCTGCCTGGTCAGTTGCGCTGATTTTCTGGATATTTTTTTCACGCACCCCGGAAACATAAATATCTTCCAGTATGTATTGCGCCATCGGGCCGGATTGACCGGTCGAATGGATGTTGACGGTCGGAATACGGCGTTTGGGATACAGGCCGCAGCGCAGGGTGCCACCGCAGTCAATAATGGCGACCGCTATCTCTTCTGCTGGCGGTTCACCCTCTTTAAATCCATCAACCGCTTCCCAGCCGGTCAGTTCACTAATACGGTCAATAATCGCCGGGCGAGTTCCTGCCGTGATATAAACAATTTTTTTACCGGGGACGATGGGCAACACTAATGGGCCACCCCAACCGCCTTCGCCTTTTTCAATCCGGATAAATTCACTCATGATCTGCTCCACACAGTATGTATTTAATTTACATATTAAAGTTGTACGTTACGGTCCAGACGGATGCCCATTTTGCGTTCGAAAATGGAGGTCGTCAGATCAGTCACCCAGCCACGGAAGAAGTTGGTGAACAAGCCAACCAGGAAGTAACTCACCGCGAGTGGGCCTAGTGGCAAGCCCAATGTGGTTAAACCACTGGCGATACCTAGAAAGACGAACAACTCACCTGGGTTGATGTGTGGGAACAAACCATTCATTGAGTGACAGCTGTACGAGGCAGCTGCGTAATAACTTGGTTTGTATTTTTCTGGCATAAAACGCCCGAGACTCAAGGTCATCGGGTTACAGAATACAAAGGTCCCGATCAGTGGCAGCAGTAGATAACGAGAAACGGGGTTACCCGCGCAGCGCTGTGCCAATCGTTCGATTCTATCCTGACCAACAAACTTGATTAGGGCATTCATAATAACTAACAGACTGATTAGTAAGGGTAAAATTCCGGTGACCATGCCAACAAAAACTTCGCCCCCTTTTTGGAAGAGTCCGATAAACCACTCGGCTCCATGGGTTATAAGTTCAATCATTCTTTTTCTCCTGTAATCGACGTTATGGCTGTTTTTATAAACCTTTTTTATAAGGTTTTGTTATGAAAAGAAATTTTAGAGACCATATGTTAAAATGGTATTTAAAATACTGGGGTATTAGAGTGAACCTCAGTATCTTGTCTATCGCCATGGGTACTACCATAAACACTTTCTAGATCTATTTATTGCATATGGATCACATTTTGAAAGATAAATCTTTCAAAATGAATATTAGATATAAAAGAAAATTAATTTGAAATGAAAGATTTTTGTGTGATTTGAATGCGCTACAATGAATGAAGTTTTACTAGTGTGGGTATTGGTGGGAATAAGAAGAGAGTAGAAAGAGATTAAAAGATAATTAAATCATGGGTTAACCCTAGCTAACCCACGAAGCGATATTTAGCCGAGCAGTTCGCAATTAGGGGGTAAGCGGCACTGGATGGCATTGGGGATGATTTCAATGCGGAAATGTTTGCCTGACAATGGCTCACCATCCAGATTAAAGATGATGTCGTGCGGCGCGGTAATTTCCAGCCAGGGCAGATTGGCCTCAACCACATTCTTATTTTTCTCGCCGCTGAATAGACTGGTCAACAGGGCTGGCAGCAGCTCTTCGGCAGTCAATAAACGCAATTGCAGCAGGCCATCATTAATCAGTGCATCAGGGCAGAGAGGCTGCCCGCCACCGGCTTGTCTACCATTACCTATCCCTATCACCAATGCATCACCCGCCCAGTCGAACTCAGGCCCATGGATTTCACAGCTGTCTGCTTTAATCGCATCCATGCGCATCAGGCCATGAATAAAATAGGAAGCTCCGCCCAGTACCGCTTTGAGTTTTTCGGGGGTTTCTGTGGTGATTCGAGTCCCAAAGCCACCCGTCGCCATATTGATAAAATAGTGCTCGCTATTCACTTGCGCGATATCAATGGTCACGGCGCGGCCTTTAACAGCTAATTGCAATGCGTTCTCTATTTGCAGGGGAATGTTGCAGCTGGTGGCAAAATCGTTGGCGGTACCGAGTGGCAGGATAGCTAAATCGGGCCGGTTTTCGGCAGATATTGCCATTAATGCGGTCGTGACCTCATTTAGAGTGCCATCGCCGCCGCCAGCAATCACGACATCAACCCCCAACACGGCAGCTTCTGCTACATAACGTTTCGCATCACCTTGCTCCCAGGTTACCCGAACATGAAGTGTGACGCCTTCCTCACGTAGATTTTTGACGGCATTGCGAACATCAAGATTACCTGATTCTTTACCGTTTAAGACGAGAAGGGCACATGGCGTTAGGGTCATAGCTTGCTCCGGGAAATTTCTGTAATAGCGAGTATATACCCTTCATCCTTGGTGCCTACCTACATCACCAATGACTTTGGTATATCAGATTATTTAAAGAATAATTGAATTTATTAATTATTGTTAGGCTTAATAGGAGCAGATTTTATTTTTATCAGAATATGAAGCTAACTGGAATAATTATTATTTGAGATGAGGTTATTCATGATAGCAGGATTTTCTTATAATTAGTTAATAGCTTAACCAGGATTACTAATAATAAAAAACAAGAAAAACCAATTTTAATCATATAGATAGCTATCAAAAAGAAAAGGCCAGCCCAAGGGAGATTGGGCTAGCCAAGGAGGTGGTTCCTAGTCTTGTTTTAAAACTTTTTTAGTTATTGATTGTACTCGAGCTATACTACCCCTCCGCCATTATAATTGATGTGATCTAATTCTAATATTTGCTAAAAATGCCACCTTAGCGATGGCAATACTTTTATTGTTTTATGTTACGCTTTTTCATGGGGATTACGGCTATTTGTTCCGTTCAGATTACGGATCAGTAAGCCATATTCCACATCAATATCAGCCGGGATAGGCAAATACATGATATGCCCATTACCCGGAGCAATATCCGCAGGCTGGCCTTTTTTATCCTGCATGTTCTCAAGGGTGAACTGGATATTGCCGTTTGGCGTCATCAGCTCAACACTGTCACCGACCGAAAATTTGTTTTTGACCACCACTTCAGCCAGGCCATCACGGCGTACACCGGTAAACTCACCGACAAATTGTTGGCGCTCTGAAACTGAATAGCCGTAGTCGTAAGTTTGTTGATCTTCATGCACATGACGGCGTAGGAAGCCCTCGGTGTAGCCGCGGTGTGCCAGACCTTCCAGTGTGGTCAACAGGCTTGGGTCGAAAGGTTTACCCGCGACAGCATCATCAATGGCGCGGCGATAGACCTGCGCGGTGCGGGCGCAATAGTAGAACGATTTGGTCCGGCCCTCAATTTTCAACGAATGAACGCCCAATTGGGTCAGCCGCTCCACATGCTGGATCGCCCGCAGGTCTTTTGAGTTCATGATGTAAGTGCCGTGCTCATCTTCTGAGGCGGTCATATACTCGCCGGGGCGCTGCGCTTCTTCTAGCATAAACACTTTGTCGGTGGGGGCGCCGATACCCAGTGTTGGCTCGACACTCTTCACCGCAATAGGCTGGTGAATATGCACGATATTACCGATATCGTCCTCTTTGCCTTCCTGAACGTTATATTCCCAACGGCAAGCATTGGTGCAGGTTCCCTGATTTGGATCGCGCTTATTGATATAACCGGAGAGCAGGCAGCGACCAGAATAGGCCATGCACAATGCGCCGTGGACAAACACTTCCAGTTCCATTTCAGGGACTTGTGCGCGGATTTCGGCGATCTCTTCCAGTGATAACTCACGGGAGAGGATCACACGGGTCAAGCCCATTTGCTGCCAAAATTTGACGGTAGCCCAGTTGACGGCGTTAGCTTGCACTGACAGATGGATATCCATCGCTGGAAATGCTTCCCGCACCATCATAATCAAGCCGGGATCAGACATGATAAGCGCGTCTGGCCCCATATCGATCACCGGTTTCAAATCACGCAGAAAAGTTTTCAGTTTGGAGTTGTGGGGGGCAATATTCACCACCACATAGAAGCGCTTGCCAAGTGCATGGGCTTCCTCAATACCTAATGCCAGATTTTCGTGATTGAATTCATTATTGCGCACCCGCAAGCTGTAACGCGGCTGGCCGGCATAAACCGCATCCGCGCCGTAGGCGAAGGCATAGCGCATATTTTTAAGTGTACCGGCAGGGGATAACAGTTCCGGTGTAAAAGGTGCATTAGAGGATAGTGCTGATGACGACATGTTATTGGCTCTCAGTCTGAGTTCAAGTCAGAACCACACCCGCAGGGGTGGCTAAAAGCCGGGGATTGTAACCTTGCCCATCGTGAAAATCAGCCCTTGCACAATTTTTGTAAGGTTTAAATGATTTAGATCAACTCACTGTTAGCACTATTTTTTGCTGATAGTATGCCGCCGCACTCATGCTGCTACATATTTTGATTTTCTGAGATTGATAGATTTAAAGCAGGTTGATTATAAAGAGGGGGCGCAGCAGGTTATATATGATCTCTATGGTGGAGAGAAATTTATAAACGTTAAATTAAATCAATAGTTAAAATTAATCACATGGCGATGGGTTAAGATAACCATCGCTGATTATTAGTGCTAAATGAATAAAATGCGCGGTAAGAGATCCCGCGCAGGGAGAGGTAAAAGTTAAAAGTTACAGCGTCAAATCTTTTATTGTTGCTGTCGGGCCATTTTTCATCACCGAGGCAATGCCATTTTTAGCGGCAGCTTCGGAACTGTAGGCTTCGCTGACACCAATAACTTGATGGTTTTTAGCTTTCAAAACGAAATAGGGCTCGTTTTTGACATTATGTTTAGACTCGTACTGGCTCTCCAGTGGCGAGTTACTCTGTACTGATGCGATGCCGTTCTCTGCGGAGGCTTTACTGGCATACATCTCACTGGAGAGAATAATTTCACCATTGCTGGCTTTCAGATTGAAATGGTATTGCCCATTCTTTGCCTTTTTAATCTCATAGTGACCCATGGCCATAGTGTTTCTCCTGTTGGTTGTGATAACTCTACTGAGTGTAGTCAACGTTGACCGAAAGTGAGGTCAATGCGCCATGCACCACCAACATTAATAGATCTTCTGTCGCGATGAAATTACAGTAAACGACAGATCTCTGCTTCCCAACGATACCCCATGCCATAAACCGCGCGGATAAACGGCTTCTCGCCATCGAGCGCTTCCAGCTTGCGCCGCAAATTTTTGATATGACTGTCGATAGTGCGGTCAGTCACCACACGGTAGTCGTCATAGAGATTATTGAGCAGCTGTTCGCGGCTAAACACATGTCCCGGCTGTGTCGCCAGTATTTTCAGCAGGCGAAACTCTGCCGGCGTCAGCTCCAGTAAGTGGCCCTGATAACTGGCCTGAAAGCGCGACTCATCAATCAGCAGCGGCGCACTCTCACTTGGCTGTTCGCGCTGTTGTTGGCAGCGGCGCAGAATGGTTTTAACGCGCGCCACCACTTCCCGTGGGCTGTAGGGTTTGCAGATATAGTCATCAGCACCTATCTCCAGCCCCAGTAAGCGGTCGATCTCCTCAGTTTTTGCCGTGACCATCATGATGGGCACATTGGAGAAACGGCGGATTTCCCGGCAAATGGTGATGCCATCGCTGCCCGGTAGCATTAAATCCAGCAAAATAATCGCCGGTGGGGCCTGGCGTACTGCGGCCACGACCTGCGCACCATTGGTGATCCACTGGGTGCTGTAACCCGCAGCTTGTAGATAATCGACCAATAATTGGCCGAGTTTAGGTTCATCTTCAACAATCAATACGGAGCCAGGCTGGCTGGCCGACTGAAGCGGCTCGTGCATTACCATGAGTTACCCTAGGGAGTGGAAGAGGGGAAATAGTACCGTAATCCGCAGCCCCCCTAAAGGTGAATGTGCCGCGCTGATTTTCCCCCCATGGGCCTCGACAATATTGTGACAAATCGCCAGGCCCAGCCCCGATCCGCCGCTGGCGCGGTTACGCGAACTTTCGGTGCAATAAAAACGCTCAAAAATACGTTGTAACTGTTCGTCACTCAGGCCCGGTTTACTGTCCTGCCAGTGTAGCGTCAAGGTATCGTCGTCGAGTTGTGCGGTGATCTCCAGCCGCCCGCCCTCATTGGTATAGCGCAAACTGTTCTCCAGCAAATTGTGGAACAGCTGATTCAGGCGGTCGGGATCGCCAAATATCACCCCCTGTTCCGGCAGGTTAGCCATCACGGTGATATTTTTGCTTTGGAAGCGGCTATGGAAGCTGGCAACGGCAATTTGTAGCAGCCGCACGGCATCCAGCTGCGTTTTGCGGTAGGCCAGTGCGCCATGATCCGAGAGCGACAACTGATGCAGGTCATTGACCAGCTTGGTGAGGATGCCGACCTCAGCTTGCAGCGAAATCAAGGATTCAGGTGTCGGTTGGCGCACGCCATCTTGCAGAGCCTCCAGCTCACCGCGCAATACCGCCAGTGGGGTGCGCAGTTCATGGGAGACATCGGCCATGAAATCGCGCCGCATCTGCTCATTTTTCTCCAGCGAACTGGCGAGCTGGTTAAAGTCCTGTGCCAGACGACCTAGCTCATCACGGCTACTGACCGCCACGCGGGTGCTGAAATCACCGGCGGCTAGCCGATGGGTGCCCTCTACCAACCGTTTTACCGGTGCCAACATGCCGCGAGATAACAGCCAGGTCGCGGCGGCGGCCAGCAGGGTCGAGAGGCCGACAATCATCCAACTGGTGCGGCGCTGTTGCAGATCAAAGTTGATATCGGCATTGCGGGTCAGTTTTTCCGATGGTGTCGACATCACCCAGCCCACCACCTGCTTATTCACGGTGATAGCCTGGCGGCTGGCCTCTTTTGGCACCCGGTCACTGCGCCCGGCCAGCAGATTATTGTGCTGATCGACAACCCAAAACTGGGCGCGCCAGCCATGCGGGGGCATACTGCGGCTGTTATCACCACTCTGTTCGAACGAGCGCATAATCTGATAAATCAGCTGATCATTATTGCGCAGGAAATCCCAGTTACCATGTTGCTGGTATTGCACCTCCAGTGCATTGCCCAACATGGTGATCCGCTGCTCATTACTCTGCTTGATGTAATCAATAAAACCGCGCTCGAAGCTGGCTCTCACGCCCCAATGCATGGTGATCAGCACTAATATGCAGGTGGCAAATATCGCCATAAACAGTTTTCCGGTAATGCCGATCCTCATTTTTTCACCTGTCTCTATCGGTTTGCTGATTTGCGGGCTGTGGGCCAGATGGCAGACTACTCCAGCCTCATGAGCGGCTGTTTGCTAAAACGGCTGCGCAGCCGGTCAAAGTAGAGGTAGACCACCGGCGTGGTGTAGAGGGTGAGCAGTTGGCTCACCACTAACCCGCCGACAATGGTTATCCCCAGCGGCTGGCGCAACTCCGCGCCATCGCCACTGCCGAGAACCAGTGGCAGTGCGCCGAACAGGGCCGCCAGTGTGGTCATCAGAATCGGCCTGAAACGCAGCAAACTGGCCTGGAAAATAGCATCGCGGGCGCTGATATTGCCATTACGTTGCGCATCAAGGGCAAAGTCCACCATCATAATGGCATTCTTTTTCACGATACCAATCAACAACATAATGCCGATCAGGGCGATAAGACTAAAGGGCGCATTAAACAACTCCAGCGCCAGTAGCGCACCGACACCTGCGGAGGGCAGGGTTGACAGAATGGTGAGCGGATGCACATAGCTTTCGTACAGGATGCCGAGCACGATATAGACCGTGGCGATGGCGGCGATAATCAGCCATAGCTGAGATTTCAGCGTCTCCTGGAATACCTGCGCGGTGCCAGTAAATGTCCCGCGCACACTGGCGGGCACGCCAAGTTCAGTCATCGCCCGCTCAACGGCTGCGGTCGCCGCAGATAAACTGCCGCCGTCCGGTAAGTTAAACGAGATGGTCGAAGCGGCAGATAAGCCCTGATGATTGACCGCCAGCGGCGCATTGGCAGGTTGCCACCTGGCGAAATAGGAGAGCGGAATGGATTGGCCGCTGCTATTAATGACAAACATTTTGTCCAGCGAACTCACATCCTGCGTGTATTGTGGCGCGACTTCCATCACCACCTTGTATTGGTTCAACGGTTGATAAATGGTGGAGATCTGCCGCTGACCAAAGGCATTGTTCAGCAGGGCATTGGCATCAGAGACATCAATCCCCAGCCGCGCCATGGTTTCGCGATCGTAAGTGAGCGCAATCTCAGCGCCTTTATCTTGCTGGTCGGAGTTAACATCCGCCAGCTCTGGCAGCTTCGCCAGCGCGGCCCGCACTTTGGGTTCCCACTCGCGAAGTGCGGTTAGATCGTCGGCCAGCAGGGTAAATTGGTAGCTGGCATTGGCTTGACGCCCGCCGACGCGGATATCTTGCACCGGGGCCAGAAACAGGCTGGCACCCGGCTCTTTGGCTAACTTGGCCCGCAAGCGGGTGATAATTTGCTGGGCGCTTTCGCCGCGTTCACTCAGCGGTTTGAGCGAGATAAACATTGAGCCGCTGTTGGTGCGCGAGCCGCCAGTAAAACCGGTCACATTGTCGACTGCCGGATCATCATTGATGATCTTCATGAAATCTTTCAGTTTTTGCTGCATCGCCTGGAAAGAGATGCTCTGATCCGCCTGAATAAAGCCCATCATGCGGCCGGTATCCTGCTCAGGGAAAAAGGTTTTCGGGATACTGATATAGAGCCAAACATTCAGCGCAATAGTGGAAAGCAGCACAACCATCACCCAGCGCGTATGACCCAGCACCCAGTTGAGTGAGCGGCCATAACCCCGCTGAATAGCCAGCAGCACTTTACCAAAACCACGAATACGGGGTTGCTGCCCCGCAGGTTGCGCGCGCAGCAAGTGGGCGCACATCATCGGGGTCAGGGTCAGGGAGATGACCAGTGAGATGCCGATCGCCACCGACAGCGTAATGGCAAACTCGCGGAACAGTCGCCCCGGCAGCCCCTCCATCAGCAGCAGTGGGATAAACACCGCCACCAGTGAGATACTCATCGACAGCACGGTAAATCCGACTTCGCGCACCCCGCGCAGGGCGGCAGCCATTGGTTTCACCCCCGCCTCCAGATGGCGGGAGATATTCTCCAGCACCACAATGGCATCATCGACCACAAAGCCGGTGGCGATGGTCAGCGCCATCAGTGACAGGTTATTGAGGCTAAAACCGCACAGATACATGGCGGTAAAGGTGCCGATCAGTGAGACCGGCACGGCAACCGCGGGGATCAGTGTGGCGCGCCCTGATCGCAGGAACAGGAACACCACCAGAATTACCAGTGCTACCGCGATGATCAGTGAGCGCTCCACCTCCTCCAGTGAGGCGCGGATAGTTGGCGAGCGATCTTGCGCAATTTTTAACTCAATTGAGGCTGGGATCGAGGCGCGCAGGGCGGGTAGCTCCGCGCGGATCCGGTCTACCGTGGCGATAATATTCGCCCCCGGTTCGCGGCTGATCACCAGCAGCACCGCCGATTTGCCATCGGACATCCCGGCGTTGCGCACATCCTGAACTGAGTCCACCACGTTGGCGACATCCTGCAATCGCACTGGCGACCCATTATTGTAATGAATGATCAGCGGGCGATAACCCTCGGCAGTTTTGATCTCATCATTGGCCTGAACTTGCCAGTGCTGTTCATGGCTATCGACCGAGCCTTGCGGGCGGCGGACGTTGGCGGCACTGATGGCCTGGCGCACAGCATCGAGTGAAACGCCCTGATTAAACAGTGCGCTGGGGTTCAGCTCCACCCGCACCGCAGGCAGCGAGCTGCCGCCAACACTCACATCACTGACCCCCTCAGTCTGGGCGATTTTCTGCGCCAGTTTAGTGGAGGCGAAGTCATACAGCTGGCCCTGAGTGAAGGTATCCGAGGTCAGCGTCATTATCATGATGGGCGCATCCGACGGGTTCATCTTACGGTAGGTCGGGCGGTTCGGCATCCCGGTTGGCAGTAGGCTTTGCGCGGCATTCAGCGCCGCCTGCACATCACGGGCTGCGCCATTGATATCGCGGTTGAGATCAAATTGTAGAATGATCCGCGTGCTGCCCAGTGAACTGGTCGAGGTCATCTCATTGACCCCAGCAATTCTTCCCAAGGCGCGCTCTAGCGGTGTGGCGATGGATGACGCCATGGTTTCCGGGTCAGCTCCGGGCATAGAGGCACTGACCATAATCACCGGGTAATCAACCTGTGGCAGCGGCGATACCGGCAATAAGCTAAAGCCGATGATGCCGCTGAGGGTGATAGCCAGTGTCAACAGGGTGGTCGCCACCGGGCGCTGGATGAACAGAGCAAAGAATTTCACGGCAGCTCCCGCCCATGGGGTAATTCAGCTGGATCCACATCCTCGTGATGATGGGTATTGCGCGCCACTCTATCGAACAGCAGATAGATAACTGGCGTGGTAAACAGGGTCAGTATTTGGCTGACTATCAACCCGCCGACCATACAGACCCCCAGCGGCTGGCGTAATTCAGCCCCAGCCCCGGTACTGAGCATCAGGGGCAAGGCACCGAACAGCGCGGCCAGTGTGGTCATCAGAATCGGGCGAAAACGTAGCAAACAGGCCTGATAGATAGCATCATAAGGGCTCATGCCCTGATCCCGCTCGGCGGCTAGCGCGAAGTCGATCATCATGATCGCGTTCTTCTTGACGATACCGATCAGCAGAATTATCCCGATGATGGCGATCACATCCAGCTCATGACCAGTCAACATCAGCGCCAGCAACGCCCCGACCCCCGCTGTCGGCAGGGTGGATAAGATAGTTACCGGGTGAATAAAGCTTTCGTACAACACGCCGAGCACGATATACATCGCCACAATGGCGGCGATAATCAGCCATAAGGTGCTGCCGAGGGCAGCCTGAAATGCCAGTGTCGAGCCCTGGAAGCGGGTGGTGATATCGGCGGGCAGTTGGATGGCCTGCTCAGCTTGCGTCACGGCTGCCACCGCTTCGCCAAGGGAGTAGCCCTGCGCCACATTGAAAGAGATGGTGGCTGACGGGAACTGATTCAAATGGTTGATGGATAGCGGCCCGAAGCGCTCTTCAATGGTGGCAATACTGCTCAGCGGCACCCCTTTGCCGTCGCTGCCGGTCAGGCGGATATCATTGAAGGCCGCCAGCCCCGGAGCGGCTTGTACGTCATGCTCCAGCACCACCCGATACTGGTTGGCCTGGGTGTAAATGGTGGAGATCAAGCGCTGACCAAAGGCGTTGTACAGCGCACTGTCGATGGCCGCCATGGTGATCCCCAAGCGGCTGGCGCTGTCTCGGTCCACATTGACAAAGGCCACTAACCCTTGATCTTGCCAGTCACTGGTCACGTCCTGGAAGGGCGCTTGCTGCTGCAACTCGCTGATAAGCTTCGGCACCCAGGTGCTCAGCTCCTCCAGCGAGGTGGCCTGTAGCGTGAACTGATACTGCGTGCGGCTCAGTTGGGTATCGATGGTTAAATCTTGCACTGGCTGTAAATAGAGCTTAATGCCCGGAATGCTGGCGACACTCTGCTGCAAGCGGGCTATTACCTGCGGGATGCGCTCGGCGCGCTGGTCCAGTGGCTTAAGGTTAATCTGCAACCGGCCACTGTTGAGGGTGGCATTGGTGCCATCGACGCCCACGAATGAGGTCAGACTCTCCACCGCCGGATCTTTGAGAATGATAGCGGCCACCTGCTGCTGGCGCTCGGCCATATTGCTGAACGACACAGATTGCGGCGCTTCCAGTGTGCCCTGAATCAGCCCGTTGTCCTGCAAGGGAAAAAAACCTTTGGGCATCAGCAAGTAAAGCAGCACCGTCAGCACCAGTGTGCTCACGGCAACACCCAAGGTTATCCATTGATGCTTCAGCACTTTTTTCAGCGCCACGGCATAATGGGCGATCACCCAATCGAAGAACTTCTCACTGGCGCGTGACAGCCTATTTTGCTTGCGCAGTGACTCATAACTGAGCATCCGCGCGCACATCATCGGGGTGAGGGTCAGGGAGACCACGGCGGAAATCAGGATTGCCACCGCCAGGGTGACAGCAAATTCGCGAAATAGCCGGCCAATGATATCGCCCATAAACAGCAGCGGGATCAACACCGCAATCAATGAGAAGGTCAGTGAGATAATGGTAAAACCAATCTCACCCGCCCCTTTTAGCGCCGCATCCAGCGGTTTTTCGCCCTTTTCGATATAGCGCGAGATATTCTCAATCACCACAATGGCGTCATCCACCACAAAACCGGTGGCGATGGTCAACGCCATCAGGGTCAGGTTATTGATGGAAAAACCGAGGAAATACATCGCCGCAAAGGTGCCGATCAGTGATAGCGGCACCGCGATACTGGGGATCACGGTGGCGGCGGCATTGCGCAGGAACAGGTAGATAACCATCACCACCAGGGCAATCGACAGCAGCAACTCAAACTGCACGTCACTGACCGAGGCGCGGATGGTGGTGGTGCGGTCGGTCAGGATTTTGACATCCACCGACTTGGGCAGACTCTTAATCAGCTCCGGCAGCATCTCGCGGATACTGTCGGCGGTGGCTATCACGTTAACCCCCGGCTGGCGCTGGATATTCAGCACAATCGCCTGCTGGTTATTGGCCCAGGCGGCCAGTTTGTTATTCTCCGCCCCCTGCTCAATGGTGGCGACATCCTGCAAGCGGATCGGCGCGCCATTTTGGTAAGCCACAATCAGGTCACGGTAATCCTCGGCGGATTTCATCTGGTCATTGGCCGAGAGGGTCACCGAGCGGGTAGGCCCATCCAGGCTCCCTTTGGCGGAGTTGACGTTGGCATTGCTGATGGCGGTGCGAATGGTTTCGCTATCCAACCCAAGGGCGGCGACGGCGGGCGCATTCAGCTTGACGCGCACGGCGGGGCGCTGACCGCCAGAGATGGTGACCAGACCGACACCGGTGACCTGCGAGATTTTCTGTGCAATGCGCGTCTCCACCATATCCTCGACCTGGGTCATCGGGATAGCCGTGGAGGTGACCGCCAGTGTCAGAATCGGCGGGTCAGCCGGATTCACTTTGCTGTAAATCGGCGGATAGGGCAGGTCACTTGGCAGCAGATTGGTGGCGGAGTTAATTGCTGCTTGCACCTCTTGCTCTGCCACATCAAGCGGCAGGGTGAGCTGGAATTGCAGGGTGATGACCGACGCGCCGCCGGAGCTTTGCGACGCCATCTGTTTCAGGCCGGACATCTGACCAAACTGCCGCTCCAGTGGCGCGGTGATGGAGGAGGTCACCACATCGGGGCTGGCACCGGGATAGAGTGTCACCACCTGAATGGTCGGGTAATCCACCTCTGGCAGGGCGGAAATCGGCAATGCGCGGTAGCCGAGGATCCCTGCCAGCAGAATGGCGACCATAAAAAGTGTGGTGGCGACGGGGCGCAGGATAAACAGCCGTGAGGGGCCACCACCGGGGGTTGGAGGCATCACTTGCATCAGGATTTCTCCGCCGGGGTGGTTTGGCCGGGTTGCGCCTCAGCGGCATGTTTTCTGCCGGAACGCGGGCCTGTTTGTTCTGCGGTAGGGTGTGCTGTAGCATCGGTTTGCTCTGGCGCGGCGGATCGCGGCGTGACCACTTCAACCTGCACCCCCTCGGTCAGGCGGTCGATACCGTCAGTGACCACCCGCTGACCGGCATTCAGACCGGAACTGATCACCACCTGTTTGCTGTCCTGAATGCCGGTGGTGACCAGATGCTTGCTGACTCTATTTTCGTCATTGAGTGTCCAGACAAAGCTGCCTTCGCTGCCCATCTGCACTGCGGCGGTGGGGACGACCACCGCATTTTGCAGCAAATCCACCTTGATGCGGGCATTGACAAACTGGTTTGGGAACAGCGCATCATCTTCATTGGCAAAGCGCGCTTTTAGCTTAATGGTGCCGGTGGTGGTATCAATCTGGTTATCCATACTCAGCAGATAGCCCTGCGCCAACAGCTGTTTGTTGGTGCGATCCCAGGCTTCAACTGGCACGGTACTGCTATTTTTGGCCGCGTTTTTCTGCGCCTGCATAATGGCCGGAATATCACTCTCCGGCAGGGTAAAGAGCACATCAACCGGATGTGTCTGGGTGATCACCACAATCGGTGTGGCGGTGCCACTGGTGATAAAGTTGCCGACATCCACCTGTTTTAGCCCCACTTTGCCGGAAATTGGCGCGGTGATGCGGCTATAGGTCAGTTGCAGCTCAGCACTATCAATCGCGCCCTGATCGGCCTTCACGCTGCCCTCACTCTGGCGCACCAACGCAGCCTGGGTGTCCAGCTCTTGCTGTGAAATCACCCCGGTTTTGACCAATTTCTGGTAGCGGGCCAGATCACGGCGCGCATTGTCGAGGGTGGCCTGATCTTTGGCTAACTGGCCCTGTGCCTGGGTTAGTTGCACCTGATAAGGGCGTGGGTCGATCTCGGCCAGTAAGTCACCCGCCTTGACCTGCTGGCCTTCGGTAAAGTGAATCGCCATTAACTGACCATCAACACGGCTGGTCACGGTCACGGTATTGGCGGCCACCACCGTGCCTAACCCGGTGAGATAGCGCGGCACCGCTTGCTCGGTGGCTGTGGCGGCTTGCACCGGGGGCATTGCCGCATTTCGGCGACCGCCAGCACGTGTAGAGCTGCTCCCGTTACTGGTTTGCTGCGCCCCCGGCGCACGGCTTTCAGGAGTGGCACTGAAGTGACGCCAAACCAATAGAGCAACAATAATCGCCACCACTGCCCCCAATAACATCAGTAACCGGGAGGTGCGTTTAGATTGAGCTTTCATGATGGCGGAGCATTCCTTTTGATGTTCTGGTTATCTGCACACAGGTGCAATCAATTAAAATTTATACCCAATAGATTTTGAGATGCAGGAAGGCGGCAAGCGAGAAAATCCCGATGAGCTTACTCAAGTCAGTGATTCGGGTTTTTGAGTGTCGCCAACACGTCTGCAACTTGAAATATGACGGGTATGGATATGTTACTAGTTTAGCGGGGATTTACCGGATAAAAATGGAGGAAATATGAAAGTACTGTATAGATTCATTCACGAGTTAAGTTGGTGAGGGGGTTGTCGTTGGGGGGCGACCCAACACCCGCGCCTTGCGCCAAGATTGGATAGTTGCGTTGCGACTATCCAATCGCTGGGCCTAAGCAGAAAAACCGACTTACCGATAGAGCGTCTGCGCCCAGCGGGCTAACCCGGCGGTTACCGAGCCAAAGTCATTCCCCCCCACCAGCGGAATTCCTGGCAGTTGCTGCTGCAAGGCGGCGCGCAGTAATGGGGAGCGGGCGCTGCCGCCAGTCAGGTAGATCACATCTGGAGTGATCTGGCTGGTGGATAGCGCCAGGCTGACTTGCTCCTGGATCCGTTGCAGCGGCTGGGAGATAGCCTCGGCCAGCTGCTGCTGGCTGATGGTCTGCCCCAGTTCCGGCTGGACAAAACTTAGCACGGCGGCGACCTGCTCTTGCTCGGAGAGGGCAATTTTGCTCTCTTCTGCGGCGCGCACAATGCGGTAGCTCAGGCGCTGTTGATAGACTTTCAGCAGGCGCTCGACCTGCTGCGGGTTGGCGGCGTCGCGGATCAAGTCACGCAGGAAGCGGCCATTGGCGCTGCTGTAGAAGTCGCTCTGCGCCGGAACATCATTGGTGGCAACGGCATTCCAGTAGGGCAGTGACGGCATGGCAATGCCTTTTTCGGTTTCGCCCCCCATGCCAAACAGCGGCATCAGCTGCTTAAACGCGAGCATGATATCCAGATCGTTACCGCCGACGCGGCAACCACTGTGGCCCAGCAGGCTTTGCTGGCGGTCTGCCAGCCCCTGCCATTTCGGCCCCATCAGCAGCACCGAGCAGTCAGTGGTGCCGCCGCCGATATCCACCACCAGCACGGTTTTTTCTGCGGTCAGTGTGGCTTCAAAATCCAGCCCCGCCGCCACCGGCTCAAACTGAAAGGCGATATCGCGAAAACCGGCCCGTTGCGCGGCGCGTAGCAAGATACCTTCGGCCTGACGGTTGGCCTCTTCGCCACCGGAACCCTGAAAGTTGACCGGGCGACCAATCACCGTTTGGCTGATTTCTGCCGCCAGCACTGACTCTGCCTGCCGCTTAATGTGGAACATCATGGCGCAGACCAAATCCTCAAACAGCGCCAGCTGCTGCGGCTTTAGGCCATTGGCCCCAAGGAAGGATTTAGGGGATTTTACAAAGTAAACTTCTTCCGGATCTTCAATGTATTGCGCCAGTGCTGACAGGCCGAACATCAGGCTATCGGCGGTGACCGGAATATCTTCTTCGCGGTTAAACGCCATGGCCCGGCGCAACAGTTGCTGGTTTTCGTCACTGCCGGTTGGCACTTGCCAGTGGCGGTGCAGGCACTCACTGACCGCTTCCCGCGTCGGCGCACACAACATGGAGGGCAGATAGACGTCACTATTTTCCAGTGTCAGCAATTCGGGAGTATCGCCCCGCATCACGGCAACCGAGCAGTTTGCTGTGCCGTAGTCAAATCCAATGAACATTATTGCTCCCCCCAAATAAAAGGGGCCGACTTTACCCCAGAGTGAGCAGCGGAGCAATCGGCAAAGCAGGGATTTTTTTATCCTGAGTAAGGGCGCTGCGCCTAAGGGATAAAAATATTCGCTATGGCGCGGTCAATGGCAATGAAGGAGGTCAAAAGTATCGCCAGCGACTCAAATTATTTAGCCGCGAAATAGCCGCTGTTAAGCACCTCAGATAGCGGTTGTGTGCGGCCAATGGTCTCGCCGTCAGCTAAATCGACGCCAATCGCCATCAGTTTGTGGAGGATCGGCGGCAATTCGGCGGGGCCTGCCAGTGTGGCGATATTGGCCCGTTGCGCCGTGCCGTTGATGATGGAGACCAGCACCTCATCCATTTGATTGATATGAATATGGGCAATCAAATCGCTGTTGAATTTAAGATAGTTGATGGTGTGCTCAGCCAACAGTTCAAAATCATTCAGATTATGGCCAAATTCCTTGACGATTAACTGGCAGCCCAGCTCTTGCAGCTTGGCGAGGAAATTACCAATCGCAAATGGGTATTGCAGCAAGGTGGATTCGTCGACCATCCAGTACAAACTTTGCGCTGGCAATGAGGTTTGTTGCACTCGTGTCAGCAGCGACTGACGAAACTCCTCTTTGAGCAGCGCAATTTCTGATAGTGGGATCGCCAGTGCCAGCCCTTTGCGGTTAATGGCCGCGGCCTGTGCCACTAACAGCTGCTCGCACACCCAGTCATCGACTTGTGGCAGTAAACCATACAGTAGCGCGGCCTCCTGAAATGCGGCCTGGCTGACGTTGATGTCTTCTGGCCGATTGATAATAAAACTGACCTGATAAAAGCAGACTGACAATGGCGTTTTAGGCGGGGCAGTTGGCGTCAGTTGCAGTGTCAGTTGGCTGTCACTGAGGATAGTTTCCACATCCTCTCTGCTCAGCAAGTCGTGCTGGCGTGCCAGTAGCTGTTTTTGTCGTGGTTGATAGAGGAATACCTGACCGCGACCACTGTGTTTGGCGGTATAACAGGCAATATCGGCCTGCGCCATAATTTCACTGCGCTGATTGTTGCTACTGCTGATTTGGGTCACTCCGGCGCTGGCACCGATACGATAGCGCTTATCCTCCCAGTAGAATTGGTAGCCATTGATAGTGGAGACCAGACTTTGGGTGATAGCTTTGGCGTGGGGCAGGGTGCAATTGAGCATCAATAGACCGAACTCATCCCCGCCGAGGCGCGCGACACAATCACTATTGCGCAAGTGTTGGCGCATTAACTGGCTGATCTCTTTCAGTAATTCATCTCCCGCCGGATGCCCTGCGGTGTCGTTGATGGCCTTAAAATAGTCTAAATCGAGGAACGCCAGTGCATGTTGTTGGTTTAGCTCAACACTGACCTGAATGGCCGCTTTCAGCTTATTTTCAAAATTGGCGCGGTTTGGCAGGCCGGTCAGATTGTCGTGGGAGGCACTGTGACTCAGTTTGCGCATCATGGCGCGCGACTCGCCGACATCCTGGAACACCATGACTGCCCCGACCACCCCACCTTCGAGGGTTTTCAGCGGCGCGACCGACTCCTGAATGTCGTAATACTGCCCATCGCGATGGTGTAACACTATCGACTCATTGAGCGAAGAGTTAGGGCGATGATTGAGACAGTGGGCTATTGGGTCGGCAATTTCTGGCCCATCCACACCATTGGTCAGCTTGATGATATGGTTGACCGGCTGGCCCAGGGCGATGGTGTTGGCCCAACCGGTCATTTTCTCGGCAACCGGATTCATAAAGGTGATCTTCATCTCCTGATCAGTACAGACCACCGCTTCGCCGATGGAGTCTAGCGTGATATGCAGCCGCTCTTTCTCTTCGTGTAGCGCTTCCGTCAGGTTTCTGATCTCGGTCATATCCAGTGTGGTGCCAATCAGGCGCAGAATATTGCCGTGCTTATCACACACCATATTGGCCTGATTGCGTAGATGGACAATCTCACCGTTGGGCAGTAGCAGCCGGAACTCCAGACGGTAGGGCTGGCGCTGTCTGAGGGCCGCACTGTATTCGCGATTGACCCGGTTTAGATCTTCCGGATGCACGTGTCTGCGCCAAACTTTATCGTCAACCGGGGTATGTAGCGGGATATGATAAAGTTCGTACATCCGCTTATCCCAGCTGATCAGCTGCTTTCTCAGATCCAATTCCCAGATGCCAATGCCGCCCGCTTCATTAGCCAGCGTAATGCGCTCCATCAGACGGCGGTTAATGATCTCGCTCTTTTTCAGGTCATTGATATCTTCGACCTGCGAGATGTAATAGAGCGGCTGTTGCTGGTGATCTCGCACCACACTGACCACCAGCAGCGCCCACACCACCTCGCCATCACTGCGGATATAGCGCTTTTCCATTGAGTAGCTGGGGATGCGGCCATGATACAGGTCATCGAGCAATTTCAGGTCAGCCGAGAGATCTTCCTGATGGGTTATTTGCTGGAACGTCAGGGTGAGTAAGGTCTCCTGGCTGTAGCCCAGCAACCGGCACAACGCCTGATTGACCTGCATCCATTGCCCTTCCGGTGACACCAGCGCCATGCCGATAGCCGAATACTCCATGGCGTTACGAAAGCGGTTTTCACTCTCAATAATATGCTCTTTCTCCATGCGGAAGGCGTGCATCACCATCGCCATGGCGTGAGGCGGGATTAGCACCATCAACAGGGGAATAAAGGAGAATGCCTGCACCAACATTTTGGTATCCGCCTGCAGGGTAAACAGGTTGAAATTGATCATCAGCGCAATCAGCAATGTGGCCAGAAAACAGATGGTAAATGTCTCAAAGCGGGGCAGGCGAATGGCGACCCAAATCAGTGACATAATGACAAAGGTGAACGGGAAGGGCAGGTAAAGCAGACCGATATAGCAGACAGATAGCGATAGAATCATCATCCACATCATATCAAACAGCGCTTTAGATTTGGTCGCGATATTAAAGTAGCCACGGCGATAGAGCAGCCCGACCGGGCCGAGAGCCAACATGCCGATGGCTTCGGACATAAACCACACCGTGAGCACCTGCCCAAAGCTGCCGTTATTGGGGGCGAGATACCAGGCTGCCGCCAGCCCGCTCATCAGTGGCACCACAATCACCGTGCAAATCGAGAACTTGAGCCAACTGAACAGGCTATTGAGTGGGTCTTTCGGTTGCAGAAATCGCCGCAACAGCCACGCGCCGGCTGCCGATTCTGCCAGATTGATCAAGGTAAGCGGCAGCGGGAACCAACTGACGCCATATAAAATAAAGTTGGCGGCAACAATACATATTCCCGCAGAGGATAGTTGCCACCCCCAGTAACGGGTCGGGTGGTGGAATAGGGCCACCATCAGTAGGGCGGTTGGGAACCACAATGGGGCCAGATTCTCTGATCGCTCAGAGAGTTGGATACAAAAGAGTGCAAGCAAAAACACCACTATGCTGACCAGAGTGATGTGCAGAATGGTTTTATTGTCAGGTGCCGGTTGCTCGGCCGCGCTGAGATCCATAGAGTGCCTTATTTTGCTTGCAAGTGTGCTGGCTATGATGAGAAAGCCTCATCACATAAAAAATATACCGCATTTAAAATACGGTCATATTCAAAAGTTTAGTATAGATGAGCACTGCCGAGTGTTGTTCGTTTTGTCTCATGCTCAATTCATTATTTAATTCTAATAATATCTAAACTAAGAATAGGGTGGCGAGTCCCAGAAAGATGAAAAAGCCGCCGGTATCGGTGATGGCGGTGATCATCACACTGGAGCCGATTGCCGGATCACGGCCTAATCGGGCCATGGTCATCGGGATAATCACCCCCATCAACGCCGCCATTAATAGGTTCAGCATCATTGCTAAAGTCATGACACCGCCCATGGCCGGGTCGCCATAGAGTAGATAAGTGACCACCCCCATAATACCGCCCCAGACCAGACCATTAATCAGTGCCACACCCAACTCTCTGAACATCAGGAAGGTCACATTACCCTGCTGAATATGGTGCAGGGCCAGAGCGCGGACAATCATGGTGATGGTCTGATTGCCGGTGTTACCGCCAATGCCGGCCACGATGGGCATTAATGCCGCCAGCGCCACTAATTGCGAAATAGTATCTTCAAATAAGCCGATGACGCGTGAGGCCACAAACGCGGTACAGAGGTTGATCGCCAGCCATGACCAGCGGGTGCGCACCGCGCGGCCGACCGGGGAGAACACATCTTCTTCCGGGCTTAAGCCCCCCATCCGTCTTAAGGTGGTATCACTCTCTTCATTGACCACGTCGACTATCTCTTCGATGGTCAGACGGCCCATCAGTTTGCCTTTGGCATCAATCACCGCGGCACTGATTAAGTCATAACGTTCAAACGCGCCCGCTGCATCTTCCGCTTTCTGCTCAGGTTGGAAGGTGGTTGGGTTACTCTCCATCACCTCAAAGACCTTGGTGTCAGGTGAGTTGAGCAGGATGGCGGTTAGTGGCAGTTCGCCGAGTAAGGTATTCTTGCGGTCAATGACAAATATTTTATCTGTGGCGTCGGGGATGCTGCGCCGATAGCGCAAATAGCGGTGTACCGTCGCCAGTGTTACGTCCGCGCGCACTGTGACCAGCTCGAAATCCATCATCTGGCCGACAGTGTCACGGCCATACTGGATAACTTCCCGCACGCGGGCGCGCTGATCGGGGTCTAGTGAGGTGAGTAGCCGGCCCATCAGGTTACGCGGCAGATACTCCGCCAGATAAGCCTGCTCATCGACATGCAAGGTGCGCATCGCTTTAAGCAGGTCTTTATCGCTCATCTCTTTGATCAGGGTGTCCCACACCGTCTCCGAGACTTCAACTAAGGTTTGACCGCGCTTCTCATTTTTGACTAAGCGCCACAAGGCCAAACGTTCGTCGTTGGGGAGAGCTTCGAGCAGGTCGGCAAGGTCCGCTGCGTGTAGATCATCAAGCAGCGTTTTGATCTCTAAGGTTTGTGCTGATAACTGCTCATCACTGAGCTTTTCGCGGTCATCCTGACGGCCAAGAATACCGTCAACCAGGGCTTTATTATTCAGCAACAGGGAGAGGATCCGGCTACGTGTCTCTGCCAGTTTTTTTGCACTATTTTTTGTTTTGTTCTTTATGGCGGCTGAAAGTGGCGCAGGTATGATTGGTACTGGCATAGTGTGTATTACCCTTGGTGCTTGAAATTGCAGGGTTGTTCGCTTGAGTGAGTCAGCGATTCGGGTCGGTTAGCTGATATCTAGGGGCTGAGATCGCTCTCGTGGGGGCCAGGTGGCTCACCCTCCACCGACAGCTCGACCCGCTGCGCCTCACGCCGCTCCTGATGATGAGAAATCGACGCAACTGCGGCGTACAATAAGCGGCCAAACAGAATGAGGAAGCTCACCAGTAAGATTATTTTTGTTAGCTGTGTGGAGGGTCGTCGCTTCATGTTTTCCCTTCTTCCTTGGCGCTGCAGCCGTGTTAGCTGCTCTCACTTACCCGAATCACTGACTTGAGTCAGCTCACCGGGATTCACTCGTTTGCTGCCTTGCTGCAACCCCAATGACTTTGGGAAAATCCGTAGCACCTTGGCGCTGCAGCCGTGTTAGCTGCTCTCACTTACCCGAATCACTGACTTGAGTCAGCTCACCGGGATTCACTCGTTTGCTGCCTTGC
>NZ_CAWQAF010000001.1:0-85400 GCF_963892745.1 Yersinia sp. Marseille-Q3913 | reverse complement strand
TCACTGACTTGAGTCAGCTCACCGGGATTCACTCGTTTGCTGCCTTGCTGCAACCTCAATGACTTTGGGAAAATCCGTGGCACCTTGGCGCTGCAGCGGTGTTAGCTGCTCTCTCTCACCCGAATCACTGACTTGAGTCAGCTCATCGGGATTCACTCTGTTTAGGCAGCCGGTGCCGCGTCCTTGGTCTGTTCTGGTGCTTCTTCTTCGATGGTCAACTTCCAGCCGACCACGTCATCCCAGTATGCCTGCTCGCGTTCAAAATCCAGTTGCACCAGATTATTTTGTGCCAGATAACCCGCGGGGAAGCGCAATGTCCAGTGGCTGTCATCGGTTATCAGCCGCAGACTTTCCGGTGTAGTGGTCGATTGGCGCTGATTGTTTAGCAAGGTACTCAGACGCAATAATTGAATTAATGGCAAATAATACTTTTTCTTGAATAAATTCAACCGCGGCAGCTCATCCAGCTTAATGCCTTTACGATGCATACGGACCAGTGTTGCTAACAGCAATTGCTGCTCTTGATTGAAGCCCGGCAAGTTGGTGTTTTGCAGAATATAGGCAGAATGGCGGTGCATCCCGCTGTGATTAATGCTCAGGCCCACTTCGTGTAGCATTGCCGCCCATTTCAGCAGGGCTTCAAGCTGCGGCTGTACCAGCTTAGTATTCTGTGCCAGCCACTGGGTATAGAGTTGCTCGGTTGTCTCCAGCACCCGGCGGGCCTGTTCGCGATCAATATTATAGTGCTCCGCCAGGCTTTTGGCAGTGCGCTGACGGATATCCTGATGGCGGAAACGGCCTTCCATTTCATACAACACACCTTCGCGCAGCGCGCCATCCGATAAACGTAACTCTTTGACGGCTAATGCATCGAATACACCACACAAAATAGCCAGACCCGGAACAAATACCGATTGGCGATCTTCTGATAGCCCCGGCAGGCTCAGGGCCGAGAAGTGTTTGAATTGCAGCACTTGATCCACTAGCATTTCGAGACGTTCCGGCGTGATTAAGCCATCTTTCTCGCCCATCTCCACCAGCACTTCGTAGGTGGCTTTAATGGTGCCGGATGCGCCCAGCGCATACTGCCAGCCTTGAATTCGGTATTGCCACGCCAGATTTTCCAGCTTTTGGGCCGCCGCCAGACGGGCGCGCTTGAAGTTGGTTTTGCTGATTTCGCCATGGGGGAAGAACTGCTGGGCAAAACTGACACAGCCCATGCGGCGGCTCTCCACCAGCAGCGGTTCAAAGTCTTCACCAATCACTAACTCGGTGGAGCCACCACCAATGTCAATCACCAGCTTGCGGCCCTTCTCCGGCTGAGTATGCTCGACGCCCATGAAAATCAGACGCGCCTCTTCCTGACCGGAGATGATTTCGATGGGGTAAGGGATCACCTCAGCGGCGCGTTTAAGGAAGGTTTCCGCATTCGCTGCCTGGCGCAGTGAATGGGTGCCGACGATACAGACGTTGTCCGGTGAGAAACCCTGCAGGCGCTCAGCAAACAGCGCCAGACAGGCCAGACCCCGCTCAATGGCCTCTTCGCTGAGCATATTATTGCTATCCAGACCATCAGCCAGATGCACCCGCTGCTTTAGGCGGCCTAAAACCTGCAACGCGCCGTTGACGACGCGGGCGATCACCATATGGAAACTGTTAGATCCCAAGTCGATAGCCGCAATTTCCTGCGGTTTGGTGGTAGTCGAATTATTGGTTAGCGGCATAATTTTCGCCCTACTGCTCTGGTTGTTCCAGCGCTTTTAAATAATCATAGATGGCAATCTGTGCACGTACTTTGCGCCTGTTGCCACGCGGTACATAACGATTACTCAGTTCTTTATCAATATAACGGGCTTTTACTGTGTCGTTAAATAGCAGCTCTAAAATATCCAGCACCCGCTGCTTTAATTTCGGATCAAGCAGCGAGACCGCGACTTCGATACGGTAATCAATATTACGGGTCATCCAGTCAGCGGAGGAGAGATAGACCAGTTTGTCGCCTTTATTATCGAAGACGTAGACCCGGTCATGCTCCAGAAAACGGTCAACGATGCTGGTGACCTGAATATTATCGCTGATCCCCGGCATATTGGGGATTAATGAACACATCCCGCGCACTAATAATCTAACCTTCACCCCAGCACTGGAGGCGCTATATAACCTATCTACCAGCCCTTTATCCACTAAATTATTTATTTTCAGCGTAATTCCCGCGCTTTCACCCGCCTGAGCATGAATAATTTCCTGGTCAATCAATTGATAGAGCATGATGCGCGAGTTTTGTGGTGACACCATCAGATTATCAAACTTCACCGGGCGGTATGGATTCTCAATAAAGTTAAATACGCGCCGCACTTCATTGGTGATACGTGCATCGGCCGTCAGTAGTGAGTAGTCGGTATAAATTCGCGCGGTTTTTTCGTTAAAGTTACCGGTGCCAATATGGGCATAGCGCACGATTTCATCGCCTTCAAGGCGGGAAATAAGGAATAACTTGGCGTGGATCTTCAGGCCCGGCGCGGAGAAAATAACGTGTACACCCGCAGCAGTCAGGCTTTTGGCCCAATGAATATTAGCTTCTTCATCGAAACGCGCCTGTAACTCCACCACCACCGTGACTTTTTTGCCATTATGGGCGGCATGGATCATCGATTCAATAATACGTGAATCTTTGGCGACCCGATAAATATTGATTTTAATCGCCAAGACACTGGGATCAAATGATGCCTGGCGCAGCAGTTCTAATACGTGCTCAAAGGTGTGATACGGATAGTAGAGCAGTACATCCTGTTCACGAATAGCATCAAAGCCGTTGCGGAATTTATCAAACCAAACATGGCGCAGACGCGGCATGAGTTTGTTCACCAGATTGCTTTTACCGACATTGGGGAAGCTAATAAAATCTTTGAAATTATGATAACGGCCGCCGGCGATCACGGAATCATCGTTAGAGATACCGAGCTTGCCGCGCAGTAACTCCACCATTTCGTTGGGCATATCACGTTGATAAACAAAGCGTACCGGCTCTGCCGTCAGGCGCTGTTTCAGACTCGATGACATCAGTTCCAGCAGGCTGGACTCCATCTCAGTGACCAAATCATATTCGGCATCGCGGGTCATCTTCATCGAATAGGCATTTAGCGCGTCGTAATCAAAGAAGCCTTTGAAGATCTCATCGAGGCAATAGCGCAATATATTATCAAGTAATATCATTGGCTTGCGGCGGCGAGGGGCTTCTGGTGGTAAATTAACGAAGCGCGGCACTTTATCCGAAGGAATTTCCAGCAGGGCATAGGCAATATCCTGACCACGGATAATTTCCACTGCCAAATAGGTATAATCGTCTTTTAAAAACTGCACCAGATTGGTGTCATGGTTAATTAGAATAGGTGTGATGTGCTGGCGTAGATGCTGCTTAAAATAGAGCTTTAACCAGGCTTGCTGATTCTCGGAAATTTGCCGCTCATTAATCAGGAAGATCTGATTGCGCGCCATCTCCAGCAAAAGATCATTATACAGCCCATCAAATTCCTGGTCGGCTTTCACCACTTTGCTCTGAATTTTTTTCAGCAAGTGGCGCGAAGTCACGGCAGAGCCTTGCTCTTCGCTAATCAAAATGCGCCGCTTCAGATCGGCGAAACGGACTTTATAGAATTCATCCAAATTATTGGAGTAAATGCCAAGGAAGCGCATCCGCTCAATGAGTGGATTGCTCTTATCCGCTGCTTCTTGCAATACCCGCTCATTAAAGGCTAACCAGCTGAGTTCTTTCTCGATGTAGAGCTTTTCCTGACCCATTGCAACTCCAGTAAGATTATTGTGGGAGTATTTAGTGTCCGTAATCATTATTGCGAAAGAATGATAAGAAAGTCCAACAGATATCATTAGTTAACTTTATTAGGTAAACATCAAACCTATTGTCAGGTAAATAGCGCACAGATGTTGGGTGGGCGTCGCAAACATTGTCATGCAAATGCCACAAAAGTGACATAAAATGCTCGGTCATCTGGCGCTATGTTATAGCCATAAATTGTGGCCGGAGTGGTAACATAGACGGATACGGCGTAAGGGCATGGGGCAATCAAAGATGCAGCAGCAAGTGGGCGTAGTAACACCATCAGGGAGAGATAAGCGCCGGGCTGTCATTGATCGTCTGGTGCGCATGATGGTGACAGGCAGTGGCTTGCTGGTGTTGCTGACTCTGATGCTGATTTTCGTTTATTTATTGTACGCCGTCTTCCCTCTGTTTAAACCCGCCACTATCAGCTTGCATAATGAGTTTGCGGTCAATCGCAGCGCGCCAACCGCCGCACTCGGCCTTGATATTCAAGGGCAGGTGGCTTATCGCATTGATAATCAGGGCAAAGGATACTTTATTCGGCTCAATGCGCAGGGGGCGTCCCCGGCTGGCAGTCAGATCAGTGAGCAGACATTATCACCACCGCCGATATCAATCAGTCGCGCGGCAGGGGGGCAACCTCTATATGGGGTCGGTTTGAGCAATGGCCGACTTCTGCTGCTGCAACCTGATTTCTCGGCCACGCCACCACGCTGGCAATTTCCACTGGGCGAGCAACCGCGCTTTTTAGATTTGAAAGGCCAGCGCTTACACCATTTGGTGCTGGCGGAGCCGCAACCACAACAATTTACCCTGGCCGCCATGACTGAGGATGGCCGCTTGCTGGCCGGAACCTTTACTGCGCAGGGCCAACAAGTCAGCGAACTGACGGAGGTGCCGAAGGCCGATCAGCTGCTTTTGACCCCAGATGGGCGCTTGCTCTATCTGTTAGCGGGCAATCAGCTGTACATCTACCAATTGGGCGCCGAACTGACACTGCGCGAGGTGGTGTCGTTGCGAAATGATAAGCATGCCGCTGATGGCCCCTTAACCCTCGCTATATTGGCGGGCGGAAAATCCCTGTTGGTGCAATCGCCGGATGGCCAGTTAACCCAATGGTTTGATGTACGCAAAGCGCAGGATAACCCATTCCACTTAACACCTATCCGCACTTTTACCCCAGCGCTCAAGGGGTTACTGACCACCGAAAATAGGCGGCGGGTCTTTGCATCGTTGTCACCACAAGGGGAGTTATCCCTCTTCTCTAGCATCCAATCCGCACCGCTATTGCAACAAAAAATGGCTGAGGGGATCACTCATGCCGCATTCTCCCCTTGGGGCGATAATCTGCTGGTGGAGAGTGCCGCCGGTTGGTCCTTTTATCAGGTGGATAACCGCTATCCCGACATCAGTTGGCGCAGCTTGTGGCAACGGGTGTGGTATGAGAATTACCCGGAACCAGCTTATGTGTGGCAATCAAGCTCAGCCGAAGAGAGCTATCAGGCCAAATTCAGCTTAGTGCCGATCATTTTTGGCACATTAAAGGCCGCCAGTTACGCCATGCTATTTGCTATTCCACTGGCATTGGCGGGGGCCATTTACACCGCCTATTTCATGTCGGCGGGTCTGCGGCGCGTGGTGAAACCGGCCATCGAGATGATGGGGGCATTCCCGACCGTGGTGATTGGTTTGGTTGCCGGTATTTGGCTGGCTCCGGTGATTGAGAACTATCTGGCGGGCATTTTATTGCTCCCGCCACTGCTGGCATTGACCATCATCCTGTGCGGCTGGGGCACTACCCGATTGGCGGAAAAGGCTCAGTGGCGACTGCCGGCGGGCTGGGATGCCATTGTGCTGCTGCCGGTTATTCTGCTGACGGGGTGGCTGGCATTGTGGTTGGGGCCGAAACTGTCGATGTGGACGCTGGGGGGGCCGCTACATGAGTGGTTGGGTGACAACTACTCTCAGCGCAATGCGCTGGTGGTGGGGGTGGCGATGGGATTTGCACTGGTACCGGTGATTTTCTCGCTGGCGGAAGATGCGCTATTTAGTGTGCCGCCGTCGCTGAGTCAGGGGTCATTGGCGCTGGGGGCAACCCCCTGGCAGACCCTGGTGCGTGTGGTGTTGCCCTCGGCCTTCGCCGGTATTTTCTCCGCCCTGATGATCGGTTTTGGTCGTGCTGTGGGTGAGACGATGATTGTGTTGATGGCGACCGGTAACACGCCAATTATCGATGGCAGCATTTTTCAGGGGCTGCGCGCGATGGCGGCCAATATCGCCATTGAGATGCCGGAAGCGGTGGTGGGCAGTGGGCATTATCGGGTGCTGTTTTTGATGGCGTTAGTGCTGTTTTGCTTCACGTTTCTAGTGAATACGCTCGCCGAAGCCATTCGGTTACGGCTGCGTGAGCGCTACCAGATGGAGCGGATGGCATGACGACGACAGGTGCTATCAAAAAGTGGTTTGCCTCCGGCTCGCCGTGGATCTGGCTGACCGCCAGTGCCGTGAGTATCAGCCTATTGGCGCTGCTGGGGATCGTATTGCTGCTGGCGGGGCAGGGGATGCGCTATTTTTGGCCCGCGCCGGTTTATCTGTTTGAACTCAAGCAGACGGCTGCCGGCCCGGTCAGGGTGATTGGCGAAATTTATCAGCAACAGTCGCTGCCACGGCAACAACTCGAACAGGCCGGGGTGATTTTGCCGCCACAAACCGGTGAGACGGTGACCCGTTATCTGATTAAAACCGGCAATCGGGAGATTCAGGGGCAGGATTTTCATCGATTGCTGGAGAGTGATATCCAACAACGCACGCAACCTAAAGAGCTGTTGGTACTGGATCGGCAAAACAGTGGCACCGCTTACGGTTTTCTCGCCGGAATGCTGGATAACGACCAGCCACTGGTGGGTGATGATTTAGCGCAGGAGCTGCAAAAGCGCATTCCTGTCATTCAGAGGCTGGTCCGGCAGTCGAAAGATATTCAGTTCCGCCAGATAAATATGCTCAATCAGCAATTTGAGGCGTTGCGGCTACAGAAAAAACAGCTGCAAATGACCGGTTCGCTCGACAGCAAATCACAAGACAGTATTGAAGCCGAGTGGGGTGAGCTACAGCGCCGCCATCAGGCGATGATGGAGAAATTGCGGGGTCTGCAAACCGAGCAGAACCGCTATACCTTGTTGCTGCGGGATATGAATGGGCAAATTCACCCCCTGTCGCTCAGCCAGATCAACCGCGCCTGGTATCCCAATGAGATGAGTTTTGGGCAGAAATTGCGCCATTGGCTGGCACAAGTTCATCAGTTTTTGACCGATAATCCGCGTAATGCCAGCACCGAAGGCGGCGTCTTCCCAGCTATTTTTGGTACTGTGCTGATGGTGATACTGATGTCTATTGTCGTCATGCCGTTAGGGGTGATTGCGGCGGTCTATTTGCATGAGTATGCGGGTAAAAACTGGCTGACCCGTATGATTCGCATCTCCGTGGTGAATCTGGCGGGGGTGCCATCCATTGTCTATGGGGTATTTGGCCTCGGATTCTTTGTCTATTTTATCGGCGGATCACTGGATAAACTCTTTTATCCGCAAGCGCTGCCTAACCCGACATTTGGCACGCCGGGTGTGCTGTGGGCGGCCTTGACTCTGGCGCTACTAACACTGCCGGTGGTGATTGTCGCCACCGAAGAGGGGCTGGCTCGCATTCCGGTCAGTTTGCGACAAGGCTCGCAAGCGCTGGGGGCCAGTAAAGCCGAGACACTGTGGCACATCGTGTTGCCGATGGCAGCGCCAGCGATGATCACCGGGCTAATTTTAGCTGTGGCACGGGCGGCAGGTGAAACTGCCCCGCTGATGCTGGTGGGCGTGGTAAAATCAGCGCCGCTCTTGCCGGTGGATGGCATCTTCCCGTTCCTGCATTTGGAACGTAAATTTATGCATTTAAGCTTCCAGATCTACGATATGGCGTTCCAAAGCCCCAATGTGGAAGCTGCCCGCCCATTAGTCTTCGCCATCGCACTGCTGCTGGTGATCATCGTGGTTGGCCTTAATTTAGCGGCCATCGGCATTCGCCATCATTTACGTGAAAAGTACCGAGGTTTAATGCTGTGATTGAACTTTTTAACCCGCAGGACGAAATATGGGACTTTTGATGCCGGATGCGCTGCCACTATTTGATGTGCAGCAATTGAGTGACGAGCAAACGGCGCTGGCGGTCGAAAAGCTCAACTTATTCTATGGCGACAAACAGGTGCTGCACGATATTTCGTTTTGTGTGCCTAAGCACCGGGTGACTGCGCTGATTGGCCCGTCCGGTTGTGGTAAATCCACATTGCTGCGCTGCTTTAACCGCATGAATGATCTGCTGGATAACTGCCGTCTTGAGGGTGAAATCCGCTTGGGTGGCGAAATCATCACAGACAAAACTACCGATGTGGCCGCTTTGCGTCGGCGGGTCGGCATGGTCTTTCAACGGCCTAACCCATTCCCAAAATCAATCTATGAAAATGTGGTCTATGGCCTGCGCTTGCAGGGGGTTCGTGATCGTCGGCTGCTTGATGACGCTGTTGAGCGCTCACTGCGGGCGGCGGCGCTGTGGCATGAGGTGAAAGACCGCTTGCGGGAGAATGCGTTTCGTCTCTCCAGCGGCCAACAGCAGCGCTTAGTCATCGCCAGAGCCATTGCAATCGAGCCAGAAGTGTTGCTGCTGGATGAACCGACATCGGCCCTTGACCCTATCTCCACACTGACCATTGAAGAGCTGATCACCACGCTAAAACAGCAATATACCGTGGTGTTGGTGACCCATAACATGCAGCAGGCCGCGCGGGTGTCCGACTATACCGCCTTTATTCATCAGGGGAGTTTGGTGGAATATAACAATACTGATGCTCTGTTTACCTCACCCCATCAGCGCCGCACGGAAGATTATATTACCGGGCGTTATGGCTAGCGCTCCGTGGAGTGCGCAGGTTAGCTAAGGCTAGGGTCTTCACTGTATTTATTTTTCACCATTTAAGTTTACATTGTTACGTGTCGCTCGTTATTAAAGTAACTATTAAATGGAAATCTTAAGTGAAAGAGCTATTGATAACCCAGCCTGATTTTATGGAGACATTTAGTTGTGCGGGTACAGCCTGTCTTGATCACTGTTGCAAAGGCCAGAATGTCATACTCGATAGAAACCGCTATCAGAAATACATTAAAAGCCCCTACTCAGATATTAAACGTATTGCCATCACTCATATCTCTGTTACTCAAGATAGTCTCGCCTCTTGGGCCAATATTAGCCCCGATAATCAGGGTAATTGCCCCTTTCTTGATGAACAGCGGCTATGTCAGATTTATAAACATGCAGGTGTGAATGCGCTGGGTAATCGCTGTGCAACTTACCCTCGCGTTGAACATATCTATAAGAATCAAAAAATTAAAAGTATGTCACTCTCCTGTCCTGAGGTCACTCGACAGGTATTATTCTCGCCTGATGCATTAACCCTGCGATTTTCGATTATTAATCAATATGACTATTTTAAATCGCCGGATATTGTTGTCGAAGAGCGATTGGTCAATCGTGCTTGCGCGGCGATTGCAGCAATTCCGCAGGTGGATATCGCAGAAAATCTTTGGGCAATAAATTGCTTCTTGCACAAATATCAAGCTTGTAATGATGTGAACAGAAATAACATGGTTGAGATCGATAACCTGCGTAGTAAATTAATTTCTTCCATAGAGACCGGGCAAGCGGCCCAAGAATTAATGGCAGTAGAATATGATCCGGTTATCCGTGGCGAGTTATTAAATTGCCTGCACAATTTTATGGCACAGCTATCGGATGTTCGAGGAAAAAAAAGACTGACGGCCTATACCAATAGATTACTGACCAATTCCACCGATGAACAGATTGAACCCCACTGTTTTCGGCAGCAATTAACGACTGCCTGGCAGCAATATGCACTGCCATTTTTTATGGGGAATCCGTCTGTGTTGCGTAACTACTTTCTGTTTCGCATTCATCATGATCAATTGGCAATGGGCGGGGAGTTATCTGCGGTGGCTGCGTTTAATCTACAAATTATAGACTTCTTTTATTTGAAAATGCTAATCACGGCCCATGTAAATGAGTATGGGCAATTAGCTGAGGATGACGTGATTGGTATTGTCTACTCTTACCATGCCTGCCGTGAGTCTAGTGACAGTTTAAGCCAGCGCTTTATGCAGCAACTGACTGTTTATGCCATGAGAGATGATTTTCCGTTATTATCATTACTGATGTGAAATTAAGTTTAATTCCACAGCCTGTTGTGTCGCTTGTTATGGCTAAATAATCAGTGACTAATAGGATTTCATGTGGTGAAAAAATTACAAATTACTCAACCTAAGTTTGTGGAGCGTTTTAGTTGTGTCGGTTCTGCCTGCCGTGATCATTGCTGCAATAGTTGGAGCATCCAAATCGATAAAGATACGTACCGAAAATATAAGAATAGCCAGAATCAAAATATCAGAAATATAGCAATCAAAAATATTAAAGTGACACGAGATAGCCTAGAGAGTTGGGCCGAAATACGCCTTGATGATGACGGTAATTGCCCTTATCTTGATAAAGCTCGTTTGTGTGAGATTCATAAATGCTTAGGTGGTGAGGCACTAAGTAAAACCTGTTCCTCATATCCGCGTAGTAGCCATGAATACAAAATGGAAAAATTCAATACACTGACACTCTCCTGCCCCGAAGTTACCCGATTAGTATTATTTAGCCCAGATGCGTTTCTTGTTAATCAGGAAGAGATAAGCCAGCAGCACTACTTCAATAATAGAGAAATTAACGCAGAAGGGAAGATGATTAATGATTATTGTAATCAATTGATGACCACTCCACGGGAGAATATTGAAGAGAACATTTATGCAACTAATATTTTTATCCATTATTACCAGGACATCGACAAAACTGTTAAAGATAAAACTCAAATAATATCTGAAGGTTATACGGCAATTAGAAGTATGTTAACCTCTGGTCGTATGACTGAGGAGATGACCAGCATTCCTTTTAATGCTAATGTGCGCTGGCATTTTTTAATGGCATTTCAACGACAAATTGTTAACTCCCTATCTAGCAGAGGGAGAAAAACGATGATTAATTACATGGGTTTTTTAATCCATCATTTAATGAAAGACGTGGATGTCAATCAACTTGAAAAACGCATGAGTGAACTGAGTGAGGCTTGGAATAACAAAGTTATGCCTTTGCTCAATCAACACCCCCATATTTTGAGTAACTTTTTCTTGTATAACTTCTATCACCATCAGTTTGCGCTGAATAAAATTGATGAGATTGACAAGGAGTTTTATTCTTATGTCATGGATTTTTTCATTATAAAATCAGTTATCAGTGCTTTTGTCATATACAACAACACGCTAAGTGAAGATGACATAATCAATATTGTTTACTCATACAGTGTTTTCAGAATACACACCAAAAAATCACAGGAGTATTTATTAGGGAAAATAGATGAAATCAATGCGAGTGATAACATTACTTTATTAAATTTGTTGAATTGATTCTACTAATCACTATTGGGGCCGTGTGGCCCCTGTTTGGGCATAAATCAAGCACTCTTTATCGATGGCGTTTTATATTTAGCTAAATATTGTGGCTGAAAAATGCACATACGGATCACCGTACGGTATTCACCATTGATAAAGAACTCCTGCTTCAGTTCGCCTTCCACTTCAAAACCTAATTTGCCGTAGATATGAATGGCTTTTTTATTCTCTTTATCCACGATCAGATAAAGTTTGTACAAATTCAGCACAGAAAAACCGTATTCCATGGCCAGTTTTGCTGCGGTGCCAGCATGGCCTTTCCCTTGATGGGCTGGGTCTATAATAATCTGAAACTCAGCACGGCGATGAATATGGTTAATTTCAACTAACTCGACCAGCCCTACTTTTGTACCCTGACTTTCAATAATAAAGCGGCGCTCGCTCTGGTCATGAATATGCTTATCGTACAGATCAGAGAGTTCGACGAATGCCTCGTAAGGCTCCTCAAACCAATAGCGCATCACACTGGCATTGTTATCTAACTGATGGACAAACGGCAGATCATCCCGTTCAAGTGGGCGTAAACGGACGCTGCTAGTGGTAGACATGCTTATTCCTCATAGGGCGACAGCGGTTGCTGCCACAACGATTATATACTCTTCGTGCTTAAAGTTGCAGTGGGGGAGTGGTGACTTTGGGGATAACCTGAGTGCCAGGCTCCGCATAAGGCTTAAACATGAAGCATAAAAAAGGCGCTAACCGTAGAACGGCAGCGCCCTTAATCAATGCACTATTATCTGTAATGGAATCAATCTACTCTTCGGCGGCATAACCTTGTGCAGGTAAGCGCTTACCATCCAGCCAGGCTGCGTTATCTCGCATCGTCAGACGACCATCAGTAAACCAACCTACCACCAGCGGATAGATGCTGTGTTCCTGAGTTTGCACTCTCTCGATGACATCATCTTCAGTGTCATCACTGAAAATCGGCACTTTGGCTTGCAGGATCACCGGGCCGCCATCCAGCTCCTCAGTGACAAAATGCACTGAAGTGCCGTGCTCCTGATCACCGTTTTCCAGTGCCTGACGGTGAGTGTGCAGGCCAGGATATTTGGGTAGCAGGGAGGGGTGGATATTCAACATCCGGCCAGCATAGCGCTGGACAAACACGGGGCTAAGAATGCGCATATAACCGGCCAGTACCAGCAAATCGGGCTGATACTGGTCAATGGCTTGGGCCAATGCCGCATCAAAACTGGCGCGGTTAGCAAAGGCTTTGGCATCCAACCCATGGTGTGGAATACCCGCCAGCTTGGCACGTTCTAACCCATAAGCCGCAGTATTATTGCTAAATACAGCGCTAATCTGGCCTGAAATGCACCCTTGCTGCTGGGCTTCTATCAGTGCCTGCAGATTGCTTCCCTGGCCTGAAACCAAAACGACGATTTTTTTCATCATTACGGATTGATAATAACTTGTTCGGCGCCTTCGGCTGCCGCTGCGATCACCCCGATTTTCCAGGCTTTTTCGCCAGATGCTGTCAGCAACTCAACGGCACTATCTGCCAGTTCCGCAGGGAGAGCAACCACCATGCCGACACCACAGTTAAAGGTGCGGTACATTTCGTGGCGGCTCACATTACCAGCTTGCTGCAACCAGCTGAATACCGCAGGCCACTGCCAGCTAGCTTCATCGATAACAGCTTGAGTGCCTTGCGGTAATACCCGTGGAATATTCTCCCAGAAGCCGCCACCGGTCAGGTGAGCAATCGCATGAATATCAAGTTGTTCAATCAAGCTCAGAATGGATTTCACGTAGATTTTGGTCGGTTCCAGCAGATGGTCGGCCAGCGATTTACCTTCCAGCTGCGTCTGTTCTGGATTGGTGTTGCTGACTTCCAAAATTTTGCGAACCAACGAATAACCATTGGAGTGTGGGCCGCTGGCACCTAAGGCTACCAGCACATCACCCGGCGCCACTTTGCTGCCATCGATGATTTCAGATTTTTCGACCACGCCAACACAAAAGCCAGCAACGTCATAATCTTCGCCGTGGTACATGCCCGGCATTTCGGCGGTTTCGCCGCCGACCAGCGCACAACCTGACTGTTTGCACCCTTCGGCAATACCGGTAATGACACTGGCGGCGGTATCCACATCCAGTTTACCGGTGGCGAAGTAGTCGAGGAAGAACAGTGGCTCAGCGCCTTGAACTACCAGGTCGTTGACACACATGGCCACTAAATCGATACCGATGGTATCGTGGCGTTTCAGGTCCATCGCCAGACGCAGCTTGGTGCCCACGCCATCGGTGCCTGAAACTAAAATAGGTTCACGGTATTTTTGCGGCAAAGCGCACAGGGCACCGAAGCCGCCCAATCCACCCATGACCTCTGGGCGACGGGTCTGTTTAACCACACCTTTTATGCGATCAACAAGGTCATTGCCGGCATCAATATCTACACCTGCGTCTTTATAGCTGAGAGAGGTTTTGTTGGTCACTGCGAGGTCCCCACGGCGGTTGGCGGTTTAAGCATAGGAAGAAAACGCGACAATTCTAACAGCGCAGGCAAACGTTTGCGAGTAGCTTGTGATATCACGCTGATTTTTAGCTTTCTTGACTTAATAATGATTTTCTATTGATCTGAATCAGGCTATTGATTGTGGCGTTCAAAAAAAAAGGCGGTATAATCTCGCGATTTTTTTGGCCGCCAGTCGCCTAACCAGGAGAAAAATAATGAAGATCGTTGAGGTGAAACACCCGCTAGTAAAACATAAACTTGGTTTGATGCGTGAAAATGATATCAGCACGAAGCGTTTTCGCGAGTTAGCGTCTGAAGTGGGGAGTTTGCTGACTTACGTGGCAACCGCCGATTTGGAAACTGAAAAAGTGACCATCGAAGGTTGGAACGGGCCGGTTGAAGTTGAACAGATTAAAGGTAAGAAAATCACTGTTGTGCCCATTCTGCGTGCCGGTTTGGGCATGATGGAAGGGGTGTTGGAAAATGTACCAAGCGCCCGTATCAGTGTGGTGGGTGTCTATCGTGATGAAGAGACGCTAAAGCCGGTTCCTTACTTCCAGAAGCTGGTTTCCAATATCAATGAGCGTATGGCGTTAGTGGTTGACCCAATGCTGGCAACCGGTGGTTCGATGATTGCCACCATTGATTTGCTGAAAAAAGCGGGCTGCCAGAGCATTAAAGTCTTGGTATTGGTCGCGGCACCGGAAGGCATTAAAGCATTGGAGCAGGCCCATCCAGACGTTGAGCTATACACTGCCTCTATCGATCAGGGCCTGAACGAACAGGGTTACATCATCCCAGGGCTAGGTGACGCCGGGGATAAGATTTTCGGAACCAAATAAACGATGATAGCCGACTCGATAGTCGGCTTTTTTTTGAATAATTTTTAGCATATACCCTAAATAATTCGAGTTGCAGGAAGGCGGCAACTGAGTAAATCCCGATGAGTTGACGCGAGTCAATGATTCGGGTGAGCGAAAGAAGCCAACGTACATGCAGTTTGAAGTATGACGGGTATAAACCACACCATTGAAGAGGATAGAAGAATGAGCCGTCGCACCATTGGCGTCAGCGAGCGTCCACCGCTGCTCCAGACGATCCCCCTGAGTTTTCAACATTTGTTCGCCATGTTCGGTGCCACAGTTTTAGTTCCTATCCTATTTAAAATTAACCCGGCCACGGTGCTGTTGTTCAACGGCATCGGCACCTTACTCTATCTGTTCATCTGTAAGGGCAAGATCCCGGCTTATCTGGGTTCCAGTTTTGCGTTTATTTCGCCAGTTTTACTATTATTGCCATTAGGATACGAAGTTGCCTTGGGCGGTTTTATCATGTGCGGCGTGCTGTTCTGCCTGGTGGCGCTGATTGTGAAAAAAGCCGGTACTGGCTGGTTGGATGTGATATTTCCACCGGCGGCGATGGGGGCGATTGTCGCGGTTATCGGCCTTGAGTTAGCCGGTGTTGCTGCCGGAATGGCGGGGCTACTGCCAGCTCAGGGGGTGACGGTAGATTCAACCACCATTATCATCTCAATGGTGACCTTGGGGGTGACCATTTTAGGTTCGGTGCTGTTCCGTGGCTTCTTCGCCATTATCCCGATTCTGATTGGTGTATTGGTGGGTTATGCCTTGTCATTCGTGATGGGTGTGGTTGATTTAACACCCATTAGTGAAGCCCATTGGTTTGCTTTGCCGACCTTCTATACCCCCCGTTTTGAGTGGTTCGCTATTCTGACCATCTTGCCTGCGGCGCTGGTGGTGATTGCCGAGCATATTGGGCATCTGGTGGTGACCGCCAATATCGTAAAAAAAGATTTAATTCGTGACCCCGGCCTGCATCGTTCGATGTTTGCCAACGGTATTTCTACGGTGATCTCCGGTTTCTTCGGCTCCACGCCGAATACCACTTATGGCGAAAATATCGGTGTGATGGCGATAACCCGTGTTTATAGCACCTGGGTTATCGGTGGTGCGGCGATCCTGGCGATTATGCTCTCTTGTGTCGGTAAACTTGCTGCTGCCATTCAGGCGGTGCCGGTTCCTGTCATGGGTGGCGTTTCACTGCTGTTGTACGGCGTGATTGCGGCATCGGGTATCCGTGTGTTGATCGAGTCAAAAGTTGACTATAACAAGGCACAAAACCTGATTTTAACCTCGGTCATCTTGATAATCGGCGTGAGTGGCGCGAAAGTGAACATTGGCGCGACTGAACTTAAAGGCATGGCGCTGGCCACAGTGGTCGGTATCGGTCTGAGCCTGCTGTTCAAAGTGATCAGCTTGTTGCGCACGGAAGAAGAGATTCTCGATGCGGCGGAAGATAAGTCTGCGCACTAAAAAGTGAAATCTGGCCGAGCCGCTGTTGTCTGCGGAGCGCACATCTGTCGGTTCGGCCACTATTTCATCCCAGATCAGGTTTTTATGCTGTTGTTACTTTTTGTGTTAAGCTGACTCTGTTTTCCCGCCCGTTTTGTTGGTTGAGGTGCTTTTCTGAATACGCCGGCACAGCTTTCACTGCCACTTTATCTTCCCGATGATGAAACTTTTGCCAGTTTTTATCCGGGTGAGAACCCGTCGCTATTAGCGGCGATCCAGTCCGCTGTTCATCAATCCCACGGCAGTTACATCTATTTCTGGTCGCGCGAAGGCGGTGGCCGTAGCCATCTGTTACATGCCGCTTGCGCGGAGCTATCGCAACAAGGCGAGGCGGTAGGCTATGTCCCGCTGGATAAACGTGCCTACTTTGTACCAGAAGTGCTGGACGGCATGGAGCAGTTAGCGCTGGTTTGTATTGATAATATTGAGTGTATTGCCGGTGATGAGCAGTGGGAAATGGCGATGTTTAATCTCTATAACCGCATTGTAGAAACCGGTCGCACCCGCTTATTGATCACCGGTGATCGCCCGCCGCGGCAGTTAAATCTCGGTTTACCTGATTTGGCGTCTCGCCTTGATTGGGGCCAGATCTATAAATTGCAGCCGCTATCAGATGATGAAAAGTTGCAGGCTTTGCAGCTGCGCGCCAAATTACGTGGTTTTGAATTGCCGGAAGATGTGGGCCGCTTTTTGCTAAAACGACTGGATCGCGAGATGCGCACCCTGTTTACGACACTGGATCAGCTTGATCGGGCCTCTATTACCGCACAACGTAAACTGACTATCCCGTTTGTGAAAGATATCCTCAAGCTGTAATCCCCTGCATCCTTGACGTTGCAGGGTAGTGAGCTGCGGTCACTCACTGCCTGCAACACCAATGACTTTGGGTCGGGATCGTCAGCAGATTCATTCGCGCAACTTTTCGTCGTGATTAAGTCACGGCAAAATGTCCAACACCTGCTCTGGCGGTCGGCCAATACGCGCTTTGCCCTGATAAACCACGATAGGGCGCTCGATAAGTTTCGGGTTATCACTCATGGCTTGTAGCAACTTTTCTTGTGTCAGCGACGGGTCTGCCAGATCCAGCTCTTTGTAGAGCTCCTCTTTGGTGCGCATCAATTGTCGTGCATCACTAAAGCCCAACTGTTGCAGTAACTCTTTTAATGTCGCCACTGACGGCGGGGTGTCTAAATACAGAATCACCTGCGGCTTAATCCCCTGCTGTTCAACTAACGCAAGGGTTTCGCGGCTTTTGGAGCAGCGTGGATTATGATAAAACGTGACCTGTTTCATGGTAACTTTCCTTGCAATAATGCCTTGAGCTGAGCGCCATATTACCGGGCAGTCAGCAAGTTAACCCGATCTCATCAGGTTTTCTGGTATTTACGGAAGCGCTCATTCAATTGGCGCAACTGGTCAATACGGGCGTCATAACGTGCCTGCTCCAGACTCCCTAATTTCACCCGCGCGCTGGCGTCGCTAAGCAGGCCGATTGCCTGTGCCAACTTGCCACTTAATGCCAAACTCTCCGCTCGAGCGGCCAGTTCCTGATCGCGTAAATTCAATGCTGCCGCCGCTTGTGCCAATAGATCCCAACCATTCGGGTCGTTCGGATTGGCGAAAGTATAGCGATGCAGTATCTTGATGGCAGCAGCCGGTTGCCCGCCCTGAACATAAGCGTTGGCCAGATTGAGTTGCAATACCGGCTCATCATTCTGTTTTGCGGTGGCCGCTTGTAGGCGAGAGATGGCGGCTGCCGCTCTGTTTTGCCCCAAATCAATATCGGTCATCAAATCAAGGAACCAAATATTGCCCGGTTGCTGGGTTAACAGCGGCTGTAACTGATTGCGGGCGTCGTCGTATTTTTTGGCCTGATACAGCAAGATGGCCTGACCATATTTAGCTGCCAGTTGTTCGCGCACCGTGCCTTTGCTCAAGGTTTCCAGCAGATCTGGGGTCAGGCTATTCTCAGTTGAACCATACATGCCCAGAATACGAACTTTGGCGAATAGATAATCTTGTGATGAAGCGATAGGGTGCGGCTTCATTTGGTTGGCGCGGTTACGTGCATCAGATAATCGGCTATCGGGTAAGGGGTGAGTCAGCAGCATTTCTGGCGGTTTTGATGCATATCGTGACTGATCGGCTAGTTTTTGCAGGAAATTAGGCATGGCTTGCGGATCAAAACCCGAACGTTGCAGCACTTGAATGCCAATGCGGTCAGCCTCCTGCTCATTGCCCTGAGTAAAGCTGATGATACCTTGCTGAGCGCCCGCCAGCGTGCCACTTAAGCCCGCCATACCAGCTTGTGGGCTGGCCATGGTCAACAGGATCGAGCCTAATACCCCGACCCATGTTAACGGAGCCATACGTTGCTGCTCTTCCATGGCCCGCGCCAAATGGCGTTGAGTGACATGAGATATTTCATGGGCTAATACTGATGCCAACTCACTTTCGTTATCGGTATAACGGAACAGCGCGGAGTGGAGCACCACGTTGCCACCAAAGAAAGCAAAGGCGTTAATCTGGTCGTTATTGACCAGATAGAAATGGAAGGGGGTGCGAACTGAGTTGGCATTGGCAACCAGCCGTTTACCCAGCGTATTGATATATTGCGTCAATAGCGGATCATAAATGAGTGGTGTACTGGCGCGCATTTGGCGGACATAGAAATCCCCCATCGCCAGTTCCTGATCGATGCTCAAAGTCGCCCCGGCTGAAGTACCGATATCGGGCAGCAAGTCTTGTGTCTCAGCGCTAGCGGGTATTGTGCTGGTGAGCAGCAAGCTACTGAGCAGTGCTGCAAGCACTCTCTTACGTAATCGGCCCGTTTGATTAAACCGACCTGTGTTACTCAACCGATAAGTCATAACTGAAGCTGCCCCTGCCAATGTAATGACAATTAGACTCCGAGATGTGTAAGAGTTCTTCTTCCTTGCTCTGCTCTCCAGTACAATCATCACGAAAGCGAGCTATATCACAAAAATAGGTTCAAATAGGTCAAAAGCTAAGCTCAGCATCCATTGCTGAGACTCGTAACTATCTTAGCCAGCCTGCGAGTATAAAGAAATAGTTATAACTTAATGGATACCTAGGCAATGGCGCTATGGAAGAGCCGACACATCAATTTTACCTTCGGGTTGTGCCTCTGTTGAGCGAGGCGGTTTAAGGAGTTCGCCAATTTGCGGATCCCTCATGGTTTTTAAGGAGCAATTTCGGATGCTAGAGCTGTTGTTACAGTGGTATCGTCGGCGTTTTACCGACCCGCAGGTTATCGCTTTACTGGTTATTCTGTTGGCTGGATTCTGCATTCTCTATTTCTTCAGCGGTATTTTGGCCCCGCTACTGGCGGCAATCGTACTGGCGTATCTACTGGAGTGGCCGACGGCTCGATTACAGCGTGTTGGTTGTTCACGCCTTTGGGCCGCCACTATTGTACTGGTGGTTTTTGGCAGTATCACCTTGTTAGCGGTGTTTGTCGTGGCACCGACGGTCTGGCAACAGGGCAATAATCTGATCTCAGACATGCCGAAAATGCTAAATAAATTCAACGCATTTGCTCAAACACTGCCCTCGCGTTATCCCGCACTGGTGGATGCCGGGATCGTCGATATGATGGCGGAAAACCTGCGTAACAAGCTCTCCGGCATGGGGGAATCCGTGGTTAAATTCTCGGTAGCCTCATTAATTGGCTTGCTGACACTGGCTATCTATTTGATTTTAGTGCCATTGATGCTGTTTTTCCTGCTCAAAGACAAAGAGCAGATGTTGAATGCAGTGCGCCGTGTTCTGCCGCGTAATCGTGGCCTTGCCGGGCAGGTTTGGCTGGAGATGAACCAACAGATTACCAACTATATTCGCGGCAAAGTGGTGGAGATGGTTGTTGTCGGCATAGCCACCTATTTAGTGTTCTTTATTATGGGCATGAATTACTCGCTATTATTGGCGGTACTGGTCGGCTTCTCGGTTTTGATCCCCTATATTGGCGCGGTGATTGTTACCATTCCGGTGGTACTGGTGGCGCTATTCCAGTGGGGGCTTGGTGCTGATTTCTGGACCCTTTTTGTCGCCTATCTGGTGGTGCAGGGGCTGGATGGCAACTTGCTGGTGCCAGTACTGTTCTCGGAAGCCGTCAATCTACATCCGCTGGTTATTATTCTGTCGGTGATCATTTTTGGCGGAATGTGGGGCTTTTGGGGGGTATTCTTTGCTATCCCATTGGCGACCTTGGTCAAAGCCGTTATCCACGCCTGGCCGGAAGAGCGGCTTCTTGAGGCGGATTAATTAACGGAAGCGATACTCTATTTTGACTGAATAAACAGTCGATTGAGCCAATAAAAAAGAGCGCCTAAACGCTCTTTTTTGCTTTTTATGGGTAATGAGACCACTTAGGCACTTTGGCGTAAATAGTCCATCACGATATCGTGGTGGTTGGTGGTTTTGAAATTATCAAACACATGCTCCACCTTACCGTCGGCATCAATTAAGAAGCTGATGCGGTGGATACCATCGTAGGTTTTACCCATAAAACTTTTCTCGCCCCAAACGCCAAACTGTTCTGCAACCTGATGATCTTCATCAGACAGCAAAGTGAAATTCAGCAGCTCTTTCTCCGCGAAACGCGACAGTTTTTCAGGTTTGTCGGTGCTAATACCCAGCACTTCGACACCCGCGCTCTTTAATTCATCCATGTTGTCCCGCAGACCACAGGCCTGAACAGTACAGCCCGGAGTCATGGCTTTAGGATAAAAATAAACCAAGACACGTTGTCCCTGGAAGTCGGCCAAACTAATTTGCTCGCCATCTTGGTCGGGCAAGCTAAAGTTCGGCGCTAAATCACCGGCTTTCAATGGGCTCATTACTAACTCTCCATTCGTGAGTCATGCTGTGGATAGTTCACAATGCTAATACTGCCTTGCGCATTGAGTTCTGTACATAGCTGATAAAAAGCGTGTTCAATTATCGAACTGTTTTGGCTGGCGGGACTGTGCGCACTCATCTGAATATGCAACCGAGGAGGCGTGTCGCCTTCAGCCGGTTGAGTTTTGGAAACCAACTCCGCGATATTCATATTGTGGCAATGAAACAGGTTGGTAAAGCGTTCAATAATATGTGGGGAGTCATTCACTTCAACTTTTACCCAGACTGTCGCCGGCATCGCTTTCTGCTCTTGGGCGTTGGTTCGCTTCATCACAATCAGCAAATCAAGCTCTGCGCCCTTTTGCGGTAAGGTTGATTCCAGCAGGGTAATGGCATTCCAACTGCCTGAAAGTAACATAATAAATGTGAACTCTTCACCGAACATGGCCAGACGGCTATCTTCAATATTACAACCGCAGCTACTGACATGGCGGGTGATGGTATTCACGATCCCAGGGCGGTCAGCACCCAGTGCGGTAATGACCAGATAATGTTCATCAAGCTGCGGCAAAATCGCTCTTCCTGTCATGCTCTTTGGGGTTACCATGGTAAACATAAAAAAAACCTGCTGCCAAGCGCTTACAACACAGTTGTTTGCTTGCTTTTGGATAGAGGTCAAAAGTACCATGAGTAACTTGTTTAAGGAGGGGGTGGGCAATGTTTACGGGAAGTCCGATGTTTACAGGCAACGCAATGTTTACAGGTAGCATAGTTGCACTGGTAACGCCGATGGACGACAAAGGTGCTGTCGATCGTGCGAGCCTTAAGAAACTAATTGATTATCATGTCGCCAGCGGTACTGCGGCGATTGTCTCCGTGGGCACCACGGGAGAGTCAGCCACACTGAACCATGACGAGCATGTCGATGTGGTGATGCAGACCCTCGAACTGGCTGATGGCCGCATTCCCATCATTGCTGGAACCGGTGCTAATGCCACCTCCGAAGCAATTTCTCTCACGCAACGGTTCAATAACACCGGTGTGGTGGGTTGCTTGACTGTGACGCCATATTATAACCGGCCAATGCAGGAAGGGTTATATCAGCACTTCAAAGCGATCGCTGAAAGTACCGATTTACCACAAATTCTCTATAATGTGCCTTCGCGTACTGGTTGCGATATGTTACCGCCAACCATCGCCCGCTTAGCCAAGATTAAAAATATTGTTGCTGTTAAAGAGGCAACAGGGAACTTAAGTCGTGTTAGTCAGATCCAAGTGCTGGTTGATGATGAAGATTTCATCCTGCTCAGTGGTGACGATGCGAGCGGACTGGACTTTATGCAACTGGGCGGCAAAGGGGTTATTTCGGTGACGGCGAACATCGCTGCGCGTGAAATGGCTGAACTTTGTGCATTGGCTGCACAAGGCAACTTTGCACAAGCACGCCGTTTGAATCAGCGCTTGATGCCATTGCATCAGCATTTATTTGTAGAAGCAAACCCAATTCCGGTGAAATGGGCCGCAAAGCAACTGGGATTAATGGCGAATGACACTTTGCGTCTGCCAATGACCCCGCTGACTGATCCGGCTAAACGGATTGTGGAAGACGCGCTGAAAAGCGCAGGTTTGCTGTAACTCTTAGGGAAATTTGATGGCAATAACATTGCAAAAGTCGACAGTGGTCACGGTAGTGGGTGTTTCGCTAGCCATGCTGCTGGCAGGCTGCACCACTGACCAACGCTACAAACGCCAGGTTGGTGGTGATGAATCTTATCTGGAAGCGCCGGGGCTGAAACCGCTTAACTCACCAGCAGGGATGATTTTGCCGGTACAAAATGGCGATTTTGATGTCCGTTCCGTCAACTCTCAAGGCGCTGTGGGTAAACAGTTGGACATCCGTCCTCCGGTACAACCACTGGCATTGTTAAGCGGCTCTCGCGCTGAAAATGCTAACGATACCAGCAAGCTATTGTTAGAAAATAGCCCGCAAAACCGTAATCTGTGGGCGCAGGTTACCCGCGTCCTGCAAGATAAAAACTGGGCGATAGCCAGCCGTCAGGATGCCAGCCAAACACTGACCACTGACTGGATCAAATGGAACCGCGCCGATGAAGACGTGCAGTTTGAAGGCCGTTATCAGATAAGTGTGCAGGAGCAGGGTTATCAGTTGGTATTGGTGGTGAAATCCCTTGCTCTACAGCAAGGCGGTCAGCCAGTAACCAGCTATACCGAAATCCAGCGCTACAACGGCGCAATGCTGAATACCATTATCGAAGGTTTGGATAAGGTCCGTTCTGACAGCGAAAGCAGTCAGGCCGCCCGTAAGGTTGGCTCGCTAGATGTTCAAAGCGGTAGCGATGATACCGGCTTACCACAACTGATTGTCCGCGCACCTTATGCTGTGCTGTGGGAACGCCTGCCAGCCGCACTTGAGAAAATCGGCATGAAAGTTACTGACCGTAGCCGTCCGCAAGGTTCAATTAACGTGACCAACAAATCCATGAGCAGCAGTGGCTGGGATGCGTTGGGGGCCAAAGACCCTGAACTGCCAGAAGGTGATTACAAGCTGCAAGTCGGTGACCTTGATAACCGCAGTAGTTTGCAATTCATCGGTCCGAAAGGGCACACCCTAACCCAGTCGCAGAATGATGCACTGGTCGCGGTGTTCCAGGCGGCGTTTAGCCAGACAAGCGCCACAAGTACCAAATAAAACCAAAGGGGCTTCGGCCCCTTTCCCTTTACACCCGTCATACTTTAAGCTGCATGTGCGTTGGCTATGTTCAATTATCCGAATCACTTACTTATGTAAGCTCATCGGGATTCTCTCTTGCCGCCTTCCTGCAACTTGAACTATTTAGGGCTTATCCATTTTATGGCGAGTTATATTTTCACATTACTGGAGTAATAAAATGCAAAAGCTAGCTGAGTTGTATCGTGGGAAGGCGAAGACCGTCTATACCACCGAAAATCCTGACCTATTGGTATTGGAGTTCCGTAACGATACGTCAGCACTGGATGGTCAGCGCATTGAGCAATTCGATCGTAAGGGCATGGTAAACAACAAATTTAACCATTTTATTATGGCTAAATTAGAAGCGGCCGGTATTCCTACTCAAATGGAAGCTTTGCTGTCTGATACCGAAGTGCTGGTAAAAAAACTGGAAATGATCCCGGTTGAATGCGTTATCCGCAACCGTGCTGCTGGCTCGTTGGTAAAACGTCTGGGTATTGAAGAGGGCATAGAACTGAATCCACCGCTGTTTGACCTGTTCTTGAAAAATGATGCAATGCACGACCCGATGGTTAACGAGTCTTACTGCAAAACTTTTGGTTGGGCAACAGAAGCACAATTAGCGCGGATGAAAGAGCTGAGCTATTTGGCCAATGACGTGCTGAGCAAACTGTTTGACGATGCCGGTTTAATCCTGGTGGACTTCAAGCTGGAGTTTGGCCTGTTCAACGGTGAAGTGGTATTGGGTGATGAGTTCTCGCCTGATGGCAGCCGTTTGTGGGATAAAAAGACCCTCAACAAGATGGATAAAGACCGTTACCGTCAGAGCCTGGGTGGTTTGATTGAAGCCTACGAAGAAGTTGCACACCGTATCGGCGTTAAATTAGACTAACTGCGCAATCGATTACGTTTTCGCTGGCGTTACTGCTCTAAGGGGAGATAGCCTCTATCTCCCTTCAATAAACTTCTCTCATCCCTATCATCTTTGAATCAAATCCCCCAACACACCAATCAATCATTCTTTTAATGGTATTGGATCAATATATTTCCTACGATAATGGGTAAGGAATATCTCTGGGAGTACAGCTATGCGTTGGCAAGGTCGTCGTGAGAGTGACAATGTGGAGGATCGGCGGGGTGATTCATCCGGTGGCGGCGGTGGATTTAGACCGCCGATTGGTGGCAAGGGCGGTATTGTCATCCTGATTGTGGTGCTGGTCGCTGGCTACTATGGGGTTGATCTGACGCCCCTGTTGAACGGCAGTGATCCTATGTCACAAACCCAGACACAGCCGCGCTCATCAAGCTCCGTCAGCGCCAAAGATGACCAATATGCCAAATTCACCTCCGTAATTCTGGCTGACACAGAAGAGACCTGGAAACCGATTTTCCAGAAGATGGGGCGCACCTATCAAGAGCCTAAACTGGTGATGTACCGTGGCGCAACCCGCACCGGCTGCGGCACCGGCCAATCTGTGATGGGGCCGTTTTATTGCCCGGCAGACAGTACGGTTTATATCGATTTATCCTTCTATGAAGAGATGAAAAACAAGCTAGGTGCAGGCGGCGACTTTGCGCAGGCGTATGTAATTGCTCACGAAGTTGGGCATCATGTGCAGCACTTGATGGGCATCGATACCAAAGTGCGGCAACAGCAGCAGGGGGCGACGCAGGCACAGGCTAATCAGCTGTCGGTCAAAATGGAGTTACAGGCAGACTGTTTTGCTGGCGTGTGGGGCAAAGCGATGGATGAACAGCAGGTGCTGGAAGTTGGGGACTTGCAAGAAGCCCTGAATGCCGCGCAGGCCATTGGTGATGACCGGCTACAGCAGCAAAGCCAGGGGCGCGTGGTGCCTGACAGCTTCACTCACGGCACATCACAGCAACGTTATACCTGGTTTAAACGTGGATTCGACAGTGGCGACCCCAATAGCTGCAACACCTTTGCCAGCCGCTAATAGCGCTAGAACCTCGCGTCAGCAGCGATTATCATAAGAGCACTTTCTTCTTGCCGGCACTTTCGCTGCCGGCATCTCTTGCAAGGCAAGGATAACCATGGCCGCTCTCGATCCCACTTTATTGATTCTATTGGCGCTGGCCGCGCTCGGAATCATCAGCCACAATATGACCGTCACATTAGCCATTCTGACACTACTCGCCATTCGCATCACTCCCCTGAATCAGTTCTTCCCGTGGATAGAAAAATATGGCTTAACCATTGGCATCCTGATTTTGACCATTGGGGTGATGACCCCGATTGCCAGCGGTAAAATCAGCGCCAGCGAGGTGCTGCACTCCTTTGTGCAATGGAAATCGATACTAGCCATTGTGGTGGGGGTGGCTGTGTCGTGGCTCGGCGGGCGTGGGGTTTCGCTGATGACACATCAGCCGTCGGTGGTGGCTGGCCTATTGGTCGGGACAGTGCTGGGTGTTGCGCTGTTCAGAGGCGTACCGGTCGGGCCATTGATCGCTGCCGGGCTACTCTCGCTGGTGATTGGTAAATCCTAGCGTGAGCCAGGGGATAGTTGCCAGCCAACCGCTGATGGCACAGCAGGGGATTCGGCGTTTACTGGTGCTCAGTGGCAGTGCTGATTGGTCACGGCAACAGGCGCTAAATCTACGTCGGCAACTGCCGGGGGATTGGCTGTGGATTGGCGAGGAGTTCCCCGCGGATACTCAGGGGATCCGTCCGACTGCGGCAAAAACCTTATTGGGGCAGGAGTGGTTGCACGGCGTATTTGATGCCACTGATGGCTTGAATACCGAGGCGCTGGCGGTGCTGGCGGGAACATTGCAGGCCGGAAGCTGGCTGCTGCTCTTGGTGCCCGAGTGGGGCCGTTGGCCGCGCTTGCCCGATACCGATAGCTTGCGTTGGAGTGAGCAGGGCAGGCCCATCACCACGCCCAATTTTATCCAGCATCTGCAACGCCAGCTTCTGGCTGATCCCGATGTGGTGTTGTGGCAAGAGGGCCAGCCACAACCTGCGCCCATAGTGGGTTCACACCCCGACTGGCAGCGCCCAGACGGCTCTCCTACCCTTGAGCAACAAAATATTCTGCAACGTTTGATGCAGGCCAAAAAGGGAATTTGGGTGCTGACCGCCGCTCGCGGGCGCGGCAAGTCGACCTTAGCTGGCATGTTGGTGACGCAGTGGCAAGGCCAGTGCTGGGTGACCGGGCCGGGTAAGGCCGCCACGCAAGTTTTGAATGCGCGGGCTGGCGAACGGGCGCAGTTTTGGGCAGCGGACGCACTGTTGGATTACTGCCGGCAGCAGGATGTCAGTGAGGTTGACTGGCTATTGATTGACGAGGCCGCCGCTATTCCCGCCGCATTACTCACCGCGCTATTGGCCTACTTTCCACGGGCATTATTAACCACCACGGTACAGGGTTACGAAGGCACCGGACGCGGCTTTTTACTGAAGTTTTGCGCCAGCCTAAACGATTGGCACCATTTGACACTGACGAATCCGATCCGCTGGGCCAGTGACGATCCACTGGAGCGCATTGTGGATGCGGTGATGCTGTTTGATGATCAATGGTCACTCACGGCCCCCTCATCCTCGCCGGTTGATATCATCATCTGTGAGCAGCGCGATTGGCTGGATAATCCCGAATTACTGCGGCAGTTTTATGGTCTGCTCTCCAGTGCGCATTATCGGACCACACCACTGGATTTGCGGCGGTTGATGGATGCACCGGGTATGCATTTCTCTGCGGCGAAAGCGACTGATGCGGTGGTTGGCGCACTGTGGCTGGTGGATGAAGGTGGTTTGAGCCGTGAATTAGCCCAAGACGTTTGGGCGGGCAAGCGGCGGCCAAAGGGCAGTTTGGTGGCGCAATCACTGGCAGCGCACAGTGGGCAATGGCAAGCGCCGATCCTACTGTCACGGCGTATCAGCCGGGTGGCGGTCGCCCCATTATGGCGGCGGCAGGGGATTGCCCGCCAGATGATTGCCGCCGAGCAGGTGCGTGCGCAGCAACATCAGCTTGATTTTCTTTCGGTCAGTTTTGGTTATACAGCAGAATTAGCGCATTTTTGGCACACCTGTGGATTTCAACTGGTGCGCATTGGCAGCCACCAAGAGGCCAGTAGCGGCTGCTATGCCGCCATGGCGCTGCTCCCTTTGAGTCGCGCCGGGCAAGCACTCAGTGACGCGGCACGGCAGCAATTAGAGCGAGATTGGTATTGGTTGCAGCAATGGATTGAGATCGACACGCCAGCATCGCTATCCCTGCCTGAGCAACCTGATGTCACCTTAGATGACGACGACTGGCGTGAATTAGCGGGTTTTGCCTTTGCTTCCCGCCCGTTAGAGGCCAGTTTGCCTGCGTTGCAGCGCCTGTTAGTGCAAAGTGAATTACCCCTTCCTGCGCTGCGGCAATATTTGCAGCAGGGTGTTCCACTTGCGGAGATTGTTAGCTCACAGGGTCTTTCTGGGCGCAAGGCGTTAGTGGCGCGTTGGCGGCAGGAGGCAGCCGAAGGAGTGCGGGGGATTGATTCTATTAAGGTGGGGTTGATACACCGAACCTGCTGGTGATCACCTTCAATAATTCCCACCAACTCCATCAATAAAACCCAATATCCTTGCGGCACGAGCGGTCGTATAGTAATGCTATCGTCACTCAATGATTGAAGGCCCTAATGAATCAACAACATATCGTGGTGCAGCAACCCGCCAAGGCAGAACAATTGATTTTACTGTTCCATGGGGTCGGCGACAGTGCCGCTGGCATGGCACCGGTAGGCAGCCATTTCGCGCAAGCTTTTCCTCAGGCGCTGGTGGTCAGCATTGATGGGCCGTTTGCCAGCAGTATGGGCAATGGACGGCAGTGGTTTTCGGTCCAGGGAATTACCGAAGAGGGCCGCCAGGGGCGTATCGATGAAGTGATCCCTCAATGGGTTGCCACGGTGCGTCAATGGCAGCAACAAAGCGGTTTGGGGGTGCAGCAGACCACGCTGGTTGGCTTCTCGCAGGGCACTATCATGTCATTAGAGGGGGTGAAAGCGCAGCCACAGTTAGCCGGGCGGATTATTGCCTTCAGCGGGCGGTTTGCCACTTTGCCACAGCAACCGATAGCTGATGTGGTTATCCATCTGATCCATGGCGAGCAGGATGGTGTGATAGCCGTAGAACACGCCAAAAAAGCGGCCAGCAGCTTAACGGCATTAGGCAATGATGTGACGTTGGATCTTGTACCCAACATGGGGCATGGCATCAATCAGCCGATGCTAGAGCAGGCGATTGCCCATTTGCATCAGGATCTTGCCGCGAGATAAAGGTTATTGGCGAAGGGGGTTATCCCTTCGCGGGGTTGTTCGCGATCGGTCTACTTTTTCTTGTTTTTATCCGGCCAGTCATCGTCGTCGTCCCACTCCGCATTATTGTCGCGGTGGGGTGGGATCTCCGGCTTATTACTCAAAAAGCGTTTATGGTCGAGACGGCGCAACTCTTTGATACCGTTTAAAATAATCCCCGCCAGTAGGATAAGGATAATCCACCAGTAATCTGCTAGCCATTGCATGGTTAAAATCCCTCTAGAGTGGGTGTCACGATAAATCGTGAAAAAATCATGGGTAAATGACTCGCTAGCCACTCACTGCCCGCCACATCCTGTGATTGCCAGGCTTCCAGCAAGATTTTGGGTGTCAGTAAATGCGCCGCCGTGACGGCTAACGGGCGATAGCTCAAGTGCCAGGGCTCTGCGGCAACGCCGCCACTCTCCTCGCTAAAAGGCCGGTAAAAACCAAATTCAGCCATATGCGCACTTAGCCATTGGGTGAGCGGATAAAAATAGCCGCCAGCCTGGTACTCCCATGGCTCCAGCTGTAGTTTGGTCTGCGCGGGTAGCAAGGAGGGATCGTAAATATCCAGATCACTGCCCCAGTGATGGCGGCTGGCCCCCGGCAGGGCAGACCAACGCAAAATAGCTTCACAGCGGGCCGCATCGTCAAGCTGACTGATATCTATCGGATGGCTCTCTTTATCTAATACTGGTCGCTCACCGCGAAATTTACCATTCCAAATCGCTAATTGGCGGTCAAAATCGCGAAAAGTGCTGGCAGGCTGTAGATCAAAACCTGCCGCTTTCGCCGCCTGTTGCATGGCCCGAAAGGCCTCAACGGCTTGCGGCTGTAGACGGTGATTGCCGGTTAACACCACTAAATGTTCCGTTGAGCGCCCGGTAAGCATCTGTGGGGTTAATGTGTTAACTGTCATGCGATAAGTTGCTCCATGATTCGCTGATACATCCGGCTTAGCAGTTGTAAATCAGCAGCATGAACACACTCATTCACTTTATGGATAGTGGCATTAACCGGCCCCAGCTCCACTACCTGAGCGCCCATTAAGGCGATAAAACGACCATCCGAGGTGCCACCGGTAGTGAGTAGTTGCGGCGTGATTTCAGCATAATGCTCAACGGCGTTAACCACCGCATCGACCAGCGCGCCTCGGGCGGTCAGGAAGGGTTGGCCGGAGAGCACCCACTCCAGGCTGTAATTGAGTTGATGGCGATCCAGCAGGGCTTCAACCCGCTGCTTAATCAGACTGTCGGTCAGTTCAGTGCTGAAACGGAAGTTGAACTGCACGTAGAACTCACCGGGGATCACGTTATTGCTGCCCGTGCCCGCGTGTAAGTTAGCAATCTGCATACTGGTGGCTGGGAAGAACTCATTGCCTTCATCCCAGCGGGTGGCAACTAACTCATTCAGGGCTGGCATGGCGCGGTGCACCGGGTTGTCAGCCAAATGGGGGTAGGCCACATGCCCTTGAATACCGTGGATGCGCAGATTGGCGGTGATCGAGCCTCGGCGGCCATTTTTCACCACATCGCCGACTCTATCGGTACTGGAGGGTTCGCCAACCAGACAATAATCTAGCCGTTCATTGCGCGCCATCAGCGCATTAACCACTTTTACGGTGCCATTAATCGCTTTGGCCTCTTCATCGGAGGTGATCATAAATGCCAGGCGGCCTTTATGATTCGGGTGCGCGGCAACAAAACGTTCGGCGGCGACCACCATAGCGGCCAGTGAGCCTTTCATATCGGCAGCACCACGGCCATACAACATGCCATCACGAATGGTCGGCTCAAAGGGTGGAGTGCTCCAATGGCTCTCATCACCGGTTGGCACCACGTCGGTATGACCGGCAAACGCCAGCGTCTCGCCTTCGCCACGCCATGCCCAGAAATTAAGGGTATCGCCAAAATTCATCGGTTCGACAGTAAAACCAATCGCCTCTAAGCGCTTGATCATGATCTCCTGGCAACCCGCATCATTCGGGCTGAGCGACGGGCGCTTAATTAATTGTTGGGCCAGTTCGATTACCGGACAGATCATGTTATTGCACCTCAATTGCGGTTTGGTTTTGGATAAAGGATTGATAGCTTTCAATGTTGAAGCCCAGCAGCATGTTGCCATTGGCGGCTTCCAACAGTGGACGTTTGATAATGGCGGGCTGCTCTAACATCAGCACTTTGGCGGTTTGGGCATCGGTGATGCTGTCTCGCTGGGCTTCTGGCAGCTTGCGCCAGGTGGTGCCGCGTGTGTTGAGTAGCGGCTGCCAACCCAGCTGATCGATAAAGCCTTGCAGACGTTCGTCACTCAATCCATCCACGCGATAATCGTGGAACTGATAGGCAATACCTTGTTCTTCCAGCCAGCGGCGGGCCTTTTTTATGGTATCGCAATTTTTAATGCCATAAAGGCGCAATGATGGGGTGGCTGGGCTATCTGACATGGAAAAATAGTACCTCGGCTAGAGTGGCAAAACAGGTCAGCTATTGATGCGGCTGCCCGGCTCAAGAGGAGCAATTAGCCCATAATGCGGGAAAATGAGGTTTGGATCCAGACGGCTATGGGTTGTTTGGCGTTCCGACAATCAGGTATGAGCTGCGGTTTTAGCCGATAGCGTCAAGGTCAACGGCATATTGGCGCAGCGCTTTTTGGTAAAGGCTGATCTCTTGATGGTTTGAGGTCTGCGCCAACAGTAGTAGCAAAGCTGCAACCGCCTCTTGGGTTTCACCCAGATTGTGCAGCGTCATGGCGCGAAACAAGGTTATCTCTTTCGCTTGCGGGAAGGCCGTCAGCGCGCGGTCAAGTGTCTCTAACGATGCTTGATATAACCCCAGTTCCCGATAAGTGCTACCCAGCCCCAAATAGGCCTCCTGTAGCTCTTTACCCACCAGATGGTGTTCAATGGCAGCACGATAGAAGGGGATTGCCTGTAGCTCCAACCCCTGCACGTCATACAGGGAGGCGATTTTATACATCAGACTGGCGTTATCGGGTGAGTGGAGCAGCAACTTCTGCGCCATTGCCAGCGCATCATTATAACGGCCCAGCTCTTTTAACGAGTCGATGGAGTGTTTCATGGTTTCACACTGTCATTTAAGTGACACACAGTCATTTAAGTTTCACACAGTAATTAATTAGCAAACTGCTCGAATTAATGAGCACGCTACTCCGGAATTGTACCTCTGGCAAGCTGAGCGCAGCCAATTCGCCTATCAACAGTGTCGCCCCTCCCCGAAGTGAATCTTTGCCGCAGATCTTTTAGAGAGAGTTAAGGTAATAATAGCGCGATAAATGAGCGCCATCACAAAATAAGAAGACAAAAAATTAACTTCATTGCTTAGCGACACATATTAACTATATGTTATTTTTTCGTTCCATAAATGGATATTGGAGTTAATTATATGTTAAGGAAATTTAAAGTATTAATGATGGCGACGGCGGCATTAGCCACTCTTCCAGCCGCAGCTCAACTCCCAACTTATTACCCTGCTGATTATCAAAACATTATTGATGGTGCCAAAAAAGAGGGCAAAGTGGTGGTGTATGCCTCGACGGATATCAAAGCCGCTGCGCCGCTGATTAAGGGATTCGAAGCCGCCTATCCGGGGATTAAGGTCGAATACAACGACATGAACAGCACCGAGTTATACAACCGCTACATCAGTGAGCAGGCATCAGGTAGCCTCAGCGGTGACGTGGTATGGAGCTCCTCAATGGATACGGCGCTGAAGTTGGCTACCGACTATGCGCAGGAGTACCTCTCTCCAGAGCAGGGTGAGCTGCCAACATGGGCGGTATGGAAAAACAGGGCCTACGGCACCACTTACGAGCCGGTGGTTTTCATCTATAACAAGCGCCTGATCCCCGCAGCAGATGTGCCGACGACCCATGCCGCACTGGCAAAACTCATCGCCAGCCAGCCTGATAAATTCAAAAAGAGAGTGACCACCTATGATATTGAAAAATCAGGTTTAGGTTTCATGCTGTCGGTGCAGGATTTCAAAGCTGATCCTAACTACTTTGCGACACTGGCTGATATCGCCAAGGGCGGGCTGACGGTGCAATCCTCCACCGGTACGATGATGGAAAGGGTGTCATCTGGTGAGAATCTGATTGGCTTTAATATCCTCGGCTCTTACGCCGAAACTCGTGCGAAAACAGACCCTTCTCTTGGGATCTCCTACCCGCAGGACTACACCCTGGTGCTGTCGCGAGTCACATTTATCAGTAAAAATGCGACCAATAATAATGCGGCCAAACTGTGGGTTAACTACGTGCTATCAGAAGCGGGCCAAAATATTTTGGCTAATCAGTCAGATATTCCTTCAATTCGCAACGATATCGAGGGTAACAACGACATCGATGGCATGACCAAGAAGCTCGGTAATGCGCTCAAACCGATCGCGGTTGATGAGAGCCTGTTGGAGTATATGGAGCAGGCTAAACGTCTGGATTACATCAAACAGTGGCGCAGCGCGGCCGCGAAATAAGGGATCCCCCTGGTGCGTATCAGTGGCGGTACGCACTCTGATTTTACTGGTTTTATCATGGATTTTTAACCAACGGGACTCATTATGAAAGCATTGCGCAGAAAGTGGCAAAGCTTGCCGCGCGGCTTGGTGGTATTGATAACCACACTGGTTATCTACGTGCCACTGTCATTTATTGTTATTCAAAGTTTCCTTTCTGCCCCCTTTTTCTCACCGAGCAAAGTGTTCAGCCTTGAGGCATTCCGCTTCATTTTTGCTGATCCCGATTTTTATAAGGCGCTGAAAAGTGGTTTTATTCTGGCTTTCGGGCTGGTGGTTATCGCTATTCCGTTGGGGGGGATCCTGGCCTTTTTGATGGTCAGGACTGATTTACCTGGCCGCCGGATCATCGAACCGCTGATTTTGGTGCCTATTTTTGTCTCGCCCATGGTATTGGGGTTTGGCTACGTGGTGGCAGCAGGACCGGTGGGATTCTTCTCCCTGTGGGCGGAGTCATTGATCGGTTTTGTGCCCTGGAATATTTATGCGATGTCGAGCATCGTGGTGATTGCGGGCCTGACCCACGTTCCCCACGCCTACCTCTATATCTCATCGGCGCTGCGCAGTGTCGGTTCTGATGTGGAAGAGGCGGCACGCACGGCAGGAGCCTCGCCATTGCAGGTGATGACGGCGGTGAGTTTGCCGATGGTGCGCCCGTCGATTTTGTATATCACCGTATTGCTGTTCTTCCTTGGACTGGAAGTGTTCGGGCTGATGCTGGTATTGGGCGATCCTGAGGGCAACCTGGTGTTGGCGACCTATCTCTACCAACTGACCAATAAGCTGGGAACCCCCTCTTACCATCTGATGGCCGCTGTGGCGGTGATACTTATCTGCATCACCATTCCGTTGGTGATGTTACAGCGGGTACTGATGCGTACCGCCAACCGTTTTGTTACGGTCAAAGGTAAAGCGTCTCAGGCGCGACTGTTACCTCTGGGCAAGTGGCGTTGGATTGCCGGTGGTGTGGTGGCGTTTTGGCTGACGGTTACCATTGGCGTGCCGCTGCTGGGAGTGGTGCTACGTGCTTTTGTCTCTAACTGGGGCATGGGGGTATCGCTCTGGGATGAGCTATCGCTCAACACTTTCCGCACCATCTGGCAGCAACCTAACTTGCTGCGGGCCATCGTCAACTCGATGGCGATCGGGGTATTTGGCGGCGCGTTGGCAGTTATCTGCTATCTGTTTATCGGCATTGCGATGCACCGTAAACCTGATGGCGTGACGCGTTTCCTTGATTACAGCGTATTAGTACCGCGTGCGGTGCCGGGGCTGCTGGCGGGGCTGGCATTTTTATGGGTCTTCCTGTTCCTGCCGATGTGGCTGGATAACTCCTTGAAAGAGGGCTGGTTATCCTCGCTGCCAATGGCCGAGTGGTTACGGGGGAATCTGGTGGTGTGGCTCCGCTCTCTGCGCAGCACCATTTTTAGTGTCTGGCTGGCGTACACCGTGGTGTGGATGGCCTATGGCCTGCGGCTGATCTCGTCGACTTTGCTGCAAGTCGGGCCTGAGTTGGAAGAAGCGGCCCGCAGCAACGGCGCCAGCCGGGGTCAGGTGACTCGCCATGTCACCATTCCACTATCCCGCTATGGCCTGATTGGTTCGTGGCTGCTGATGTTTCTGATTTTTGAGCGCGAATACTCCACCGGGGTTTATCTGCTGTCACCGGGTACGGAAACCATTGGCTCGATGCTGGTTTCACTGTGGGCGGCGGGGGCGATTGATATCGTTGCCGCGCTCTCCTTTATTAATATCCTGCTGGTGGTGTTGGGGCTGGGTATTGCATTGCGCTTTGGAGTTAAACTAAATGATTGAATTATCAGTAGATAACCTGCATTTAACCTATGGCGACAACCCGGTCTTGAAAGGGGTGTCGATGCAATTAAAGCGCGGCGAAGTGGTCTCTCTGCTGGGGCCATCGGGGAGTGGGAAAACCACCTTACTGCGCGCAGTAGCGGGTTTGGAGAAACCGAGTCAGGGTTGCATTATCATTGGTGAAAACAGGGTTTATGATGGTAAAACGAACCGCGAAATCCCCGCCGAAGAGCGAAATCTGGGCTTGGTGTTCCAGTCTTATGCTTTGTGGCCCCATAAAACGGTATTTGAGAATATTGCTTACCCGCTGAAGTTGCGCAAAACGTCGGCGGCGGAGATCACTCAGCGGGTGCAAGCGGTGCTCGACCAACTGGGGCTGGGGGCGCTGGGTCATCGCCATCCCCATCAGCTCTCTGGTGGGCAGCAGCAGCGTGTTGCCATTGGTCGTGCACTGGTCTATAACCCGCCGGTTATTCTGCTGGATGAGCCGCTGTCAAATCTGGACGCCAAATTGCGCGAGGAAGCACGGGTGTTCCTACGTGAATTGATCATCAAACTCGGCTTGTCGGCGCTGATGGTGACTCATGACCAAAATGAGGCGATGGCAATCTCTGATCGTATTTTGCTGCTGAATAACGGCAAAATTGAGCAGCAGGGGACGCCACAGGAGATGTACGGTTCGCCAACGACGCTTTTTACCGCAGAATTTATGGGCAGCAATAACCGCTTACATGGCAAGGTCACGCAGGTCAGTGAGGGTAAGGCGCGCATTGAAGGTAAAGATTGGGCGCTGTGGGGATGGGCGGGCGAAGGAGTCACTGCGGGGCAGGAAGGCACGGCAGTGATCCGAGTCGAACGGGTCAATCTGGCGGATGATCCGAACGGTAACCAGCTCAATTTACCCCTGCTGACCAGCATGTATCTGGGCGACCGTTGGGAATATCTGTTCCGCACTGCGGCTGACGATTTTGTGATCCGCGCTTATGGCGCTGAGGTTCGCCGCGAGGAGCTATGCTCGCTCTCTTTACCGATCGAGCATCTGTGGGTCTTCCCTAAGGGATAAAGCTGACTTGCTGTGATGTTCAGTATCTGAGCTGCTTTAAGTAAAAGCGGCTCAGACTGATGACAGACCTCGATGACTCGATCTAAAACGGTGAGGACAGGTGGAGGAGTAACGCGTCCGCGCCAGGGAGGGCGTGGCTCGAGCCTCCAGGGACGGCTTTTTTTTCAAAGGACAGACGGCGTCTTTACGATCTGCCTGTTCTCTCCGTCACTGGCACTTTGTCAATAACCTCAAGCAGCTCTTTTTTATTGCTCAACTCATTCGCCTGCTTTCTATTTTGACTGTTCAAATAATAGGCGTATAATGACTCGCGATAATTAGAGAGGACGTTATGGTTGAGTTTGAGTTAAGTACGTGGAAAGAGTTTATCGATGCTATGCTGCGTAAGGCGTAAGCGAATAAACCGGCAGTAAGAGTTATTATCTTTTTGTTGTTTTATCGATACAGATCCAGGGGCGAGTGATCGCTCGCAGAAAGGCAGAACCGTTGAGGTATCTGCCTTTTTTATCGACAAATTCTCGCTAACTGTTTTGATATTGGTAGCCCAACCATGGGACGACAATATTGCCGCTATTGATCAGAAAGAAGCGCTCAAAACCGGGGATCAGGACATGGGTTACCGTGCAACCTGCAGCACTCTGATAGAGGATAGTGATCAGCACCAGGTGCCCTTGCGCATTTAACCCTCGCTCGACATGCAGTAGTTGATCAATCACCGGCGTGATGGGTTCATCTTCTGGAATATCGACAGCTTGTAAGGTCCGATCAGCTAATAATCCGGGTAAATTAGCTTTACAGCTACGGCGGAGCTTTGGCCATGGCGATAGACGCCGCAAGTAATGATGTTGTGCCTCAATGAGATGAGGGTGTCGGGCTGCAATGGAATGAAATTGAACCAGCTCTGTAATGGCTCTGGATAGGGCATAGTAGGGCGAGAGGGATGTTCCTGCGCCAAATAAGTGTATCGCCTGGCAGGGTTTGTGGCCGAAAGCGATGAAGGTCCGGCAGACGCAAGAGTGGCTGATTTCCAGTACTGTAATTTGGTCCGCTATTTCAGCCTCAGCATGGCACCATAAATGATGAAGATCTTGTTGTAGTGAATCCCGGTTCACCCGCCGTAACTCATCATCACTCTCCTGATAAAAGTAGTTAATCAAAAATTGTGAAATATCTTCACGCTCAATACTTTCATTAACTGCATGTAGAGTGGCTTCTTGAAAAGAGGAGCCAATAGCCGTGCCACTGTTGCTGGAATAGCGGCGTAATACCTGATAATCGAAGTCATCTCCCTCAATAGGCGAATCGGCGTAATCGGGGGTTGAAAAGGCGACCGGGTAAAAAACAGAAATATCGCCAGTGATATTTCGGTAATGGCGGCAGCCAATTTTTGTATCTGGCTGAGTTTGCAACAAACTTCTAACGAAATCATACTCTTTTAATGTGTGTTGCAGCTTATTTGTTTTACATAATGATATTTCACCGAACTTTTGATGATTTGTTGAAATATAGTGTTCAAATGCTTCATAAAAAGAGCCGATTAATGCTGCGCCATCAATACCTTTGCCAATACCTTGACTCAGTAGATTATTATTATGGTCATAAATATCACAGGTGGTAGTAATAATATTTTGACCCAGATTCTCTATATAGGGGGTCATACTGTTCCCCTGAAACTCAGTCAAAATTCGTTTTTGGGCTTCAGCTAAGGTGATTTCACGCTCATAAGGTAATTCCATATATTTACCTCCAATAAACAATCAATTAAGGAAGCCAAGGCTTCCTTAATTATGGTGCTATTCATTTTCCAGTTCAGCTAACTCCTTTTCTGTTAAACAATTAATGTGTTCATTGTTCTCAATTGATTCATTTTCATCAACTTTGTTTGGTAACAAACCGAGAATACCCATGATGATATCTCCTGACTTTATTGTGGTTAATATAATGTTGTGTTTTCACGCCAATATAGCAACGTGATAGATAAATATGGATTATGATTTAAAAATGATCAATGCATGGCGCGAATATATTAAGATTATTTTTGTTTGATTATTAATTACTTATTAGAAAACTATTAATATAATGATTTATTATTTTGCTCTTTATTTAAAATAAAAAGGTGACATTAATTATTAATATCACCTTTTTCACGTCATATATCGCTGTTTACTGATTATTTATAGGTTAATGTTTACTCTTTCCCTCGCGGTGCTCTGCCGGGGAAGCGACGGCGAACCAGGACAAAGAACAGCGGCACAAAGAATATCGCCAATACAGTGGCAGAGATCATCCCGCCCATCACCCCGGTCCCTACCGCATGTTGGCTACCGGAACCCGCCCCCTGACTGATCGCCATTGGCAACACACCAAAAACAAACGCCAGTGAGGTCATCAGAATGGGCCGCAGCCGCTGGCGTGATGCCTCCAGTGTGGCCTCCACCAGGTCTTTGCCTTTGTTGTTCAATTCACTGGCAAACTCGACAATCAAAATAGCGTTTTTGGCCGATAGCCCGATGATGGTCAGCAGCCCAACCTGGAAATAGACGTCATTCTCCAGCCCACGCATCCAGGTGGCGGCAACCGCACCAATCACCCCAAGCGGCACCACCAGCATTACGGAGAAAGGGATTGACCAACTCTCATACAGTGCCGCCAGACACAAGAACACCACGAGCAGCGAAATGGCATAGAGGGCAGGGGCTTGTGAGCCAGATAGCCGCTCCTGATAGGACATGCCGGTCCACTCCAGACCAAAACCATTTGGCAGCTGTTTAACCAGATCCTCCATCACATTCATGGCGGTGCCGGTACTGACCCCCGGCGCGGCCTCGCCGACAATCTCCAGCGCCGAATAGCCGTTGTAGCGCTCAAGTCGCGGTGAACCATATTCCCAGCGAGTGGTAGAGAATGCGGAGAAAGGCACCATGCCGCCGCTTTTATTGCGCACATACCACTTATTGACGTCTTCCGGCAGCATACGGGCGGTGGCCTCAGACTGCACATAGACCTTTTTCACCCGTCCGCGATCAACAAAGTCGTTAACGTAAGTTGAACCCCAGGCGGTTTTCAGCGTGTTGTTGATATCATCCAGTGAGACCCCCAGCGCTTGCGCTTTGCGCTGATCAATATCTATCTGCAACTGCGGGCTATCATCCAACCCGTTATGCCGCACCCGTGTCAGGGCAGGGTCTTGGGACGCCATCTGCAACAACTGGTCACGGGCAGCCATCAGTTTATCGTGGCCTAAACCGCCGTGATCTTGCAACTCCATATCAAAACCGGAGGAGCCACCCAAACCTGAAATAGCCGGTGGGCTACTGACTGACACTTTGGCCTCGGTTATCTTATTAAAGGCTTTGGTCGCGCGCTCAATAATGGCAAAGGAGGAGTCATCACTGCTTTTTCGCAGCTCCCAATCAGACAGCCGGATGAATAACCGTGCCACGTTCTGGCCATTACCGCCGGGGCCGGAACCCACAGTTGAAAAGACCGACAGCACCGTATCTTTCTCGGTCGTCAGGAAGTAGTTCTCCACCTTCTCGACCACTTTCAGTGTCTGTTGCTGGGTGGAACCTACAGGCAACTGGACTTGCGCCATAAAGACGCCGCGATCTTCCAGTGGTAAAAACGAGGTCGGTAATTTGATGAACAACAGCGCCAGCCCGCCCAACAGCAGGAAGTAGAGCAGCATATAGCGCAGACTGTGGTGCAACACCCGCGCCACGCCCCGCTCGTACCGATGAGCGTTGCTATCAAACATGCGGTTGAACCAGCCGAAGAAGCCGCGTTTGGCGTGATGATGCCCCGGCCTGATAGGTTTGAGCATGGTCGCGCAAAGTGCCGGTGTCAGAATCAGTGCGACCAGCACTGAGAGCACCATGGCTGAGACGATGGTGATGGAGAACTGACGATAGATGGCCCCAGTGGTTCCGCCGAAGAATGCCATCGGAATAAATACCGCTGATAGCACCAGTGCAATCCCTACCAGTGCACCCTGGATCTGCCCCATGGATTTGCGCGTCGCTTCCCGTGGGTCTAATCCCTCTTCGCTCATGACGCGCTCGACGTTCTCCACCACCACGATGGCATCATCAACCAATAGCCCGATGGCGAGCACGACGGCAAATAGGGTTAAGGTATTAATACTAAAGCCAAATACCGATAGGATCGCGAAGGTCCCCAGCAACACTACTGGCACGGCGATAGTCGGGATCAGGGTGGCACGGAAATTTTGTAAGAACAGATACATCACCAGGAAAACCAGCAAAATGGCTTCCAACAGTGTTTTGACCACATCCTTGATTGAAGCTTTGACGAAGGGGGTGGTTTCATAAGCGATTTTGGCTTCAAGGCCATGGGGAAAGAAGGGCGCGAGTTCGGCCAGTCGGGCTTTTACCAGTGCATCGGTTTGCAGCTCATTGGCACCTGAGGCCAGTTTGACACTCATCCCCGACGCGGCTTGCCCGTTAAAACGGCTCAGATAGTCATATTTCTCGGCCCCCATCTCAATTTTTGCCACATCGCCCAAAGTGACCAGCGAACCGTCCTGGTTGACTCGTAGCGTGATTTCCCTGAATTGTTCGGGTGTTTGCAATTGAGATTGTGCATTAATGGTGGCATTCAATGCCTGATTATCAACCGAAGGTGTCCCGCCCAATTGCCCGACGGCTATCTGGCTGTTTTGCGACTGGATAGCGGTGACAATATCCTGTGTAGTGAGTTGATAATTATTGAGTTTGTTAGGATCGAGCCAGATACGCATCGCGTATTGCGAACCGAAAGCATCAATACTGCCGACCCCTTCGATTCGGCTAAGGGGGTCTTGCAGATTACTGGCGACATAGTCGGCAATATCTTGCTTATCCATGCTGCCATCGGTGGAGACAAAGGCCACCATCATCAGTGTGTTATCACCAGATTTTGAGACTGAAACCCCTTGCTGCTGTACATCCTGAGGCAGTTTTTTGATGGCAGATTGCAACTGGTTCTGAACTTGTTGCATGGCTTCGTTAGGGTTGGTGCCAGCCTGGAAAGTTAAGGTTATCGAGGCACTGCCGGAGTTGCTGCTCTGCGATGACATATACAGCAGATTATCCAGTCCGGTCATACTTTGCTCTATGACCTGCGTGACAGTATTTTCCAGGGTTTGCGCCGAAGCACCGGGGTAGGAGGCACTGATGCGCACAGTCGGCGGTGCCAGATTGGGGTATTGCTCAATCGGCAGTGTTGAGATTGCCAATGCCCCAGTGAGACACATAATTATCGCCAATACCCAGGCAAATATCGGGCGGTCGATGAAAAAGTTTGCCATGCAGTGCCAACCTCTATAGAAAAAATGATTTGCAGCCAAATCTACACTGCACTCTACGCGGGAAAGCTGAAGGAAACGTGAAGAAAATAAGGAGAACCTGTAAAAAAACCTCGATAAAGCTGAGTTAATTCACCTTGATACAGAAAAGAGTGATAAACAGGTGTTTTTTCGGGTATCAAGTAGACTGAATAACAGTCACTCAACATAGGAATGTGTATGGAACTCAATCCGGTATTTGCCCGTCGTCTCTATTTGTGCTGGCTTATCAGCCGTGGTGACTCGTTGAACGTGCCGCGTTTGATGGAATTAACTGGCTGGCCACGGCGAACGTTGCAGGATGTCTTAAAAGCACTGCCCGGTTTGGGCGTCACGCTGACATTTGTGCAGCAGGGTGTGCGCAATAACGCGGGCTATTACCAGCTAGATAGCTGGGGGCCACTGAATAAAAAATGGATCTACGATAACCATGATTTTATCTTAGCGGCCATTGAATAGCCTTGCGGCTAGGGCTGTTGGCTGATAATTAACCAGCAAGGCGGCTGCTAGTATTTTTTATTTTCCAAAAACATGATGGTTGCCGCCACACGCGAACGCACATTCAACTTACGTAATAAATTACGGATATGCACTTTCACGGTCTCTTCGGAAATGTGTAACTCAAAGGCCACCTGTTTATTGGACATCCCGCGAGCCACTTCTTGTAGCACATCTAATTCGCGCTCGGTTAATTCACCGAAAGGATTAACCTGTTCGTGGCGAGAAGATAAATAGAGTGCGACTTCATCACTGAATACTTTTTCACCCTGTGCCGCCTGACGGATATTTTCTAGCAATATTTCCGGTTCGCTGTCTTTGAGCAGATAACCATCTGCACCGGCATCAATCATGGCATACACATCGTTGCGGGCATCAGAGACCGTGAGGATAATAATCCGCGCATCGACACCTTCATTTCTTAATGCTTTCAATGTATCCAGCCCAGACATTCCTTTCATATTCAGGTCGAGCAGAATGACATCCGGCTGACATCTGGCCGCTTCAATAACGGCATCACTGCCGCAGTTGGCCTCAGTAATGACATCAAAATTGCTATCTAGTTCAAGTAATTGGCGAATTCCTCGGCGCATTAACGGATGGTCATCGACGATCATAATGGTGTGACTTTTGGTCATAATAAGTAATATCCCTGTAACCGAAAAAACGGTTATACCGTTATTAACGTGAAATCGCAGGGGCTAGCGATGTGGGTTCACCCGGCTCAGTTAATCGAAATTAGCTTAATCTGGGGATGTTCTTTTGCTGCCCTACCTGCAATTCCAATGACTTTAGGTATAAGTATTTGCTGTAAAATGTGAATTATTTTTTGGTCACTAATTAGGCTAACCATGTTATTAATCGTAGTTAGTTGACCTATGATTTAAGTGTACCGCAGTCTTACCCTATTTCCTGCGGTAATTCACCTCCATAGTATAAGTGGGTTCCGATTGGATCTCTATTTTTTACCCGCGAGTCAGGAGTGACTGGTGTTTTAAAACAGCAGTCAAATTCATTTAACAGTTGCACTTTATCTTAAGAAATAATTACCAAAGTATCATCTTGATTTGCTAGCTATTCTCATTAAACAAATCGTTATATAAAAAAGGTAATAACGCAAATAGATTTAACAGTGACAAATTAGGTAAATAACCACTAAATTAATTGATCTTGCTCAATATCTCCCCCCGATTAACTCTAAAGAGTAATTATTTTATTACTCATTATTCTGTATTTAGTACGTAAACACTGGGGGATCTCCTTCATCAATATAAATAAGAATAATTATCATCATCCCAAGATGGATCCTTGGGCGCTAAATGAACAATCTCTATCGCACACGCGGGCGCGCCAGCAGGTATTAAGGATATCAGCATGACTGATTTATCGCGGCGTAAATTACTGACCGGTCTTTGGCGAGCGGAGAGGCAACAGCTCTCTGTTATACGCCCCCCTTGGTCGGTGTTGGAGGCTGATTTTATTGCGGGTTGTACCCGATGTCATGCCTGTGTTGCCGCTTGTGAAACCGGCGTGTTGATCGCGGGCAGTGGTGGATTCCCCGAAATAGATTTCCAGCGTGCTGAATGCAGCTTTTGCCAGGCTTGCGTGCAGGCATGTGAAGCCGATGTTTTTACCTCAACAGAACGGGCAGCCTGGTCACTTAAAATCAACCTATCAGACCGCTGTTTGCCTTTTCACAATATTGAGTGTCGTAGCTGTCAGGATAGCTGTGAAACGCGAGTAATTAAGTTTCGTCCGCGCCTGAATGGCATTGCTCAGCCCGAATTAGATCTACCTGCCTGTACTGGTTGCGGTGCTTGTGTACCCGGTTGCCCAGTTCAGGCCGTAACCCTCACCCGGAGTGATGATGGACGATAAAGAGTGGCATGTCTGCGGATTGGTATTGCAAGCCAAGCCGGCGCGATTTGCGCAATTGACCGACAGCTTGCTGGCTATCCCGGACACCGAAATACCGACCAGTGATGCCGCGCAAGGCAAGCTGGTGGTGGTTATGCAGGCGGCGCGCTCAGACGTGCTCCTGAATTATATTGAGTCAGCACGTAATCTGGATGGTGTGCTGGCTGTATCGCTGGTGTATCACCAGCAGGAAAGCCAAGGTGAGGAAATGCCATGAAACTCAGTCGCCGGGATTTTATGAAGGCCAATGCTGCGGTTGCCGCAGCTGCCGCAGCCGGATTGACCATACCCACAGTCGCTAAGGCCGTGGTGGGTGAGACATCAAACGCAATAAAGTGGGATAAAGCACCTTGCCGATTCTGCGGTACTGGCTGTGGTGTTTTGGTCGGCACGCAAAATGGTCGCATCGTGGCATCGCAAGGTGACCCGGACTCACCGGTCAACCGTGGATTGAACTGCGTAAAAGGCTATTTCCTGCCAAAAATCATGTACGGCAAAGACCGTCTGACTCAGCCGCTGCTGCGGATGAAAGATGGCCAGTATGATAAAGAGGGCGATTTCACCCCCATCAGTTGGGAAAAGGCTTTTGATATCATGGAGCTGAAATTCAAGAATGCATTAAAAGAGAAAGGCCCGACGGCTGTTGGCATGTTTGGCTCCGGCCAATGGACGGTGTGGGAGGGCTATGCCGCCTCGAAATTACTGAAAGCGGGCTTCCGCTCCAACAACCTTGACCCGAATGCCCGCCACTGTATGGCCTCTTCCGTGGTGGGCTTTATGCGCACCTTCGGCATGGATGAGCCAATGGGTTGCTACGATGATATTGAAGAAGCGGATGCCTTCGTGCTCTGGGGCTCCAATATGGCGGAGATGCACCCGGTTTTATGGTCGCGCATGACCAGCCGCCGCCTGACCAATGACAATGTCAGAATTGCCGTCCTCTCGACCTATGAGCACCGCAGCTTTGAACTGGCTGATAACCCGATGGTCTTCACCCCGCAGACTGATCTGGCAATCATGAATTACATCGCCAATTACATCATCCAAAACAATGCTGTTGATCAGGGCTTCCTTGACCGCCATGTGAATTTCCGTCGCGGTGCCACTGATATTGGTTATGGTTTACGGCCAACGCATCCACTGGAAAAAGCGGCGAAGAATCCGGGTAGCGATGCTTCCGAGCCAATGAGTTTTGATGATTTCAAAGCTTTTGTCGCCGAATACAGTGTCGAAAAAGCATCTAAAATGAGCGGCGTACCGGAAGATCAATTGGAGTCGCTGGCGCAGCTGTATGCTGATCCGAAAGTGAAACTGGTCTCCTACTGGACGATGGGCTTCAACCAGCACACCCGTGGTGTCTGGGCCAATAACATGTGCTACAACCTGCATCTGTTAACCGGCAAGATCTCCAAACCGGGTTCTGGACCCTTCTCCCTGACCGGCCAGCCATCTGCTTGCGGCACCGCGCGCGAAGTGGGAACCTTCTCCCACCGCTTGCCCGCAGACATGGTGGTAACCAATGAAAAGCATCGTCAGATTGCCGAAACCAAATGGCAACTGCCTGCCGGGACTATCCCCGAAAAAGTGGGCCTACATGCGGTGGCACAAGACCGGGCGCTGAAAGATGGCACCCTCAATGCCTACTGGGTGATGTGCAACAACAACATGCAGGCTGGCCCGAATATCAACGAAGATCGTATGCCGGGCTGGCGTGATCCGCGCAACTTTATTGTGGTGTCTGACCCCTATCCGACCATCAGTGCGCTGGCGGCTGATCTTATCTTGCCGACGGCGATGTGGGTCGAGAAAGAGGGGGCTTACGGTAATGCAGAACGCCGCACTCAGTTCTGGCGTCAGCAAGTCCCGGCACCGGGCGAAGCAAAATCCGATTTGTGGCAGATGGTTGAGTTCGCCAAACGCTTCAAAGTTGAAGAGGTGTGGCCTGCTGACCTGGTCAACAAGAAGCCGGAATATCGCGGTAAGACACTGTATGAGGTGCTGTTTGCCAACGATGTGGTGAGCAAATACCCGCTGAGTGAAATTCCAGCCGATCAACTGAATGACGAAGCGCGCGATTTCGGTTTCTACATTCAGAAAGGGCTATTTGAGGAGTATGCCGATTTTGGTCGCGGTCACGGCCACGATTTAGCCCCATTCGATCGTTATCACCAAGAACGCGGCCTGCGCTGGCCGGTGGTGAATGGTAAAGAGACGCTTTGGCGCTACCGCGAAGGTTTCGATCCCTTCGTACCGAAAGGTGAGGAGGTGCGCTTCTATGGCAAACCGGACGGTAAAGCGGTGATCTTTGCCCTACCTTACGAACCCGCCGCCGAAAGCCCGGATGAGGAGTATGACCTGTGGCTCTCTACCGGTCGGGTGCTGGAGCACTGGCACACCGGTTCCATGACCCGTCGCGTACCTGAGTTACACCGCGCCTTCCCGGAAGCGGTGCTATTCATTCACCCACTGGATGCCAAAAAACGTGGTCTACGCCGTGGCGACAAGGTAAAAGTGATTTCACGCCGTGGTGAGCTTATCTCCCTGGTGGAGACTCGAGGCCGCAACCGCCCACCAGAAGGGCTGGTGTATATGCCGTTCTTCGATGCCGCACAACTGGTGAATAACCTGACACTGGATGCCACCGATCCGCTATCCAAAGAAACCGACTTCAAGAAATGCGCAGTGAAATTGGCACGGGTAGTGGCGTGATGTTATGGAGTGATGCAGTGGCGTGATACGGCAGCTCGCCCAAGGGCGGGCTCTGCCACTCACTTATCAAAATCATCCAGGGATGCTCAGGAAAAGAGAGTGTCTTTCAGGAGGAAATAATGAATAGCACGATGTTTAAATCACTAAACCGCCGATTTTTGGCCATCCTATCGCTGTTGGCGGTATTGGTGGTCACCGGCGCGGTCAATGCGGCCAGCAATGTTGAAATGGATTTAAGCCAATCACCGGAGGTCTCAGGGACTGCGGAAGGTAAGGTGAAAATGCCGAAACAGCAACAGCGGATGGCGCTGAACTATGTTAACCAGCCGCCGCTTATCCCCCATAGTGTGGATGGCTATCAAATCAGCAAAAATACCAACCGCTGCCTGCAATGCCACGGTGTGGAGCACTATCGAACCACCGGCGCACCGCGCGTCAGCCCGACCCACTTTATTGACCGCGATGGTCGAGTGTCGAGTGAAGTCTCGCCACGTCGCTATTTCTGCCTGCAATGCCATGTGCCACAAACCGATGCCGCACCTATTGTCGGTAACAGCTTCCAACCAGCCCCTGGCTTTGGTCAATAACCCAGGTGTTACTGTGAGATTAGTGATGAGAGAGGCCAGTGATGAGTGAAACTAAAAAGCCCGGTATTATCCGACGGATATGGCAGTGGTGGCGTCGGCCAAGCCGACTGGCGCTAGGGACTTTACTGCTGATTGGCTTTGTCAGTGGCATCATTTTCTGGGGCGGTTTTAATACCGGCATGGAGATGGCGAATACCGAAAAATTCTGTATCAGCTGCCATGAGATGAAAGACAACGTTTATCAGGAGTACATGGGAACCATCCACTACAGCAACCGCAGTGGTGTGAAGGCGACCTGCCCGGATTGCCACGTGCCCCATGAGTGGGGGCCAAAAATGGTGCGTAAAATCAAGGCCAGTAAAGAGCTGTATGCCAAGACCATTGGCTTGATTAATACGCCACAGAAGTTTGAGGCCCATCGTCTGGCCATGGCCGAAAATGAGTGGGCGCGGATGAAAGCCAACGGCTCGCAAGAGTGCCGAAATTGCCATAATTTCGACAATATGGACTTCACCGCACAAAAAACCGTGGCGGCGAAGATGCACAGTAAAGCCATCACTGAAGGCAAGACCTGTATCGACTGCCATAAAGGTATTGCTCATAAGTTGCCGGATATGAAGGATGTCCCGACCGGTTTTTAATCGCAAAAATCTTAATTGTGTCTTTCTGATATGCCCCGTTATCGGGGCATATTTTATTACACTATCGCCTATTGCAAATAAATAGAGAGTGGCGTTAGCTAAGCAGATAAAACTTTATGGTGTTGTTGGGGCAGAGAAGGGCGTTATGTCAGTTAAAATTGAAAATATTCAGTGTGAAGTGTTATCTAAGAATTGGTTTAAATTACATAAATACACCTTTGATTTAAAAGCTGATGATGGCACCACAGTGCAACAGATCCGCGAAGTCTATGACCGGGGTAATGGCGCGACCATTCTGCTGTATAACCGTGAAATGGGCACAGTAGTACTGATAAACCAATTCCGTATGCCCACCTACGTTAATGGTAATCCTACAGGCATGTTATTAGAGGCCTGCGCAGGGTTATTGGATAATGACTCACCGGAAGAGTGTATTCGCCGTGAAGCCATGGAGGAGACCGGCTATCAGATTGATAAAGTGCAAAAGTTGTTTGAAGCCTATATGTCACCGGGTGGCGTAACTGAAATTATCTATTTCTTTGCCGCGCAATACCATTCTGATCAGAAAGTCACTGATAATGTTGGCGTAGAAGATGAGGTGATTGATGTGGTTGAACTACCCTTCACCGAGGCGATAGCAATGATTGCCGATGGTCGGATTAAAGATGGCAAAACTATCATGCTGTTACAATATGCCCAAATCCAGGGCTTTTTTAACTAATATTATTCCTACTTGTACCACCGCGATACTCTTACTGCCGCGACCTGAGCGGCATTTAATTTCGCCATTGTTGATAATCCCTTCTGATTGATAAATAAATTCCCCGATTGATACAAAAATGTTATGCAGAGTATGCCCTGGTTCATAGATTGTGGTGATTCACTCACTATACTGGTTCAGCTGTTACCTCAAAACATAAAAGCAAAGGGAACCTACAATGGACGAACAATTGAAACAGAGTGCACTTGATTTTCACCAATTTCCCACCCCAGGGAAAATTCAGGTGTCGCCAACCAAACCGCTAGCAACCCAACGGGATTTGGCGCTGGCTTATTCTCCCGGTGTTGCGGCCCCCTGTTTGGAAATTGCGGCTGATCCTGCGGCGGCCTACAAATATACGGCGCGCGGTAATTTGGTCGCGGTTATTTCCAATGGTACAGCGGTACTTGGGCTGGGAAATATCGGCGCATTAGCCGGTAAACCGGTGATGGAAGGTAAGGGCGTTCTGTTTAAAAAATTCTCGGGTATTGATGTATTTGATATTGAGGTGGATGAACTCGACCCAGACAAATTAATTGATATTATCGCCTCACTGGAACCGACCTTCGGCGGCATCAATCTGGAGGATATTAAAGCGCCGGAATGTTTTTATATTGAGCAGAAATTACGCGAGCGCATGAAGATCCCGGTATTCCATGACGATCAGCATGGCACGGCGATTATCTGTACTGCCGCGGTGCTCAATGGCTTGCGGGTGGTGAAAAAAGATATCAGTGATGTGAAATTGGTGGTTTCCGGTGCCGGTGCCGCATCTATTGCCTGTCTAAATCTGTTGGTGGCGCTGGGATTAAAGCATCACAACATTACGGTTTGTGATTCCAAAGGCGTTATTTATAAGGGCCGTGAAGCCAATATGGCTGAAACCAAAGCGGCTTACGCCATTGATGACCATGGTCAGCGCACACTAGGCGACGCCATGCCGGGTGCGGACATCTTCCTCGGCTGTTCCGGTCCTGGTGTGTTAAGCCAAGAGATGGTGAAAACCATGGCCCCTAGCCCGCTGATTTTGGCGCTGGCGAACCCGGAACCTGAAATCTTGCCGCCACTGGCTAAAGCGGTGCGCCCAGATGCGATTATCTGTACTGGCCGCTCGGATTACCCGAATCAGGTCAATAACGTACTCTGCTTCCCATTCATCTTCCGTGGCGCGCTGGATGTGGGGGCGACCACTATTAATGAAGAGATGAAGCTGGCTTGTGTACACGCCATCGCTGACCTGGCGCTGGCTGAGCAGAGCGATGTAGTGGCGTCAGCTTATGGTGAGCAAGATCTCTCCTTCGGCCCTGAATACATTATCCCGAAACCATTCGATCCGCGTCTGATTGTAAAAATCGCGCCCGCAGTGGCTAAAGCAGCGATGGATTCTGGTGTGGCCACTCGTCCTATCACTGACTTCAATGCTTATATCGAGAAATTGACGGAATTCGTCTACAAAACCAACTTGTTTATGAAGCCTATCTTCTCGCAAGCGAAGAAAGAGATGAAGCGGGTGGTGTTGGCGGAAGGGGAGGAGGAGCGGGTATTGCACGCCACTCAGGAGCTGATTTCGCAAGGGCTGGCATATCCAATTCTGATTGGTCGCCCGAGTGTGATTGAGACCCGGCTGAAGAAATTGGGCCTGCAAATTGCCATCGGCAAAGATTTTGAAGTGGTCAATAATGAGTCTGACCCGCGCTTTAACGAGTACTGGTACGAATATTATCAAATCATGAAACGCCGTGGGGTGTCGCAGGAGCAGGCCCGCCGCGCAGTGATTGGCAACCCAACCCTGATTGGTGCCATCATGGTGCACCGAGGTGAAGCTGACGCGATGATTTGTGGCACCATCGGCACCTATCATGAACATTATGATGTGGTGGAGAAAGTGTTTGGTTTCCGTGAGGGCGCCCATGTGGCGGGGGCGATGAATGCGCTGCTGCTGCCGACCGGCAACACCTTTATCGCCGATACATATGTCAACGATGATCCGACACCAGAGCAGTTGGCGGAGATAACGTTAATGGCGGCTGAAACTGTGCGCCGCTTCGGCATCGAGCCGAAAGTTGCCCTGCTATCCCACTCAAGCTTCGGCTCTTCAGATTGTCCGGCGGCGCGCAAAATGCGTCGCACATTGGCGCTGGTCAATCAGATGGCACCTGAGCTGGAAATTGATGGCGAGATGCACGGTGATGCCGCGCTGGTGGAGAGTATCCGCCATAATCTGATGCCAGATAGTCCGCTGAAAGGGGCCGCTAACATATTGATTATGCCGAATATGGAAGCTGCACGTATCAGTTATAACCTGCTGCGCGTGACCTCGTCGGAAGGGGTGACTGTTGGGCCGGTATTGATGGGCGTGGCAAAACCGGTTCACATTCTGACGCAGATTGCGTCGGTGCGGCGTATTGTGAATATGGTGGCGTTAGCAGTCGTGGAAGCACAAACCGAACCTCTCTAAATACTCTTCGTCCTGGGCGTTGCAGCGTTGTTAGCGGCTTTCGGTCACCCGAATCAGTTACTGATGTCAGCTCATCGGGATTCACTCAATTGCTGCCTAGCTGCAACGCCAATGACTTTGAGTATTGAATCTGCCAAGGAGGGCGCGGCTCAAGCCATCAGGAGGACTTTTTTTTCAAAGGGCAGACGGCGTCTTTACGATCTGCCTGTTCTCTCCGCTCAGGCGACTTTGTCAATAACCTCAACCCGCCTCGGCGGGTTTTGACTTATCGGGCCTTGCTGGCTTGCTGTAGCCACTTATCCAGCTCATTGGCAAACTGCTGGCGATCACGCTGATTTAGGGTATTAGGGCCACCGGTCTGAATGCCGCTGGCGCGCATGGTATCCATAAAATCACGGATATTCAGCCGCTCACGGATGGTATCAGGGGTGTAGCGCTCACCGCGTGGATTGAGCGCGATGCCGCCTTTCTCAATCACCTCTGCCGCCAGTGGGATATCGGCGGTGATCACCAGATCATTTTTCTCCACCCGCTGTACAATTTCGTTATCGGCAACATCAAAACCGGAAGCAACCTGTAACGTGCGGATAAACTTTGATGGTGGTGTTTTTAGCGGCTGATTCGCCACCAGTGTGACCATGATGCCGGTACGATCTGCGGCGCGAAACAGCACCTCTTTAATCACATTCGGACAGGCGTCCGCATCAACCCAAATTTGCATCAGTGCTGTTCTCCTGCGGTCAGCCACTCTTTGACGGGCAGAAAATCGCGGTACAATGCCGCTTCCGCACTCTCTGCCGCCGGTTGATAGTTATATTCCCAGCGCACCAGTGGCGGCAGGGACATCAAAATAGACTCTGTGCGCCCACCGGTTTGCAAACCAAACAAGGTGCCGCGATCCCAGACCAGATTGAATTCAACATAACGGCCACGGCGATAGAGCTGAAACTGGCGTTCGCGTTCGCCCCAACTCAGTGCTTTGCGCCGCTCGACAATGGGCAAATAGGCGTCGAGGAAACCGTCGCCCACCGCCTGAGTGAAGCGGAAACAGCTATCAAAATCGGGGCTATTCAAATCGTCAAAAAATAGGCCGCCAATCCCCCGCGCTTCGTTACGATGCTTAATATAAAAATAGTCATCGCACCATTTTTTATAGCGCGGATAGATCTGTTCACCAAAGGGGCGGCACAGCTGATAGGCGGTCTGATGCCAGTGAACCGCATCCTCTTCAAAGCCATAAAATGGCGTTAAATCAAAGCCGCCGCCAAACCACCACACGGGATCTTCGCCCGGTTTCTCGGCGATAAAGAAGCGCACATTGGCGTGGCTGGTGGGCAAGTAGGGACTGAGCGGGTGAATAACCAGTGATACGCCAAGCGCTTGAAAACTGCGACTGGCCAATTCGGGGCGATGTGCGGTGGCGGATGCCGGGAGTGTCGCGCCTGAAACATGGGAAAAGTTAACCCCCGCCTGCTCAAATATTGCGCCATTAATCAATACCCTGCTGCGACCGCCGCCACCTTCCTCGCGGGTCCAGTTCTCCTCTGCGAAGGTAGCATTGCCATCGGCTGCGGCCAGAGCGACACAGATTTTATCCTGCAAATCCAGCAGATAGGTTTTGATTTGGGCGATATCGGGTAAATTCATCAGCGGGGTTCTAGTTATCGGGAAGTTTTCAGGGGCCAAGTATACCCCGATTTGACGCCATTGTTGTACTCTCGGTGTGGATTAGTGCTTATTGAGCCGGGAGCCGAACGAAATTTATCTGATTATACTCAAATATCATTAGCACTATCACGATGGGAAATATCACTCTATTATTGGGTGATATAATATTGCGTCATAACCAGCATATCCATTTGACTCAAAGGTGCGAATATCCATGGAAATCCGCGTATTTCAGCAAAACGATTTTGAAGAGGTCATTCTGTTGTGGGAGCATTGCGACTTACTGCGGCCCTGGAACGATCCAGAAATGGATATTGAGCGTAAGCTGAACCATGATCCCGAACTGTTTTTAGTCGCAGAGGTCAGCGGCGCGATTGTCGGCTCAGTGATGGGCGGTTATGACGGCCACCGTGGCTCGGCCTACTATCTCGGGGTTCATCCTGATTTTCGCGGCCGTGGCTTTGCCAATGCGCTGATCAGTCGCCTCGAAAAGAAACTCATCGCCCGTGGCTGCCCGAAGCTGAATATCATGGTGCGCGAAGACAATGACGCGGTAATTGGTATGTATGAAAAACTCGATTACGAAACCCAAGACAGCATCATGCTGGGCAAACGGCTGATTGTTGATCAGGAGTATTGAGGATTAACCCTACCCCTGAACGTTATAATAGTTGCCGAGGATAGGGTTGTTACTGATGAATTATTGGATCTTGCTAATATTCTTCACATCCACTTCCACAGTGTTCCAGTCTTTATCCACTTTTCCTTCGATTTGTACTTTATCTTGCGGCGTGATGGTTTGGCCTTTCCAGCGTTTGTTATCAATATCAACAGTAATGGTGCCGGTGGCGTCGTGGAAAGTATAGGTGTCGTGGCCCAGCCGCTCGATGATATTCCCTTGCAGGGTCACACGGGCGTCATCCCGCATACTTTTGACTTTATCCACGGTGGTATTCGTGGCGCTAGGGCCGGTAAATCCGCCCTGAGTTGCCGGTTGAGTTTGTGTGGTGGCTGGGCCATCAAAGCCGCCTTTCGCGGTGTCGATCGCGCTGTGGGCTAATAGTGGTGCGCCACATAACATCATGAGTGTTGCAGCTAAGGTTAATTTCTTCATTATATTGCTCCTTCAATGAATGAATAATTACGTCTAAAACGGGAGGCGATAAAAGCCTCTCAGGTACTCAAGAGTAGACTAAATTTAAGTTAAAACATGCAGAAGTTTCAATATCCGGCGATTAAATGGGGGTCTATGTGGGTTTTATCAACCACCGCCAGTGGCTTTCATCTGGAGAGCACCGTAAATTAGATGCGCCGCTGACCAGTGATAGTGATCAATGCCTGCGTGGTAATGGCACTTTTTCTGCGCTGAAGACTCCAACCACTGGTTATCATTTTTCAACTGCCCATAACTCTGTCTCTGAGTCGCGTTTTTTGCAGAGAAGCTTACTGGATGCAGTGGTTTTTTTAAGGAGCTTTAGATGAATATTCGCCCACGGTTGTCTGGGGTGCGGTTGTTATTACTGGGTGCCCCTTTGTTGCTGGCTGGGTGTTCAAGCATGTCCGGTTTCTCCTGGTCAAGTCTCTCTCCGCTCAATTGGTTTAGCGGCAGTAGTCGTTTGCAGGTGACTGATCAGGGTGTCGGCGGGATTACTGCCAGTACGCCGTTGGCCGAAAATGAGATTAAAGAGGGGCTGAAAGGTGATTATCGGTTACGTAGCGGGATGGCGACCAGTGATGGCAAATTACTCTCTTTCTATCAGGCGATGCAAGAAGGCCAAATTAAGCTGGTGATATCCGGTCAGCCAAAAGGTACGGTAGAGCGTATCGACGTAATGGATAAAAATATTCCTAGCCAGTGGGGTGTTAAGATTGGTACTCCATTCGGTGATTTATATAAAAAAGCCTTTGGTGTTTGCCGTCAGGGCACGGGTGATGACGCCGCGCAAATAGAGTGCGCCGCACCGGACAGCAAGCATGTAAGCTACTTATTTGACGGTGACTGGCATGGCCCTGAAGGCTTGATGCCCTCTGATGACACGTTAAAAAGCTGGAAGGTGAGTAAGATTATATGGCGACATAGCAGCCAATAGTTTTTATTGTCATGCTATTAAGGCGTGGCTTATTTCTCGCGCCTTAATAATATTCTCATCTCCCTTCTCCGTTTTTATTTTGCGTTGACGCAAGGTTATTTAAATCGTTTCAGCTATGATATCCAGCATTATCAATACGGGTTTTTAGTAAGGAAAAAAGATGACTCAAGTACAGAGTGGCATTTTGCTGGAACATTGCCGTTTTGCCATATTTATGGAAGCAAGAGTGCAGGGCGAATTTGATGCCATTCGTCAGGGTTGCAAAAAATTCTGCCATTCATTACAAGAGTTGCAGCAACAATTTCCTCATGAACATCTGGGTGCCGTTATCGCTTTCGGTTCTGACGTTTGGCATGATCTATCCAATGGGCAGGGCGCGAAAGAGTTAAAGCCTTTTGTCCCACTGGGTAAAGCGCCAATGGTCGCCCCTGCGACTCAACGCGATTTATTGATTCATATCCAATCACTGCGTCAGGATATCAACTTTACCTTAGCGCAAGCGGCTGTTGCGGCTTTCGGTGATGCTATTGCGGTTGAAGAGGAGACCCACGGTTTCCGCTGGGTTGAAGAGCGTGATTTTACCGGTTTTATTGATGGCACTGAAAACCCGCAGGGTGATAGCCGGCCAGAGGTGGCGGTGATTGCTGATGGCGAAGAGGATGCGGGCGGCAGTTATGTCCTGGTCCAGCGTTATGAGCACGACCTGAAAAAATGGCAGCGCATTCCTGAGCATAAACAAGAACAAATTGTTGGGCGCACCAAGCATGACAGTCAGGAGTTGCCTTCGGATCAACGCCCAGACACTTCTCACGTCAGCCGGGTTGATCTGAAAGAGAATGGTAAGGGGCTGAAGATTTTGCGCCAAAGCCTGCCTTACGGCCAAGCCAGTGGCAAACATGGCTTATATTTTATTGCTTATTGCGCGCGCTTACACAATATCGAACAGCAGTTATTAAGCATGTTTGGCTCAATAGATGGCAAGCATGATCTGTTACTCGGTTTCAGTAAACCGGTGACCGGCAGCTACTATTTCGCGCCGTCACTGACTAAATTATTATCGCTATAATAAAGAAAGGCCGGATATCCGGCCTTTTGTTTGCTATCACTGCCACCATTCAATTAAGCAGAATATATTGCGTCACGCATTCTGTTCACCACTGTTTGCTTCTGCTCTTTGGTCAGTGCCCGCAGTGGCAGACGTGGATTACCGGCATCAATACCGTGTAACTGCATCGCCGCTTTGCCCGCGGCAACACCGCCAAATTCAACCAACACACGAATAAGCGCGATAACCTGATCCATGCCACGCTGCACCGCCACTTGATTGCCCGCATTGAAGTCAGCAATGATTTTGTGGAACAGTGGGGCAGCATAGTTATAGGTGCTGCCGACCGCGCCGATAGCGCCAACGGCCAAACCCCCCGGCAGATGCTCATCTACGCCAAATGGAATATCAAATTTACCGCCACTCACTCGCAGGCAGCGCTGGAACTCATAGAGATCCGCATTATTGAATTTGATCCCTGAAAGGTTAGGGATCTTGGATTCAGCTTTGATCAGGAACTGTTCCATATCCAAATTCACCCCAGACATCCCAGAGTGATAATAGTAGAAGCCTTTCGAGGGTGCTGCGGCCGCGATGGCCTGACAGTAGGCTATCAGATCATCAAGATTGCCGGGCTTAAAGAAGCAGGGGCCGATGGCGGAGGTCGCGAAGATATCCAGTGTTTCTGCATGGCGAGAGAGGTCGACGGCATCTTTGATGCTGAGCGCGCCGGTGTGCAGGGTGATGCTCAGTTTGCCTTGTGCCGCCTTGATCCAGCGCTCAGCAATGTTCTTGCGCTCTTCAACCGAGCAGTGAATGCCCTCGCCAGTGGTGCCGCAAACATAGACCCCTTTTACGCCATCATTGACCAGATGCTCGGCAATTTGGTCAATAACGGGATAGTTGACCTCACCCTGCTCATCAAAGGGGGTGTGCGGAGCTGCGATCAGGCCGGTTAACTTTTTCATACGCATCCTTATAAATCAGAGAGAGTGGGTAGCCCGGATGGGCGTAATAGTCATCAGTATTCAGTCAGTTTTGCGGCTTGATGCTGCTTGATAGCTTCGCAAAACCAACCGCAAATATGTTCGATTCGGGTAATGGCCGAGCCGACAGTCACGGCATAAGCACCCGCTGAAATCGCGGCGGCTGCCAGCGCTGGCGAGTTATAGCGGCCCTCCGCAATCACCCGACAACCGGCTTGGGACAGTTGATTAACCAGTGCCAAGTCCGGCTCGGTAGGCACGGGATCTTGGGTATAGCCGGATAGGGTGGTGCCGATAAAATCGATACCTAATCGATGGGCCAGCAAGCCATCGTCAAGATTGGAAGCATCCGCCATCGCCAGGCGGCCGGTCGCTCGCACTCGTTGATACAGATCCACAACCGAGACCGGACGGGCGCGGCAGGTGACATCAAACGCGATGATATCGGCACCGGCGGCACTCAGGCCATCGACATCTTCCAGCCACGGAGTAATTCTGACCTCGGAATCCGGCAGGTCGCGCTTAATAATGCCGATAATTGGCGCATCTGTAACCCGGCGTACCGCCAGAATATTGTCGATACCTTCAATCCGCAGGCCAACTGCACCGCCAGCGAGAGCCGCATAAGCCATTGCCGCCACAATTTCAGGTGTATCCATGGCGCTGCCGGGGAGTGGCTGGCAAGATGCAATCAAGCCATTTTGCAGTTTGTGGCGAAGATCACTGGTGTTACTCATGGTCGGGTCACTCGCAGTCAGATTGCGCACGGTTTTTTGCTCCGATCTTTAATTTAAAATGAAGTATTACTCCATTATGTTAGATCTTTTATTTGCAGGGCGCAATGGTGATAAAGGTAAATAAATGTCTCATTAGGAGTTTAACTCCAATTTAAAAATAATAATGGAGTTACGGCGAAGAAATTGCCATAGTCAATGTCATTACATTTATTACAGGTGCAAGAGGGTTACGCCAGATGGGAAAAGTATTAGCACTGGATATCGGTGGGACAAAAATTGCTGCGGCAGTGGTTACCGAGAGTGGCATGTTGATTGGCCGCCAGCAGGTGGCGACGCCACGAGGCGGGGCGGAACAACTGGCTATCGCCCTGGACACCTTGGTGACACCTTATCGGCATCTGGTTGATTCTATTGCAGTTGCCTCAACAGGCATTATCAGTGGTGGCCGCCTCACTGCGCTGAATCCTGCCAATCTGGGCGGGCTGGCGGATTTCCCATTGCAGGAGTGTATTCAGTCGATCGCTGACTTGCCCTGTGTGTTGCTCAATGATGGGCAGGCCGCAGCCTGGGCTGAGTATCAGGCATTAAGTGATAATGGCGACAGTCTGATTTCTGTCAATAATATGATGTTCGTTACGGTGTCTACTGGCGTGGGCGGCGGCATTATCTTGAATAAAAAGTTGCTGGTCGGCAATCACGGGCTGGCAGGGCATATTGGCCACACGCTAGCGGATCCCCATGGTCTGCTATGTGGTTGTGGTCGCCGTGGATGTGTCGAAAGCGTGGCATCCGGCACTGCCATTGGCGCTGAAACCTTGGGCTGGAAACAGCCGGTCGCGGCCGCCAAAGTGTTTGAAATGGCGCAACTTGGTCATCTTCCGGCGGAAAACATCATTAATCGTTCCGCGACAGCGATAGCGCAGATGCTGGCAGACATGAAAATGGCACTGGATCTGGAAATCGTGATCCTGGGTGGCAGTGTCGGGCTGGCTGTGGGGTATCTGGAGCGGGTGTTGGGTGCGCAAAAAGCGCTACCTGAAATTTATCGCGTACCGGTACAGGCGGCACATCATCGGCAGGATAGTGGCCTGTTGGGGGCCGCACTCTGGGCCAAAAACAGCCTTTGTTCTTGACGCTGCAGCATGGCTGCAATGAGTGTGGGTATTCATTTTATGATTAAAAATAGAGGGTCAATATGATCAGCGGATCATTAACACAAACAACATTTTTTGGCGGGTTGCCAGAGCGACTTCAATGGGTTTTAGCTTATTTGGCCGAGTTGCCACTGGCGGAGCTAAGCTGTGGGCGTCATGACATTGATGGTGAGCTACTTTTCATGAATGTCATGGAGTTTGACACCCAACCGGCTGAGAGCAAAAAAGCTGAAATGCATCGCACCTATGCTGACGTCCAGCTATTGATAAGCGGCATTGAAGGCATTGAGTATTCAACACTGACACCAACTGAGCACCTGGAGCCTTATCATGCTGATGACGACTACCAACTCATCGCCGATATTCCGGATAAAAGCCAATTACGTATGCTGCCGGGCATGTTTGCGCTGTTTTTACCGGGCGAGCCTCATAAGCCAGGCTGCAAGATTGCTGTCTCCGGCACCATTAAGAAGGTGGTGGTAAAGATTCACGACAGCCTATTGTAAATACGCTATCACTATGATTTTTATATAATAAGACCGCACGTTATCTTTGACATCTTCCCCGGCCCTCCGGGGTTTTTTTATCAATTTTTTATGGAATGCATTGCGCATAACCGAGCCATTGTTCTTCACGAAATGGGGCAATTATGTCATGATGCGCCCCAGATATGTCCCCTGTTCATCAATTCTCTTTCCCTTGAGGTGTCCGCGTGAAGACTGGTGCCCCCCGTTTTAAGCCAGGTAAAATTCTTGATGCCTTGGGTGCGATGCAAAATAGCCTGACACGTTCAGCACAGCGAATTGCGACCTATATTCTGGCGGAACCGGCTAAAGTGACTCACCTCTCCATTGCTGATCTCTCCGCGCACACGCAGGCTGGTGAAGCCACCATCATCCGCTTCTGCCGGACACTGGGTTATAAAGGGTTTCAGGATTTCAAAATGGATCTGGCCATTGAAGTGGCAACCCGCCATAACAGTGAAAACAGCCTGTTGGATGCCGATGTGCAAGAGGGCGATGATGCGCTGGCGATTGGCAATAAATTGCAGTCGGCGATTAATAACGTGCTATCTGAAACCCTAAATCTGCTCTCTATCGAGAGTGTCGAACAGGTGGTTAAGTTACTGCGTCCGGCGGATCGAATCTGCATTTTTGGTGTCGGCTCTTCTGGTATCACGGCGGAAGATGCCAAAGGCAAATTAATGCGGATCGGGCTGCGGGTTGATGCCGCCACCAATAACCATTTTATGTATATGCAAGCCTCTTTGATGCGTCCTGGTGATGTGGCGATGGGTATCAGCCATTCGGGGACCTCGGCTGAAACCGTACATGCCCTGAAGCTGGCGAAGCAGGCGGGGGCGACCACTGTGGCATTGACTCACAATATGGGCTCCACTATTACTGAGCTGGCGGATTATGTGCTGATTAACGGCAACCGTCAGGGGCAGTTGCAAGGGGACTCCATCGGCACCAAAATCGCGCAGCTCTTTGTGCTGGACCTGATCTACGCCCTGCTGGTTAAAGCTGATCCGGCGCAGGCGGAGAGCATTAAGCGCAAAACCACCCAGGCGGTCAGTCAAAATGGATGATCGGTAATACATTTCCTGCTGCAATACCTAGCCCCCGCTGCGGAGATATTCCGTCAGCGGAGGTAAAGACCCCGTTATCCTGTTGCCTCTCTCTCGTACACTAGCATTTCGCCATCTTTGTCACGTTTTAGACACATTGTGATTGAAATAGCGGGCTGATCTTATACACTCAAATGGAGTTTTACTCCTTTGTATATTTTTATTTGGAGTTAAACCGCATAAATATAAATGTGGCGAGAACCATCGGGTAGTGACAGATTATGTGATGATAAACAATCGGTTACTATGGTTATACCTGCCGCGGGGAAAACAGTTTCTGCCAGTGAATTTAGCTGGTGGTGGAGAGAGCGACGATATGAGCACTTCAGTAGGATCTCGTGGAGACAAGCCATTACGCTGGTATAAGCAGCTAACCCCTGCGCAATGGAAGGCATTTATTGCCGCCTGGATCGGTTATGCCCTGGATGGTTTCGATTTTGTTCTTATTACTCTGGTTCTGACTGATATTAAACAAGAATTTGGTCTGACACTGATTCAAGCCACCAGTCTTATCTCAGCGGCCTTTATTTCACGCTGGTTCGGTGGCCTGGTGCTAGGAGCCATGGGTGACCGTTATGGCCGCAAACTGGCGATGATCACCAGTATTGTGCTGTTCTCCTTCGGGACGCTGGCCTGCGGTTTAGCGCCGGGTTACACCACCCTGTTTATCGCCCGACTGATTATTGGTATCGGGATGGCGGGGGAGTATGGCTCCAGTTCCACCTATGTCATGGAGAGCTGGCCGAAGAATATGCGCAATAAAGCCAGTGGTTTTCTGATTTCTGGCTTCTCTATCGGCGCAGTATTAGCGGCTCAAGCCTATAGCTACGTGGTTCCTGCATTTGGCTGGCGTATGCTTTTCTACATTGGATTGCTGCCAATTATTTTTGCACTCTGGTTGCGTAAAAATCTGCCAGAAGCTGAAGATTGGGAAAAAGCCCAAAGCAAACAACAGCACTCTAAACAGACTAACAATCGCAACATGGTGGATATTCTCTATCGCAGCAACTTGAGTTATTTGAATATCGGCCTGACCATCTTTGCCGCCGCCGCGCTCTACGCCTGCTTTACCGGCATGGTATCGACCCCAGTGGTGGTGATCCTGGGTATCCTTTGTGCTGCAATATTCGTCTACTTTATGATTCAAACCAGCGGTGAGCGCTGGCCGACAGGCGTCATGCTGATGGTGGTGGTGTTCTGCGCCTTCCTCTACTCATGGCCGATCCAGGCACTACTGCCCACATATCTGAAAATGGATCTGGGCTATGACCCACACACGGTCGGCAATATCTTATTCTTCAGTGGCTTTGGTGCGGCGGTGGGTTGCTGTGTGGGCGGCTTCCTCGGTGATTGGTTAGGCACCCGCAAAGCTTATGTGACCAGCTTGCTGATTTCGCAATTACTGATTATTCCGCTGTTTGCTATTCAGGGCAGCAGTATCGTGTTTCTTGGCGGTTTACTGTTCTTGCAACAGATGTTGGGGCAGGGGATTGCCGGATTACTGCCAAAATTGCTGGGCGGCTATTTCGATACCGAACAACGTGCCGCAGGTCTGGGCTTTACCTACAACGTCGGCGCACTGGGTGGGGCATTAGCGCCAATTCTCGGGGCATCCATTGCTCAGCATCTGAGTCTTGGCACCGCGCTCGGTTCACTCTCATTCAGCCTGACATTTGTGGTGATTCTACTGATTGGTTTTGATATGCCATCCCGCGTACAGCGCTGGGTGCGGCCATCCGGTTTGCGCATGGTGGATGCTATCGACGGCAAGCCATTTAGTGGCGCTATTGGTGCAACCAATGTCAGTGTTGTCACGCAAAAATAGAATCAGCCTATTATTTATGCCCAGTGCAGGTCGGCTGGGCTTTTTCATGTGTAGAGAACCGCAAAATGGAGTGGCTGGCGACCTGCGGTGTGACTGGCTTAGAGCATTTGATACTTGCACATCACTAAACGGTATATAAAAGCATTATAGGTATGCGCCTAGTTATAAATACACTGAACATATTAAGGGCGTTATTAACATTTATAACCTGCCTGCCGGATGAACTCAGTGAATAAGGTGCAGAATGAAACAGACCTCAGTGAAGAGAAATGGATGGACCCGTGTTGCCTTATTAAGCGCGTTAATGTTCGGCAGTGCAACCGCCTGTGCAACTGAGTTACTCAACAGCTCTTATGATGTCTCGCGCGAGTTATTCACCGCGTTGAATCCGGGCTTCCAGCAACAGTGGGAGCAGCAAAATCCGGGCGATAAATTGACCATCAAGCAATCTCATGCCGGCTCTTCTAAGCAGGCATTGGCTATTTTGCAAGGTTTGAAAGCCGATGTGGTGACCTATAACCAGGTCACTGATGTGCAAATTTTGCACGATCGCGGCAATTTGATCCCCGCTGACTGGCAGGCGCGCTTGCCAAACAACAGCTCGCCATTCTACTCCACCATGGCTTTCCTGGTGCGTAAGGGCAATCCAAAGAGTATCCACAACTGGGATGACTTGGTGCGCGAAGATGTGAAACTGGTGTTCCCAAACCCAAAAACCTCCGGCAATGGCCGCTATACCTATCTGGCAGCATGGGGCGCGACACAGCAGGCCAATGGCAAGGATGAGGCGAAAACCCGCGACTGGATGAAACGTTTCCTGGGCAACGTGGCGGTGTTTGATACCGGCGGTCGTGGTGCCACCACCACTTTTGTCGAACGTGGTTTGGGTGACGTGCTGATCAGTTTCGAGTCAGAAGTGAATAATATCCGCAAAGAGTATGGCAGCGACAAATATGAAGTCATTGTCCCGCCGGTCGATATTCTGGCGGAGTTCCCGGTGGCGTGGGTAGACAAAAATGTGGCGAAAAATGGCACGGAAAAAGCCGCCAAAGCTTACCTCAACTACCTCTATAGCCCAGCGGCGCAGCAGGTTATCACCAGCTTCAACTATCGTGTTTACGATAAAGCCGCGATGGAAGCGGCCAAATCCCAATTCCCTGATACCAAATTATTCCGCGTTGAGGAGCAATTCGGTAGCTGGCCACAAGTGATGAGTACCCATTTTGCCACCGGCGGCGTGTTGGATAAATTGTTAGCGGAAGGGCATCAGTAATGTTGTCGGCATCCAGTAAACGGGTTCTGCCCGGATTTACCCTCAGTCTTGGGAGCAGCCTGCTTTACACCTGCCTGATTTTGCTATTACCGCTCAGCGCGTTAGTGATGCAGGTCGCACAGATGAGTTGGGCGCAGTACTGGGAGGTGATAACCAATCCTCAGGTGGTCGCGGCTTATAAAGTGACCCTACTGGCGGCGGGGGTGGCGAGCCTCTTTAATGCGCTCTTTGGCATGTTGATGGCGTGGATTTTAACCCGCTATCAATTCCCCGGACGCAGCTTGCTGGATGGCCTGATGGATTTGCCATTCGCTTTACCGACCGCAGTCGCCGGTTTGACGCTGGCGACCTTATTCTCCACCACCGGCTGGTATGGTGCCTGGTTATACGACGTTTTGGGGATCAAAGTCTCCTTTACCTGGTTAGGAATTGCGGTGGCGATGGCCTTTACCAGCTTGCCGTTTGTGGTTCGCACGGTACAACCGGTGTTGGAAGAGTTGGGGCCAGAGTACGAAGAGGCGGCTGAAACCTTAGGCGCCAGCCGCTGGCAGAGTTTCCGTCTGGTGGTGATGCCCGAACTGGCTCCGGCACTGCTGGCAGGAACGGCACTCTCCTTCACCCGCAGTTTGGGTGAGTTCGGCGCAGTTATCTTTATCGCCGGTAACATCGCGTGGAAGACCGAAGTCACCTCGCTGATGATTTTCATCCGCTTGCAGGAGTTTGATTACCCGGCAGCCAGCGCCATTGCCTCGGTTATTTTGGCGGTTTCACTGCTGCTGCTGTTTGGTATTAACACGTTACAAAGCCGCTTTGGTCGGCGGATAGGTGGGCACTGATGGCGGATATCAGCGAGTTTAACGGCGTGGCCCGCCCGCCGATCAACTGGGGAAAATGGGCCTTGATCGCCATCGGCGCGCTGTTCTCACTCCTGCTGCTGGTGATCCCGATGGTATGGATCTTTATCACCGCGTTCTCGAAAGGGATTGAGGTGGTGGGGCAGAATTTACTCGATCCCGATATGTTGCACGCCATTTGGCTCACCGTGCTGGTGGCGCTGATTACCGTGCCGGTGAATCTGGTGTTTGGTGTGGTGTTGGCCTGGCTGGTGACCCGGTTTGTCTTCCCCGGACGTCAATTATTGATGACGCTAATCGATATCCCGTTTGCTGTTTCGCCAGTGGTCGCGGGCTTGATGTATTTGCTGTTTTACGGCTCAAACGGGGTGGTCGGCGGCTGGTTGGATTCCCATGATATCCAACTGATGTTCTCGTGGCCCGGCATGGTGCTGGTGACCATCTTCGTCACCTGCCCGTTTGTGGTCCGTGAACTGGTGCCGGTGATGATGAGTCAGGGCAGTCAGGAAGATGAAGCCGCGGTGCTGCTCGGCGCATCCGGCTGGCAGATGTTCCGCCGGGTGACCTTACCCAACATCCGCTGGGCGCTGCTGTATGGCGTGGTGTTGACCAACGCCCGCGCAATTGGCGAGTTTGGGGCGGTCTCCGTGGTATCCGGTTCTATTCGTGGCGAGACCTACACCTTGCCGCTACAAGTTGAATTATTGCATCAGGATTACAACACCGCCGGGGCATTTACCGCCGCCGCGTTATTGACCCTGATGGCAATAGTGACCCTTTTTCTGAAAAGCGGCCTGCAATGGCGCTTAGCGCGTCAGGTTGTTCGTCTCGAACAGGAGCAAAAGCATGAGCATTGAGATTGATAATATCAGCAAGTATTTTGGTCGCACCAAGGTACTGAACAACATTACGCTGGATATTCCTTCTGGCCAGATGGTGGCGCTGCTCGGCCCGTCCGGTTCAGGGAAAACCACCTTACTGCGCATTATTGCTGGGTTAGAGAACCAAAACGCCGGGCGGTTAAGTTTCCACGGCACTGATGTCAGCCGTCTTCATGCCCGTGATAGGCGCGTGGGTTTTGTGTTCCAGCATTACGCCCTATTCCGCCATATGACGGTGTTCGATAACATCGCTTTCGGCCTGACGGTGTTACCGCGCCGTGAGCGGCCAAATGCGGCGGCCATCAAACAGAAGGTGGCACAACTGCTAGAGATGGTGCAATTAGGCCATCTGGCTAACCGTTATCCGTCACAGCTCTCCGGCGGTCAGAAACAGCGCGTTGCATTAGCGCGGGCGCTGGCGGTTGAACCCCAAATTCTGTTGCTGGATGAGCCTTTTGGCGCACTGGATGCCCAGGTGCGCAAAGAGCTGCGCCGCTGGTTACGCCAGTTGCATGATGAACTGAAGTTCACCAGCGTCTTCGTCACCCACGATCAGGAAGAGGCGATGGAAGTTGCCGATCGAGTAGTGGTGATGAGTCAGGGGAATATTGAGCAGGTCGGCACGCCAGATGACGTGTGGCGCTACCCGGCGACCCGTTTTGTCCTGGAGTTCCTCGGTGAAGTGAATCGCCTGAGTGGTGAAATCCGTGGCTCACAGTTATATATCGGCGCTCATCACTGGCCGCTGGATTTAGCCCCGATGCATCAAGGCAGTGTGGATCTGTTCCTGCGCCCATGGGAGATGGAGGTCAGCAGCCAATCGAGCGATCGCTGCCCGTTACCGGTACAGGTGCTTGAAGTCAGCCCGCGCGGTCACTTCTGGCAACTGACGGTGCAACCTATTGGTTGGCATCAAGATCCTATCAGTGTCGTGCTGCCAGAGGGTAATATCGACGCCCCAGTGCGTGGCAATCGCTATTACGTTGGTGGATTGAATGCTCGCTTATATTCAGGCGATCACCTATTACAACCCATTGCTTTAGCCCAAAGCGCCTGATAAATTTTTCAGCAAGTGGCAAACAGAGGTGGCTTTATGGCCGTCTGAGGTTATTGACAAAGTGCCAGCGGCGGAGAGGACAGGTAGATCGTAAAGACGCCGTAAATCCATCCATGGAGGCTCGAGCCGCGCCATCCTTGGCGCGGACGCTTTACTCTTCTACCTGTCCTCACCTCTTGAGATCGAGTCGTCGAGGTTTGTCATCAGTCTGAGGTGGCCTTATGGCCGCCTTTTCTTTTATTGAGATCAATTCAAGTTAGGTAACGAATGTGACTACCCTCGAACACTGCATCGGCAACACCCCACTGGTCAAACTGCAACGCTTAAGTCAAGGGCTGAATGCAGAAATTTGGGTCAAACTGGAAGGTAATAATCCGGCGGGTTCGGTCAAAGATAGGGCAGCTCTCGCCATGATCCAGCAGGCAGAATTGCGCGGAGAGATTGCTCCGGGCGATGTGTTGATCGAGGCAACCAGCGGTAATACCGGGATTGCATTGGCAATGATTGCGGCCCTGAAAGGTTATTCGCTGAAATTACTGATGCCAGAAAATATGAGTCAGGAACGTCAGGCGGCGATGCGCGCTTATGGTGCTGAGCTGATTCTGGTGAACCGCGAGCAGGGCATGGAAGGTGCGCGCGATCAGGCGTTGATGATGCAGGCCGATGGGCAGGGTAAGGTGCTGGATCAGTTTAATAATGCCGATAATCCCTACGCCCATTTTACCGGCACAGGGCCAGAAATTTGGCAGCAAACGGCAGGTAAAGTGAGCCATTTTGTCTCCAGCATGGGAACCACCGGCACCATTACCGGGGTCAGCCAGTTTCTGAAAAGCCAAAATCCTGAGGTGACCATTATCGGGTTGCAACCGGCTGAGGGTAGCAGTATTCCTGGTATTCGCCGTTGGTCGCCTGAATATATGCCGGGGATATTCCGCCCCGAATTAGTGGATCAAGTATTGGATATCACGCAGATCTCAGCCGAACAGACCATGCGGCAGCTTGCCACGAAAGAGGGGATCTTCTGTGGTGTCAGCTCCGGTGGTGCGGTCGCCGGGGCGTTGCGTGTGGCGGCAGAGAACCCGGGTGCGGTCATTGTGGCGATTATTTGTGATCGCGGAGATAGGTATTTATCGACCGGGGTGTTTGAGTAACCGCTCTTACCATGACCCAGTAAAACCCAACCTGATCCCATAATCAGGTTGGGTGATATGACATTTAACAATAAAAATCTTGGCGGTAGAAATAAGTCATTAATCACTCTCGCTCTAACGCCCTGATAGGGTCCATCTCCGCCGCTCTCTTCGCCGGGAAAAAGCCAAAAATCACCCCAATCAGGCTGGAACAGACAAATGCGGTGATGATCGAGGTTGCCGAGTAAACCATCGAAAAGCTGCTGTTGAACTGGCTAAACAGCAGGCCGATACCCAGTGACAGCACCACCCCGATGCAACCCCCCAGTAAACAGACCAGAACCGCCTCAATCAAGAATTGCTGCATAATATCACTGGCTCGCGCACCCACCGCCATCCGAACGCCAATCTCTTTAGTGCGCTCAGTGACTGATACCAACATGATGTTCATCACTCCAATACCGCCAACCACCAATGAGATAATCGCAATCATTGATACCAGTAATGTCATGGTTGAGGTGGTTTTCTCGATGGTCTGACGGATGCTATCGGTGTTCATCACGAAAAAATCCTGTGCGCCATGACGTTGGGCCAGTAGTTTGGTGACGCCCTGTTCAGCATTCGCCAAATCTATATCATCGTTAACTCGCACGGTAATGCTGCGCAGATAGGTTTGCCCCAGCATACGCTTCATGGCGGTGGTGTAAGGTATCCACACATTCAGATTCTCGTCACTGCCAAAACCGCTCTGTTTCTTGGCTGCAACCCCAATTATCCGGCAGGGCAGGGAGCCGAGCAGGATAACTTTACCTAAGGGATTTTCGCCGTTAGGGAACAGCTTATCGCGCGTATTTTCATCAATAACAGCCTCTTGCATCAATCCATCGACGCTGGCACGGGTGAATGCCATCCCTTGGGCGATGCTATAGCCGCGCACCATAAAGTATTGCTCACCAACACCATTCACGGTGCCACTGACAGATTTATTGCCATAGCGCAGCGTGGTACTGCTGGAGACCGCAGGTGTCACGCTGTGGATATAACCTTGTTTCGCCAATGCATCGGCATCAGTGGCACGCAGAGTTTGGATGGCAGCAGAGCGCATATCGCCGAAATCTTTGCCGGGGAAGATCTCCAGCGTGCTGGTACCCATGGCGTTGATGTTAGCGAGCACTTGCTGTTGCGACCCTTTTCCCAGTGCCACGACGGAGACCACTGACGCAATGCCGATAATGATCCCCAGCATGGTCAGCAGGGTGCGCAGGCGTTGTGCTGCCATCGCCAGTGTCGCCATTTTGAATGCCTCCCGAAGGCGGTCGCGTTGGGATTTCCAGGGAGATAGCACTGCGTTTTTAGTCATATCGGGCGCTATTTCTGTTGCGCTATTGGGGGCTTGTTGTGCTGGTGGCGCGGTCTGCTGCACTGCTCTTACTCTATCCGCAATCACCTCACCGTCTCTTAGCTCGATAATCCGTTGGGCATGTTCGGCAATCGACATATCGTGGGTGACAATGACCACGGTATGGCCATGTCGATGCAGGTCTTTAAGGATGTTTAAGACTTCATTGCCACTGTGAGTATCGAGTGCGCCCGTGGGTTCGTCGGCCAGAATAACTTCGCCACCATTCATCAATGCTCTGGCAATACTGACCCGCTGCTGTTGCCCGCCAGAAAGCTGGCTCGGGTGATACTCTAGCCTATCTGCCAGGCCGAGGCGGGATAATAGATCGCCGGCGCGTTGACGGCGCTCTTCACGACTGATACCTGCGTAAATCGCCGGTATCTCCACATTTTCCCGCGCACTTAAATCATTCAGTAAGTGATAGCGCTGAAAAATAAAGCCAAAATGTTCACGACGTAGCTCGGCAAGGGTGTCGCTATCCAAATGCTGCGGGATACGACCCGCCACCAGATACTCTCCCGAGCTGGGTTTGTCCAGGCAGCCAAGAATGTTCATTAGAGTCGATTTACCGGAACCGGATGCCCCGACAATCGCCACCATTTCGCCGCTGTAAATCGCCAAGTTGATGTTTTTCAGCACCCGAACGCACTCTTCGCCTGCAACAAACCAGCGGCTCACATTATCGAGTTGCAGCAAAATCTTTCTTTGGTTTAGGTCTGTCATCAGTTACATCCCCATCGGCGGGCCCATACGTTGGGCCTTATTGTTGGCGGTGGCGGCGCTCGCCTGGCTGACAATCACCTGCTCGCCAGCCTGCAAACCGGAGAAGATCTGAGCATCGACATTGTTGTTTAACCCGACGGTGACCTCGCGCACACTGATTTTTCCGTTGTCGCTCACCACCTGAACCCAATACTTCCCTTGATCATTTTCCAGTGCCGTAGCGGGGATGACCAAGGCTTTTTCGTCTTTATGTAGCACGATATACACTTGGGCGGTCATCGAAATACGCAGTGCTCCGTTCGGGTTAGCCACATCAAACAGGCCGTTATAGTAAATGGCGGTGGTGGTGGAACTGCTGCTACTCGAACTTGATGTCGTGGTGGTGGTTTCATCGTTTATCGAATCAGGGGCGGGTTCGATGGCGCGCAGTGTGGCACTAAAACGCTCTTCCGGCTCGCCTAAGATAGTGAAGTAAACGGGCATACCGGCTTTGACTTTGACCACGTCCGCTTCAGAGATCTGCGCTTCGACCGTCATAGTATCGAGCTGAGCGACTTTAATAATGGTGGGGGCGCTTTGTACCGCGTTAACGGTTTGCCCCTCCTCAACCGGAATGGCAACCACAGTGCCGGTGATCGGCGAGCTGATTTTGGTGTAACCGAGATTGAGTTTGGCGGTATTCACGGCGATCTCAGCCTGCGCAATTTGGGCATCCAGCGCATTAATCTCCGCCTGGGTACTCTCTAATGTGGCTTTGGCGCTATCAAAATCGGCTCGGACGCCGAGGCCTTTGGCGAGGATTTGCTGCTGTCGCTGGTAGGTTAACTGGTTGTTTTTCTGTGTCGCCACTTTTGCTGCGCGCTGTGCGAGCACATTTTTCAGTGCTTCCTCCGCGTCTTTCAGCGCATTTTGTTGCGTAAGATCATCAATTTCGGCCACTAGCTGGCCTTTTTCAACTTGCTCTCCTAGGGTGACATGCAGGGCTTTGATTTGCCCTGAAACTTGTGCGCCGACAGTGACCTGCTTTTTTGCCTTGATGGTGCCATCGGCAAGGACGGTCTGTTCCAGTGTGCGGATCTCGGCCGCTGCGGTGATATAACCGGGTTTCTCTGCAGGAGATATCCATTTGAAGAGCAACACACCGCCCACCATCAGCAACACAAATGCTAACCCAATAAAACGTCGTTTTGATTTGGTAACCTGTAGCATAATTAATCAAAAATCCTTGAACCACAATAAAGAGAGTGGTGAAGCCAGGTGCAGGGAGCTAATTTACCGCCAAGGCCGCTGAGTGTGGGTTAAGTCGGATTCAAAAATATGTAAGGATTGAGTAAAACCGGCTGCGCGCGCGTCAAATAGGCATGAAAATAGCTGAAATCAGGCAGGGGAGTTAAAAATGAAGATTTTGTTAGTCGATGATGATGTTGAACTGGGCACGATGTTGAGAGAGTACCTGAGCGGCGAAGGCTTTAATGCTGAGTTGGTATTAACTGGCAAAGAGGGCATTGATGGTGCCTTGTCCGGCGACTATACCGCCTTGATCCTCGACATTATGTTGCCTGATATGAGTGGTATTGATGTGTTGCGGCAAGTGCGGAAGAAAAGCCGTTTACCCATCATTATGTTGACGGCCAAAGGCGACAATATTGACCGGGTTATCGGCCTTGAGATGGGGGCAGATGATTACATGCCGAAGCCATGCTACCCGCGCGAATTGGTGGCCCGGTTACGTGCAGTACTGCGCCGTTTCGACGAACATCCGGACTTATCATCTACCGATGACAGCATTATCACGCAGGGGGATTTGACGCTCAATCCGTCAACACGCAGCAGTGAATGGCAGGGTTTGCCCTTTGATTTGACCGCCTCGGAGTTTAATCTGCTGGAGTTGCTACTGCGCTCGCCGGATCGCGTGGTCACCAAAGATGAGCTATCAGATAAAGGGTTAGGGCGACCACGGGAAGCTTATGACCGCAGTGTCGATGTGCATATCAGCAATATCCGCCAGAAACTTGCCGCTCTGCCGGGGAATACCCTGAATATTGAAACGGTACGTAGTATTGGCTATCGCATCAGATAATCGCCATCAATGAAATGGGATAACATATGCGTGGACGATTGTTCTGGAAAATCCTGCTGGGCTTTTGGCTGACCTTTATTTTAATGACCCAGATGCTGTGGGTGGTCTTCTCCTTCTACGGCAATCGCCATGAGCCGCCGGAGCGCGAAATGGCACGCCAGATTGCCAAACTACAAATAGCGTCAGCCGCTGCGGTATTGCATTCCGGCGGCTTGCCCGCGTTGAATACCATGATTGCTGACTGGCCAGAGGCAGCTATAAACCAGTTATCGGTCTTGCCTGCCGCCATGATAGCGCCAATGGCTGAAGCCGTCCCCGCTGAGAAATCAGCTGCCAGAGACAATGAACCAGAGCTTCATCGCTCGGTAGTCACGACGTGGGCCAAAGACCCCGATGGGCAGGGTTACCGTATCAGCTATAACATTGATGGTTTACGGGGGGGAGGTGAGCGCGGTGAACCTGGCGAGAAACGCCGTGAAATACTCAATATTCCGATCCCGATGATTTGGATGGGGCTATTAGGCGGCCTGTTCTTCAGTGCGCTATTAGCCTGGAACCTGACGCGGCCGATGCGGCAGTTAAGGGCGGGTTTTGAGCGGGTGGCACAGGGCGATTTATCTGTGCGATTGTTGCCCGTAATGCGCCGTCGCCATGATGAGTTGACGGAAGTGGCGCGTGATTTTGACTCAATGGCCGAGCGCCTTGAGGTGCTGGTCAGCGCCCGTGAGCAGCTGCTGCATGATGTCTCCCATGAGTTACGCTCGCCGCTAGCTCGCTTGCAATTGGCTATCGGGCTGGCGCGTCAGAATCCCGGTAACGTGGAGAACTCATTACAGCGTATTGAGCATGAGTCGGAGCGGCTGGATAAGATGATTGGTGAGTTATTGGCACTTTCACGTGCTGAAAATCACGATTTGTCCGATGATGACGAATATTTCGATCTGCATGAATTAGTGAAAGTGGTGGTGAATGATGCTCGCTACGAGGCACAAGTGCCGGGGGTGGAGATCCTGCTACAGGTCGCGCCACAGTCAGTCGAGTACACCGTTAAAGGTAATGCCGAGCTGATGCGGCGGGCAATTGACAATATCGTTCGCAATGCACTGCGTTTCTCCGCCCATGGTCAACAGGTAAAAGTGGCGCTGTCAGCGGTTGATAAGAGTTATCAGATTCAGGTGGCCGATCAAGGGCCTGGGGTCGAGGAGAGTATGCTATCCTGCATTTTCGACCCTTTCGTGCGCGTAAAATCTGCGATGTCAGGCAAAGGCTATGGTTTGGGGTTGGCCATTACGCGGAAGGTGATTCTGGCCCATGGCGGACAGGTCGAAGCAAGAAATGGCGAGCCGGTGGGCTTGGTGATCACACTGCGGATACCACATTGGGTTGCTGCTGATTAATTGGTCTTAGCCAACAAAAACGGCACCCTTGGGTGCCGTTTTTTATTCGTAGCGAGAAATTACTTCTTAATACGAATAATTGGCGTCTCACCAACGGTGACACTGCCAGACAACTTGATCAGCTCTTTGATCTCGTCCATGTTGGAGATAACCACCGGCGTCAATGTAGACTTGGCTTTCTCTTCCAGCAAGGCCAGATTGAACTCAATAACCACATCACCTTTCTTGACGCGCTGACCTTCTTCAGCGATGCGTTTGAAGCCTTCGCCTTTCAGTTCAACAGTATCAATACCGAAGTGGACGAACAGCTCAATGCCGCTGTCTGATTCGATAGAAAAAGCATGGTTAGTTTCGAAAATTTTACCGATGGTGCCGTCAACAGGAGCAACCATTTTGTTGCCCGTAGGCTTGATGGCAATACCATCACCAACGATTTTCTCTGCAAAAACAACATCAGGAACATCTTCAATGTTGACGATCTCGCCAGACAATGGTGCAACTATTTCAATAGTACCGCTGTCTTTTTTATCATCTGAAACCAGTGATTTCAGTTTATCGAACAAACCCATGATCTTCTCCTAAGTATTTATATTGGGCAGCGTTCCAGTATCGTGGAATTAGCAGAGCGTTTTTTCTTCGATGAATGTGGTGACTAAATCCATCAACTCCTTCGCTGTTGGTTGAGCCAATGCCTGCTCTGCCAACACTTTCACATCTTCGAAATTCGTATTGCGGATAATTTTCTTGATGCGTGGGATCGAAATCGCACTCATGCTGAACTCATCCAGCCCCATGCCCAATAGCAACAGTGTAGCACGTTCGTCGCCAGCAAGTTCACCGCACATTCCGGTCCACTTACCTTCAGCGTGAGATGCATCAATAACCTGTTTGATCAGGCCCAATACCGATGGTGACATTGGGTTATAGAGATGTGAAATCAGCTCATTACCACGATCTACTGCCAGAGTATACTGAGTTAGATCGTTTGTCCCAATACTAAAGAAGTCAACTTCTTTAGCTAAGTGGCGAGCGATGACCGCCGCCGCAGGTGTTTCAACCATGACACCGACTTCGATAGTTTCATCGAAGGCTTTGTTTTCTTCACGTAATTGGCTCTTCAGCAGCTCAAGTTCTGCTTTCAGCTCGCGTACTTCTTCAACCGAAATAATCATCGGGAACATAATACGCAATTTACCGAATGCTGATGCCCGCAAGATTGCTCGCAGCTGTGCGTGCAGAATCTCTTTGCGATCCATAGCAATACGGATAGCGCGCCAGCCCAGGAATGGGTTTTCTTCTTTCGGCAAGTTCATGTACGGCAGGTCTTTGTCACCGCCGATGTCCATAGTACGGACGATCACTGCCTGAGAACCCATGGCTTCCGCAACGGCTTTATATGCCTGGAACTGCTCTTCTTCAGTCGGCAGTGAGTCGCGGTCCATGAACAGGAATTCGGTACGATACAGACCAACACCTTCAGCGCCATTACGTTCAGCACCGGCGATATCACGCACAGTACCAATGTTGGCAACCACTTCAACCTGATGACCATCAAGCGTGATAGCAGGCAAGTCTTTCAGTTTGGCCAGATCATTTCTTTCGGTGATGTACTGATTATTCACTGCCCTCAACTGCTCAATGATATCGGCAGTTGGGTTTAAATAGACTTTGTTGTTTACCGCATCGAGGATCAAATAGTCGCCATTCTGGACTTGTTTGGTCACATCGGTGGTGCCGACGATAGCCGGTAATTCCAATGAGCGGGCCATAATGGAGGTGTGAGAGGTACGGCCACCTAAATCGGTGATGAACCCTAACACTTTGTCCAGATTCAGCTGTGCGGTCTCTGATGGCGTCAAATCAGTTGCAACCAGGATCACTTCATCCTGAATGGCACTTAAATCGACAATGTTCAGGCCGAGAATGTTTTTCAGCAGGCGTTTACCGATATCACGTACGTCAGCGGCACGTTCTTTCAGATATTCGTCATCCAGCTCTTCCAGGGCTTTTGCCTGGCCTTCAATCACTGAATAAGCGGCTGCGTCGGCAGTGGCATGCTCATCTTTGATGAGGGCTATGATTTCCTGCTCAAGCTCTTCGTCTTCCAACAGCATGATATGCCCTTCGAAGATAGCAGCTTTCTCTTCGCCGAGGCTTGCTTCAGCTTTGGTCTTAATCGCTTCCAACTGTTCTGCGGCTTTGGCCCGGCCAGTTTTGAAACGCTCGACTTCCTGCTCCACTTGGTCAGCAGAGATCTTTTTCCGGTTGATAACAATCTCATCTTCTTTCAGTAAAAGTGCTTTACCAAAAGCGATACCCGGTGATACTAAAATGCCTGAAATCATAACCCTACCTTACTCTTGACTGGTGTTAACTTAAAAAGCGCGCGTGATTACTCAAGCTCAGCCATCAGTTTTACCAGATGCTCAACAGCTTTCTTTTCATCTTCGCCTTCAGCAGAGATCGTAACAACAGTACCTTGGGTCAGGCCCAGAGTTTGCAGTTTGAACAGGCTCTTGGCGCTAGCGCTTTTACCGTTAGAGATCACAGTAATTTCAGACGCGAAGCCTTTTGCTTCTTTTACGAACTGGGCAGCAGGGCGGGTATGCAGACCGTTTGGTGCAGTAATAGTAACTTCTTGCTGGAACATTGTATTTCCCCAACTTATTGGATTTATGTTGTGGAGCTAAAGTCTAGTGTAAAACCGAAACTTTAGCCTGTATTGGTGCGCGTAAAACGAGACTATTTGACTCGCGCATGACTATGCCTCAACCACCGGCAAGTCACAAAGACAGTTTCTGGTGCAACCTGAATTCAGGTCTAAAATCAGCACTGTCGTATCTAAGAATAATGCTCTCTTTACATTATGTCTTCAATCAGCGTGAGCTGATGACATTTTTTGTCACTTTGCATAACGCATTGCATAATAGATAAATCGATTCAGCCTGAGAAGCATCGAAGCTGCGATTAATTTCGCGTATCAAAATAATTGTCCGGTTAAATACTAAACCCAGAGGCTAAAATCAATCTTTATGTAGTAAAAACTTTGAAGTGCGCCACAAAAAAAGCACCCAGGAGGGTGCTTTTTTAGCATTTAGTGCGACGGCATCACTACTGTTGCAGCTCTTGCTCAGTGAACAGATCTGCGAACAAAGCCGTGCTTAAATAGCGCTCACCCGAGGAGGGGAGAATAACCACAATTGTTTTGTCAGTAAAGCCATCTTCTTCAGAAAGTTTGACCGCCGCAGCAACCGCAGCGCCGGAAGAAATACCGGCTAAAATGCCCTCTTCATCCATTAAACGGCGGGCCATAGAGATGGCTTCGTCATTGGTTACCAGAGCAACACGATCAACCAGTGTTAGGTCGAGGTTACCGGGAATGAAGCCCGCGCCGATACCCTGAATTTTATGCGGGCCGGGTTTGATTTCCTGACCTGCTAATGCCTGAGTAATAACCGGAGAGTCGGTAGGCTCCACCGCAACTGTGGTAATCGCCTTACCTTTGGTGTTTTTGATGTAGCGGCTGACCCCCGTCAAGGTGCCACCGGTGCCCACGCCAGCGATAAAGACATCAACTTCACCATCAGTATCTTCCCAAATTTCTGGGCCAGTGGTTTTTTCATGAATTTCTGGGTTCGCTGGGTTACTGAATTGCTGCAAAATGAGGTAGCGGTCTGGGTCAGTCGCTTGAATCTCTTCTGCTTTAGCAATTGCCCCTTTCATCCCTTTGGCACCTTCGGTTAGCACCAGATTGGCACCTAGCGCTTTTAGCAGTTTACGGCGCTCAATGCTCATGGTTTCAGGCATGGTCAGGGTTAATTTGTAACCGCGTGCGGCGGCAACAAATGCCAGCGCAATACCGGTATTGCCGCTGGTAGGTTCTACCAGTTCTTTATCTGTCGTCAGAATGCCGCGTTTTTCAGCATCCCAAATCATATTCGCGCCGATACGGCATTTAACGCTAAAACTTGGATTACGTGACTCAACCTTTGCCAAAATGCGTCCGTTACCGATACGGTTCAAACGAACCAGCGGCGTATGGCCGATTGTTAAAGAGTTGTCTTCATATATCTTGCTCATAGCCCGTCCTTTAACTCTATGAAAATGTAGGAAACGTTCAAAGCATACGCTAACAGTATGGCTATGGAAGTAAGTAATTGGTATATCGATATGTTATTAGGAAATAAGTTTTAATCCCAATAACAAGGGCGTGACCAGCACGCCCACAGATGATTATCGTGATGGTTGAATAAACTGCTCGCGGTAGCGGTCAACCCACATTGCTGTGGCACCGCAGACCGCAACTGGCATAATCACCAGATTGAGGAAGGGGATCATGGTGAATAAGCTCACCAGTGCACCAAATTGCAGGTTATCGACTTTATTTTGGCGCAGCGCACTGCGCATCTCCTGGAAACTCACTTTATGGTTATCAAAGGGATAATCGCAATATTGAATTGATAGCATCCAGGCGCTGAATAAGAACCACAGCACCGGAGCCAGTGTTTGACCGATGCCCGGAATAAAGTACAGCAGCAGTAACACTAAGGCTCGTGGCAGGTAGTAGGCCAATTTGCGCCATTCACGCGCCATAATGCGCGGCAGATCTTTCACGATCCCCATGATACCGGTGTCTGGCAGGGGCTTGCCGGTCAGACTGGCCTCCAGTTGCTCGGCAAGTAAACCGTTAAAAGGGGCCGCGATAAAATTGGCCAGGGTACTGAACAGGTAACTGAATACCAGTAGTACCGAAATCACCATAACCGGCCACAGCAAATAACTCAGCCACTGTAACCAGTCGGGAACATGGCTCATCAATTGTGGCACCCAGTCACCTATGCGGTTGAATAACCACCAGAAAGCGCCTCCCATCAGCAGAATATTCACCAGCAAAGGCAAAATAACAAATCTCCGGATGCCCGGACGAGAGATCAACTGCCATCCTTGGGCAAAATAGTGGACACCACTGACCTTTTTTACCGCTTTTTGCGTATACGCCATGCCATTCAGTTCTCTATTAGCTTATCAACCCGGGTATCATATCGGTATGATTTCCCACTGCATAGTCACATATTGTGCGAAAAATGAGCGAAACATCTAGCATAATCATCTTTCTTCGAAGAAAATTGAGCACGGACTTGCACTTGTGTTCGTTGGGAAATAGAGTTAAAGGGTGAATGTTTGCCGCGGTGGCAATGTATTGGAACAACAGAGATAGTAATGATGCAGGATTTGCGTCTGATATTAATCGTTGTTGGCGCGATCGCCATAATAGCGTTGTTATTGCATGGTTTATGGACCAGCCGTAAAGAACGCTCATCACTTTTTCGCGATCGCCCAGTTAAACGTCTGAAACAAGAACGTGTTGAAACCCCGATCGAGAGTCTCGATGAAGGGGTAGGAGAGGTGCGCGTCCGCACCGCTCATCCACAGGAGAAGCCTTCGTTTAGTCATACTGATGACGATGATGAAGAAATGCCGGTTATTCAGCATGATGATGCTAAGCCGGTTCAGGTGAAGACAGAATCTCGTCAGCAGCCTTTTGCTTCCGTGCAAACAGAATATGACGACCCTCTTTTGGGTGGGCTATCTGCTGAGCAACCACCGCATGAGTCACAGCGTGATCCTTTGCTTGGATCGGTTGACGGATCCTATTCACAACCGCGACATGTAGAGCCACAACATGCGGCAGAACCGGCACCTCATGCGGTTCCACAGCCAGAACCTGTTGCTCCTGCTCCTGAGGTGAAACCGCAAAAACTGAAAGAGACCGTTTTGGTGCTGCATGTTGCAGCGCATCACGGTGGTGCGCTAGGTGGCGAGTTGCTGCTACAGAGTGTTCTTCAGTCTGGTTTCCAGTTTGGCGAGATGGGCATTTTCCATCGTCATCTTAGCCCCGCAGGGAGTGGCCCAGTATTATTTAGCCTGGCGAATATGGTCAAACCGGGTTCCTTTGACCCTGATACCATGGCTGATTTCTCAACGCCGGGTGTCTCAATGTTTATGATGGTGCCGTCTTATGGCGATGCACATCAGAACTTTAAGCTTATGTTGCAATCAGCCCAACGTATTGCCGATGATGTCGGTGGTGTGGTGTTGGATGATGAACGCCGTATGATGACCCCGCAAAAACTGGAAACGTATAAGGCGCGCATCCGCGAAGTGCTGGAAGCAAACGCAACCGCCTAATCACGTTGCCTCGCAATGAACCGAATTAATCCGAACCCCCGCATGCCGGGGGTTTTTTATCTTTGATGGTGAGCTATGGAATCGATAATTCAGCAAATTAATCAACTAAGAACCTCATTGCGCCATCACGAACATCAATACCATGTGTTGGATGCCCCAGAGATCCCTGATGCTGAATACGACCGCCTGATGCAGCAATTGCGTGATTTGGAAACCCAACATCCCGAACTGATTACCAGTGACTCACCGACGCAGCGGGTGGGCGCAGCCCCTCTTGATGCGTTTGAGCAAGTTAAGCATGAAGTGCCGATGCTCTCTCTCGATAACGTGTTTGATGAAGAGAGCTATTTGGCGTTTGATAAGCGGGTGCATGATCGCCTGAAACGCACCGAGCCGCTAACCTTTTGCTGCGAGCTGAAGTTGGATGGTCTGGCGGTCAGTTTACTGTATGAAGATGGCGAACTGGTCAGGGCGGCAACCCGTGGTGACGGCACCACCGGTGAAAATATTACCGCCAATGTGCGCACCATTCGTGCCATTCCGCTGCGCTTGCAGGGGGAGAATATCCCTCGGCGGGTCGAAGTGCGCGGTGAAGTCTTTATGCCGCAAGTGGGTTTTGAACAACTGAATAATGAGGCGCGCCGTAAAGGTGGCAAGGTTTTCGCTAACCCACGTAATGCCGCCGCTGGATCATTGCGCCAGCTTGACCCTCGCATCACGGCCAAACGGCGATTAGCTTTCTTCTGTTACGGCGTTGGTTTGTTGGATGGCGGCGAGCTTCCACGCAGTCATATTCAGCGCCTGATGAAATTTAAGGCCTGGGGCTTACCGGTCAGTAATCGAGTGCAGCTCTGCACTGGCAGTGAGCAGGTTATTGCTTTCTATCGTCAGGTAGAACAGGACCGCGTCGGTTTAGGCTTCGATATCGATGGTGTGGTTATCAAAGTTGATGATCTCGATTTGCAAGAGCAGTTGGGCTTTGTGGCACGCGCCCCTCGTTGGGCAACCGCGTTTAAATTTCCAGCCCAAGAGCAGATAACACAGGTCCGCGAAGTTGAGTTTCAGGTGGGGCGCACAGGGGCTATTACGCCAGTTGCCCGTCTGGAACCTGTGCAGGTGGCGGGTGTGATTGTTAGCAACGCGACCTTGCATAATGCCGATGAAATTGAGCGCCTTGGTTTACGCATCGGCGATACCGTCATTGTGCGCCGTGCTGGCGATGTGATCCCGCAAGTGGTGGGGGTGGTGATGGAGCAGCGCCCGCAGGACGCGAAAGAGATCACCTTCCCAGATCACTGCCCGGTGTGTGGTTCTGATATCGAGCGGGTAGAAGGCGAGGCGGTTGCCCGCTGTACTGGTGGTCTGTTCTGCGCGGCGCAACGTAAAGAGGCGCTAAAGCACTTTGTCTCCCGCCGGGCGCTGGATGTGGACGGCATGGGCGATAAAATTATCGAGCAGTTGGTGGAAAAACAGTATGTCGAGAACCCGGCGGACTTATTTGAGCTGACGGCAGGTAAACTCACCGGGCTGGATCGGATGGGGCCAAAGTCTGCACAAAATCTGATTGTGGCATTAGAGAAAGCAAAACAGACCACGTTTGCTCGCTTCCTGTATGCCCTGGGCATCCGCGAGGTGGGCGAGGCGACGGCAGCTAATTTGGCGGCTCACTTCCGCAATATGGCAAATCTGCGAGCAGCTGATATTGACGAGCTAAAAAGTGTGCCAGATGTCGGTGAAGTGGTGGCTAAACACGTGCTGAACTTCCTCGGCGAGGAGCACAATCAGCGAGTGATCGAGGCGCTGGAGAAGGTGATCAGTTGGCCAGAGCCGCAGCAGATTATTGCTGAAGAGATTGACAGCCCATTTGCCGGTAAAACGGTGGTCTTGACTGGCTCACTAACGATCCTCTCGCGGGACGAAGCGAAAGATCGCCTGACAGCCCTGGGGGCAAAAGTGAGTGGCAGTGTCTCCAGGAAAACTGATCTGGTGATAGCCGGTGAGGCTGCGGGTTCAAAACTGGCGAAAGCGCAGGAGCTTGGGATAACAGTCATTGATGAAGCAGAGATGATCCGCTTGCTGGGTGAATAGTTCTAACATCAGAGGACGGTATGGAAAAAGAGGATCTGATTGAGATTGCCAATACTCGGATGCCTTTTGGTAAATACCAGGGACGAGTATTGATCGATCTGCCCGAAGAGTACTTGCTGTGGTTCGCCCGCAAAGGTGAATTTCCACAAGGTAAGCTGGGTATGCTGATGGAACTGACGCTGACAATTAAGGTGGAAGGATTAGATAGCTTAGTCATACCGCTTAAGCGGGGCTAAAACATGGCGGTGGGCATGATCCGTCCATCGCCATGACCCTGTTTTGTAGGGCACAAAAATATTAAATATAAACGTCAATCTGGTTTTGAGCAGAAGGGCGGTTAACCCCATCACCTGTCGGCGTACTCGCGCTTAGGGTATCGTTTTTACCCTCTTTGGTTTTTTCCGCTTCCTGAGTCTCAATACGGGCGACTTGAGCTTGCAGCGCGGCAATTTGACCCTGAATCTGTTGCTGCTGTTTTTGTAACTCATCAGCCGTCAGACCAGAATCTTTTAAGGTGCTTAATTTTTCTGTCAGTTTTTGGATCTGCTGATTAATGGACTTAATCTGTGCGGCAGCGCTGCTGTCTGAGGAGCTACTACTACTGCTGACTGACGCAGATGCGGTTGAAATCGTGTTCGACATCATTATTCCTTAGAAAAAGGTGGATTGGAGTAATGCTTATCGACGGGAAAAAATTAACCTTTAACTTTCCAGGGCTGTTTTACACAATCTTATCACTAACTTATCACTTGGCGGTTTTATGAGCGCAAAAACAGGGTTCTGAGCGACTAAACCACCAAACGTAACTCAGGCCAATGTTGTTGCCAACTTTTGCTGCTTATTCGTTGATGATAGGTGTCAATTTCACCATTTTTAGGATTCAGAGTAATAGTTCGGGTAAATAGTGCATTCAGCCCTAACGGAGCCACCAACTCGATATCCCCACACTCTTTGAGTCTGGCACCAATCGCTGTTTCCACTTCAACCCAATGGCTGATGGCATCTTCTGTGCTGCGATAAGGCTGACGGCCACTGCGCAGGTGCATTCTGGCCTGGTTTTTTACTGACCAGGGGAAAGGGGAGTGCTGAGATGCGGCGTTTTGCTGTAACTGCGCCTCTAGCTGTAAATCATGCCGCTCGCTGATGTTTTGCTTATCAAAATAGACTAAATCAATATCATTGAGTGGTGTCGGGAGCTGATGACCGTGGAGCTGATCCCACACGAGATTGCGGACAAATCCCGCGGCCAGGCACCATTGGTTAAGCCCGAGTTCGCGGGCAATAGACAATGCCTGCATACGATAAGAGTCAGCATAGAGCCATTGAATGATTTGTTGCTGCTGATCCATACCCCATTCCTAAAGTCATCAATGCATTTAGAGTGTGCAGGATAACAGGGGTCAATGACAAAACGGAGTGACGGTTTTATGGTGCATTTAAAACGAGGTGCGTGACAAGGATGGGCGCTGGAAAGCAAAAACCGGCCATGAGCCGGTTTTTTAAAGAGTGGTGGAGCTAGACGGGATCGAACCGTCGACCTCTTGCATGCCATGCAAGCGCTCTCCCAGCTGAGCTATAGCCCCACAAATGTGGTTGTTCGTACTGATTTATCTCTGTGCCACCCATTTAACCCATCTGATTAGGCGATAAAGCGCACTGATCAAAAAGGTAAAATTTGGTGGAGCTAGACGGGATCGAACCGTCGACCTCTTGCATGCCATGCAAGCGCTCTTCCCAGCTGAGCTATAGCCCCAATGCGCACATAATAAATCGTGTGAACGGGGCGCATGATATGAAACCGCTGAAACAGTGTCAACGGCTAATTCTATTTCTCGTGTTAAGCGCTGAAAAAGCCGCCAAATCAGTCAACAAACAGCAGAATAAATGGAATCCTGCTCACAATTAATGATGCTATCCATATAAAAAAGGCGGCTGAGTAGCCGCCTGATCATATTAAGAATGCTCAGTTATTGCTGTTGCGCTTCGCGTTCGTTGATAAAGGCCAGTGCTTTATCAATTCGGGCCAGTGAACGAGCCTGACCGATAGCATGGACGGTCACATCCATCCCCGGTGATTGGCCGGCACCGGTGACGGCAACACGCAGCGGCATACCAACCTTGCCCATACCGACACCTAACTCGTCAGCAGTGCCCTGAATGGCATTGTGCACGTTTTCCGTGGTCCAGTCAGTGATAGCGGCAAGTTTAGCTTTGACTGCTTCAAGCGGCTGGCGTGCAACCGGGCGCAGATGTTTTTTAGCGGCGTCAGCATCGAACTCATCAAATTCTTCATAGAAGTAGCGGCAAGACTCGGCCATCTCTTTCAGTGTCTTGCAGCGCTCGCCCAGCAGCTTAACAATTTCAACCAATTCAGGGCCGTTACGGGTATCGAGACCCAACTGCTCGATATGCCACGACAGTTGCACGGCAACATGTTCTGGCGGCAAGCTATTGATATAGTGATGGTTCAACCATTGCAGTTTTTCAGTATTGAAAGCACTGGCTGATTTGCTCACCGCATCCAGTGTGAATAGCTCGGTCATTTCGGCAACCGAGAAAATCTCTTGATCACCATGAGACCAGCCCAAACGCACCAGATAGTTCAGCAGTGCTTCTGGCAGGTAGCCGTCATCACGGTATTGCATGACGCCAACCGCGCCGTGACGTTTAGAGAGTTTTTTGCCGTCATCACCGAGGATCATTGAAACGTGGGCATATTCAGGAACAGGTGCTCCCAATGCTTTTAGAATATTAATCTGGCGCGGGGTGTTGTTGATATGGTCTTCACCACGAATAACATGTGTGATCTCCATATCCCAGTCATCAACTACCACGCAGAAGTTATAGGTTGGTGAACCATCAGTACGGCGGATAATTAAGTCATCCAACTCTTGGTTGCTGAATTCGATCGGCCCACGGATTTTATCGTCGAAAATGACCGAACCTTCCTGCGGGTTACGAAAACGCACTACCGATGGCTCATCAGCACTGTGGGTACAGTGGCTATCGCGGCAGCGGCCATCGTAGCGAGGTTTCTCGCCATTGGCCATTTGAGTCTCACGAAGCTCATCCAGGCGCTCTTTAGAGCAGTAGCAACGATAAGCGGTGCCTTTTTCCAACATTTGGTCAATCACGGCATTGTAGCGATCGAAACGTTTCGTTTGGAAATACGGGCCTTCGTCCCAATCCAGATTCAGCCAGTTCATACCGTCCATAATGGCATCAATAGCTTCCTGGGTTGAGCGCTCAAGATCGGTGTCTTCTATGCGCAGCACAAATTCACCGCCTAAATGACGGGTGAATAACCAGGAGTACAGTGCGGTACGTGCGCCACCTACATGGAGATAGCCGGTAGGGCTGGGTGCAAAACGGGTTTTGATTTTCATTGGGATCGATGCCTTATTACGCTACGCCGACCAGCAGACGCCGGCTGTTGCTCGAAATTCGAAAAAGTAGGCGCCATTCTACCACCCTGAGGTAATTCCTCAACGATGTTACCGGTATGCAATCGATGATTACTGACAGATATAGCTAAACAAACGTTCATAGCGGCGATAAATATCGCATCCTGTCTAAATTTGCGGCGAACGGTTGTTTTCGTTTTAAAAACCGTTGACTCACTTCGAACTATCCCTATAATGCGACTCCAACAACACGGCGGGGCGATTAGCTCAGTTGGTAGAGCATCTCCTTTACACGGAGGGGGTCATCAGTT